>CAZHQD010000140.1:0-6311 GCA_964533835.1 uncultured Puniceicoccaceae bacterium | reverse complement strand
CAGGTCAGGGCAAAAAAAGAATCCCCCGCAGACCGCGCCCGCCTCGCCCGCCTCGTCGCCCCCATTTGCCAGGAGTTTGCCGTTCCCCTCATCATCAACGACGACCTCCCCCTCGCCCTCTCCATTCAGGGTGCGGGCCTCCATATCGGCCAGGAAGATACCCCCGTCTCCGAAGCCCGCGCTGCCCTCGGCCCCCACCGCATTCTCGGCCTCTCCACCCACTCCCTCGAACAAGCCCGCCAAGCCCTCTCCCTCCCCGATGGCCTCCTCAGCTATTTCGTCACGGGCCCCGTTTTCCCCACCCAAACCAAGCCCGACTACATCCCCGTCGGCCTTCAATTAGTCTCTGACGTCGCTCGCCTCCGCCGCGAGATGGGCAAATCCGCCCTCCCCTGGTATTGCATCGGTGGCATAAACCGCCGCACCCTCCCCCAAGTCCTTGTCGCAGGCGCCGAACGCGTTGTTATCGTCTCCGATCTCCTTCTCGCCGACAATGTTGAGCGCGCCACCTCAGATACCCTTAAAATGCTAAGGGCCGCCGCAAGCCTCTAAACCTCTAAAATAGAAAGAGGCCGCAGACTTCTCTGCGGCCTCTCCCACTGCTTAACAAACTACAAACCAGACTGAAACTATGAAACTGAAACTTGCTTCTAACTTGCAAAACTGAACTGCTTACAATGGCTTGGAGAGAATTCCCTTCGTTTCGTTCAAAATCGCAGAAGTTTTTTTGAAAAAATTTTTCCCATGAGAATTTCAGGCGGCAAAGCCAGAGGAATCCCACTAAAATCGAGCCATTCCAAACAGCTCCGCCCGGCTTCCGATGCCCTCCGCCAAGCCGTCTTCAATAGCCTCGGCCCCCTCGTTGAAGACACCCGCGTTCTCGATTTGTTCGCAGGCACGGGCGCTTACGGCCTCGAAGCCCTTAGCCGTGGCGCAAGCGCCGCCACCTTCCTCGAACTCGACAAGCGCACCCTCCCTTCCCTCCGCCTAAACCTCCAGGCGGTCGCCAAAAGCTGTGGCATCTCCCCCGCCGCAGGCCAAATCCTCCCCGTCGATGTCTTTCGCTGGCAACCCCCTGCCGACTCCCGTTTCGACCTCATTTTTTGCGACCCCCCCTACGCTAACATCCCCGAGTGGAAGGAATTGCTCTTCTCCCGCGCCGCTTTGTGGCTCGCCGATAGCCCCAATGCCCGCTTCTGCCTGGAGTTTCCCCACGGCACCGCTCTCGATCCCAAAGGCTGGTCTCCTGTCCGCATCCTCGGCTCAAATTCCAAGGGTGCCCCCTGCATCGGCATCTTCGCCAGGGAATCGTAATCCCTCCCCTGCCAACTTGCTAAAATATTCCTTTTGCCTTTGCTCAGTCTCCCGCCCATCCTTATTCCAATTTTTGTCATGAGCCAGATTCCCGCCGACCTTAAATACACCCCCGATCACGAGTGGCTGCGCCTCCATCCCGATGGCACCGCCACCATTGGCATTACCGATTATGCTCAGGAGACTCTCGGCGATGTCACCTTCGTTGAGCTGCCTCCCGTCGGCAAATCTTTCGCCAAGCGCCAGACTTTCGGCGTCGTCGAGTCCGTAAAGGCCGCCAGCGATCTCTACATGCCGCTCCCTTGTGAAATTATTGAGGTCAATGAATCTGTGGTAAATTCCCCCGAAACCATTAACAAAGACCCCTACGGCGAGGCATGGATGGTACGGGTTAAGCTTGGCAACCCTCTGGATATCGATTCATTGCTCGATTCCGCAGGTTATGCCGCGATCCTCTAAAGAACTGGCCCTCCTCAATCTTAAGCTCAAGCGCTTTGAGCTGGTTTGCCTACTGGCTGTAGCCCTCGTCGGGACCCTCATTTTCTGGAAATCTCCCGTAGATCTCATCTACGCGCACTTTTTTTATTTTCCGGATTCTCCCGATGGCCCGTGGCCTGTCGGTCAGCAGCCTTTCTGGCTTTTCCTGTATAAGGTAGTCCCCTTTCTCACGGCAGGTATCATTGCGGCTGCCTTCGGTCTGCTCTTTTATGATATACGCTTTAAGAAAAATCGCCTCTCCATCCGCTACGGTCTTTTTATTCTCCTCACCACCCTCATCGGCCCTGGCCTCCTCGTTAATTCGCTCTTCAAGGACAACTGGCAACGTCCCCGCCCTCGCGAAATCGTAGAATTTGGCGGCCAGGAAAAGTATGTGGAGCCCTTCATCCGCGGCACTAAGGGCAAATCCTTTCCCAGTGGGCACACCTCGATTGGTTTCACCTTCGTTCTCGGCTACTTCTACTACCGCTTGCGGCGCGTTCGTCTCGCCTTTCTCTGCCTCTTTGCTTGTTTGGTTTTTGGTGCCATCCTCGGAGTGGCCCGCATGGCTGCGGGGGCGCACTTTGTCTCCGATATCGTCTGGAGTGCCCTCATGACTATCGGCACCGCCTTTGTCCTCTACCATTTTGTGCTGAAAATCCCCAAGCTGGAAATCCTTCTTCTGGACTCCGTGCCCCAATCCCCGTCAGCCTCTCAGAGCAAGCTCGCCAACCCCTCGGCATGAACGCCCTCCCCTCTTTCGTTTCTCGTCACAGCTTCAGCTTAGGTCTTTTTGCTGTCGCGTTGCTCGCCTTCGCCTTGCCGGACCTTGGCCGCAAGGGCGGGCTTCTCCGCGCTGACCTCACGGCAAATGTCGCCATCTTTCTCATCTTCCTCATGCAAGGCCTGTCTCTTTCTTCAAGGGCCTTGGCAGGGGGCATCGTCTCATGGCCGGTTCATCTTTTTACTCAGGCATGGGTCTTCCTTTTCTCTGCCTTTATTGCTTTCGGTATCGCATGGAGCGGAGAGGCGCTCTGGGCGGGCCCCGCGGACCTCTGGAAAGGTCTCCTCTTCGTAGGCATCCTGCCCACCACCATCTCCAGCGCCGCCAGCTTCACCAGCGCTGCCCGCGGCGATACCGCTGCCGCCATTTTTAATACCGTCCTCTCCAATTTTGCCGGCGTCTTCCTCACGCCCCTTTGGGTCCTCCTTCTCTTTTCCGTGGCAGACGCCCAGCTCCCTCCCGTCAGCTCTATTTTTGGCAAGCTCTTCCTTATCATCATTCTCCCCCTCCTCCTTGGCCAGCTCCTGCGCCCCGTCTGGTGGGAGCGTTCCGCTCTCAAGCCCCTTTTGCAAGGCCACTTCCGTACCCTCAGCAACTCCTGTATCCTCTTCATTGTTTTTGCGGCCTTCTGCGACAGCGTCCACGCCAAGAGCTGGGCAGGTATCCCCGCTTCTTCTCTTCTTGTCTGCGCTATGGCTGTTATTCTTTTTATCTTGATAACAAGTATTTCCGTCTGGGCCTCCTCTTCATGGTTCCGCTTCTCTCCCGCTCAAAGAGTAGCCGTCTTTTACTGCGGCTCCCAAAAAACCCTCGCTGCTGGCGTCCCCATGGCCACAGCCATTTTTGCCCAAAGCGCCGACTTGCCCGCTTTTAATATCGGGCTTTTCCTCCTTCCGCTGCTGCTTCTCCACCCGCTCCAGCTCATCCTGGCGGGCGTCCTCGTTCCCTATTTCGATTCCTACGTTGGGAAGTGCTCCACTTAAGCTTTTCGGGAAAAATGCCGCAGCACGGTTTCCAGTGGCCAGCAGTTGATTATATCTTCCTTTCGTAGCCACCCTTTCCTTGCCGTTAGCACGCCCGACTTCACGTGGGCAAACCCGCTCGTTTCGTGCGCGTCTGGATTTATGGCCGTCTTTAATCCCCTCGCTGCTGCCGCCTTCCACAGCCGCCAATCCATCTCCAGGCGTATCGGGTGCCCGTTGATCTCGATTGCCTTCCCGTTCGCGATAGCGGCATCAATTACCTTAGCCATATTCACCTTGTATCCCTCGCGCTTGAGCAGCAGCCTGCCCGTCGGATGGGCCAGCATCGTGCTCAGCGGGTGTTCCAGCGCCCGTATGATTCGGGCCGTCATCTCCTCCTCGCTCTGGCTAAAGGCATTGTGCACCGCCACCACTACATAATCCAATTCCCGCAGGCACTCATCACTCAAGTCCAGCCGTCCGTCCGCCAGAATATCGCACTCCACCCCTGCAAGCGCTCGTATCGGGTAGGCCCCGCTCGCGTTTATCTGCTTTATCTTCTCCGCTTGTTGCAGCACTCGTTCTTCATTCAGCCCGTTGGCTTGGTAGCTCGCCTTCGAGTGATCGGCTATCCCCACATAATCCCAGCCATACCCCACCGCTGCCTTGATCATCGCTTCCAACGAGTCCTTTCCGTCTGAAGCCGTTGTGTGGTTGTGGAATACCCCGCGTAAATCGCTTTCCTTCACCAGCTCGGGCAGAGGCCCTTTTTCCGCTGCCTCTAGCTCATCCAGCCCCTCCCGTAATTCGGGCAGTATCTCCGCCAGCCCCAAAAACGCGAACAGCCCTGCCTCGTCCCGTATGGCCTTCACTTTCTCAAGCTCCTCGCTGCTCGGCTCACTGTCTTTTGGCGTTAGCCCCCATTCACTCAGAGACCACCCCCGCGCCAGCGCCCGCTGCCTCAGCTTTACGTTGTGCTCCTTCGACCCCGTAAAATGGTGCAGCGCAAACGCGTATTGCTCTGGAGGCACCACTCGCAAATCCGCCTGCAATCCATTCGCAAAGCGCACGCTGCTCTTTGTCTCTCCTTTCGCCGTTACTTCCTCCACGCCGCTCATCTGCGTAAAGGCCTCCATAATTGGCTCAGGCTCATTGCTCCCCACAATAAAGTCTAAATCCCCCACCGTCTCCCGCCCGCGCCGCAAGCTGCCCGCCGCTTCCACGCACGCCACCTGTGGCAACCCCCTCAGCAGCTTCAGAATCCGCTGTGCCACTTCATTCGCGTCCCACCATAGGTGCCTCCGCGAGTAGGCCTCTCGATTTCGTATCCCTTCCGCTATCTTTTCCTGCGTCTTCTGCCCAAACCCTGGCAACTCCGCCACCTTTCCCGCCGCGCAGGCTGCCGCCAGCTTCTCTATTGTGTCCACTCCCAGCTTCTCATGCATTGCCTTGATTTTTTTCGGCCCCAGCCCGGGTATCTCCAGCATAGCCACCAATCCCGCGGGTACCTCCGCCTTCAGCTTCTCGAAAAACTCCAGCCGTCCCGTCTTATGCAGCGTCGTGATTTTCTCCGTTAGTGCCGAGCCTATCCCACTTATTGTCCCCAGTTTCTCCTCCGCCACCAGCGCGTTGAAATCCCCGTCATACGTCTCCAGTGCCCGAGCGCCCGCCTGATACGCCCGTATCTTAAATGGATTCTCCCCTTTCAGTTCCAGTAGTTGCGCTATTTGCTCCAATACCTCGGCTATTTCTTTTGGGCTCATAACTGCATTTTGCCCATCCCCTGCCTTTTGTCCAAGCCTCTCTTTATTTTACCCTCCAATTACCTCCCCTTATGGTTAACTTTATCTATTGTTAATCTAACAAACTTTTTTAATTAACATTTGACGCGCATCCCTCCCACCGCCATTTCCCGTAATTGTGAAAACCCGTCATCTCGCCACCTCTCTTCTCTTCATCAACGCCCTCAGCGCTGCCACGCTCTCGGCCCAGGAGCCAGCCCCCGCTGTCGAGCTGCCCAGCTTCCTAGTGGAGTCCTCCGCCGTCGCCCTCGAAGCTCCCGCGGCCAGTTTCGCCGCGCCCATCTCCCGCCTCCGCTTCGAGCCCCGCGTGGACTTGCAAACACGCGGCTTTGCCGAAGGCCAGGCCGATGTCACCATCCGTGGCGGCACCTTCGAAAACAGCGGCTTCACCCTCGGCGGTCTCCCCCTACTCGACCCACAAACAGGCCACTACTTTGCCGATATCCCCGTAGACCCCGATCTCCTCACGGGCCCCGAAATCTTCACGGGCGCGGGCAATGCCCTCCGCGGCTTCAATGCCAACACAGGCACCATCGCCATGGGCTGGCGTCCCCTCCAAACGGGCGGCGTCCTCGATGCTGCCATCGGCAATAACGACTTCAACCAACAGCGAGCCAGTCTCCGCTATGCGGCTGAGTCCTCTCTTCTCGGAAACCGCACCGTCGGCGTAGCCCTCACGGGTGCCCGCTCAGAAGGCGATGGCACCCTCGATTATTCTGATCACTCCTTCGAGCGTGCTGGCCTCCTCCTCCAGGTTCGCGGCGAGTCCGCCCAAACCGATTTCTACGCGGGCTATCAGGACAAATACACCGCTTGGCCTGGCGCTTACACTGCCAACCCCAATTTCAAAGAAACCGATCACTACCAGCTCACCCTCGTAACCGCTAGTCACAAACAGTCCTATGATATCTCTGGCGCCGCGAGCGACTTCTTCCTCTCCGCGGGCTACCGTAAACTAGACGACGACTACGA
>CAZHQD010000139.1:0-6460 GCA_964533835.1 uncultured Puniceicoccaceae bacterium | reverse complement strand
GCTTGTCAAATACGTTCGTCACATTGAGCTGTATCTGCCAGTCCTTCCATGTGTAAGAAGTGTTCAAATCGAGCACTGTGGCCTCAGGTACCTTAATCATGTGAACACGGTCAGCAGAATAGGATCCCTGATGGTAAACCGTGCCACCTATACGCCAGTCCTTTGTGATCTGATAGTTGGTTGTGAGGCTGATAACTCTGTGCGGATAGCCCTCCACTTCTTGATAGCGTGGATCGCTGTTCGAGATGTTTACACTTGGGCGACCGCCCCATGTGAATGCTTCGGCAGGAATGACGACCTTGCCCGTGGAATCCACAATATCGGGATATCCAAGGAATCGGCCATCCACGCTGACTCCGACGCTTCCAATAGGCAGATTGATATTTTTGCTCCAGCTCGCTCCGAACACAAAAGAAAGCTTTTCCGTGGCTAGCCACCGTAGCTCAAGCTCGATACCCTCTCCACCTATGGAATCAATGCCACCGGTATTGGAGTCAAAAGATACGCGCGATTGTTCATACACAGCTCCTGCAAAAAACAACTTGTCGTCTAAAAGCGTGGTCTTTACTCCCGCTTCACGCATAAATGTGGTACTAATTATGTTTGAATTTCCTGTATTTGCAAAAGGAATGGAATAGCTAGATGTATCAATTATCAATCCAGAGTTCTTACCATATGCAAAATAGGGTGTTATGTTAAACGGAAGCTTGTAGCTTACGTTTATATTATAAGAGTAGCCCACATCGGTTGACTTATTCCTGCGTGGAGTGGTACTAAATGACCCATTGCCATTTCGTGCAAATATATTGGCGGGCTGAAATCCCTCCGCATACACATAGTCCATACGACCACCGGCTATTACCGAGAGTTTGTCAAACATGGTTATGTCCGATAATACCCCAAGCCCGTAATCCATGTAGCGCGATTCATGGACAAGAGAGCGCATAATTGTTTGGTCTGTCTTATCCCCTGCATTAAATGCGAAAAATGTATCCTTAGAGGTGAACCCATACTGTCCTACTCCAGGCCCACTTGCCACTAGGCTACGCCGAAAGTCTATGTCCACAGACAAGTCAGTGTCGCGGCCTCCATCATAATAATACCAGCTTGCTGCATAGGTGTTGCGTACTTCCATCCAGTCAAAAGGAATGAAGCCCAGCAAATGCGACATCGTGGTCTTGTTCTCAAAAGTAAATATGTCTTGATGCTGAGAGAACGGATTGCGCCCTTGCTTGATTTGATCTTGATGGTGGGCAAGCGTTTGATTCTTGATTATGAAATCAGGATCAACATCGTGAATCACATCGAAGAATCCAGTAAACACATAAGCCTTGTAAAAATCTTCGCCAAAAGATGGCTTGTAGTCATAGTCTGCAAGGTTCACTGGATTCCAGCTGTCGATGTCAAGTTCCCATGATAGCGGTACAAAGTAAGCACTACTTGGATCACCAGGAACGGTTTCAAGTGGATACCATCCAGTTCGATGAACACCAGAATTTGGATCGAAATAGCCTTGCCTAAATTCATCTATGCTCACTGTCTTCCCGCCATTTCCCGGATTGGCAGGCAATGGGTAGCGCCTAAAGAAGGTGTTATTTTGTTGTCCGATGTAGGTATCACTTAATCCATACCTTTGTGAATTTGGTATTGATTGTGTTTGCCCAGTCACTTGTGGTTGTCCAAAAAGCGGATGACCTTCTGGGTAGTAGGCACGTAGCTGCTCGAAATCCGAAATGGCACCATCGCCGTTTGTGTCAATCTCATAGCGAAACGTCCCATCCCAGTAGGTTCCGTCCACTAGGGTCTGAGGCGTGGAGCGATTAATTCCTCCCGGCAATCCCCCGTATGAGCGTTGCGCAATTACTCCCGTCTCCACTCGTATCGTATCCGACAAATCAAGGGATAGTGTGGACTGCAACATGTTATGCCTGTCAAAATTGTTGGCATAAAAACTGTCAGAATTCTCCCAGTAATAATAGACGTGGAAACCACCAGTTAGGCCGAATATCTTGGCTGGCCCACCGATTTCAGCAGTGGCTACGTTCTTATCGTAAGAGCCATGCGTGTATGTTATTTGCCCAGTATAATCCTCGAGATATTTACCGGTCTTGGATAGTCGTGATGTTTTCGGATTTAGATTCACGTATCCCCCGATACGTCCCAATCCATACAACGCAGATGGAAATCCGCGTACGATCTCCACACTATCCATAGAGTTATAAAGCGTGCGATAATTGCCCTGGGGATCAATTATCTTCATCCCGCGAATGTAATAATCCGCAGCTTGACCACGGATATTCAATCCGCCCTGCAAGCCAAATCGGAAATTGCTATACGTGCTAGGCGAGAGTCGCGCCAAATCCTCCGAGTTGCGCACGGCGGCAGCCGTTATCAAGTCAGACGAGATGACGGTGACCGATCGCGGCGTATCCAGTATGGTGCGCCCTGGGCCAAATACGGAATCTATCGGTTGCGTGGGCAGAATCTCGGCGGCTCCCAGTGAGCCTGTACCAACATAAGCTTCGAGCTCGCCCGCTACTTCCTCGGACTGAGCGTGTGTTACTACGGGTGCGGCAGCGGACATTAGGCTTGCCATCACCAGCGCGGTGTGGATTTTTCTCATTGGAGTTGATGACCTTTGGTTGTGTAATAAGCAGTTTGCAGACGTTTTTGGTGACACTCCTCACTCTGCAACTAGCGTGCCAATGGGAATAGTCCTGCCCTTCCGTCGCTGCTTCATTCGTTTTATATTCATATCATCGTGCTACCGAAACACCCGCCAACACAGCTAATAGCTTATACTTCAAGACTTCTACGTTAGCACACAAAGCGCCTCTCATTTTTTTAGAATCTCTCACTTCTTTACCCATCGAGCACTCTTATGTCCGAATTTATGTGAATTATTTTACAGTTCTTACTTGAATTTTTTTAATCTGTTTATTTTTACGCATTAACCACGTTTGCGCTTCGGAATCCCCTTACTCGCAGACACTTCTATAGTGTTCATGTTTACGCTTCTATAGCATTTTATTGTTTTATGGCCTCTACAAAGAAAAATAATCTTAATCGCAAAGCTATAGAGTAACGTTGTTTTAGTTAAATGCCACGGAATCCCTTATAAATTCAAGGATACACGGTTTCGTATCCAGTAAAAATCCTAGCCTTGGTTTATCCCGCCGGGCGGCGCCAGGGGAGGAAAGTTCCTACTTGGCATATCAGCTGCTAAAAATGCTTTCGTTTATGGCAACCAGTGCGGCGCAGGTAATTCCGCGGGTTTGATGCCAGCTCTCAAACACCAAGATATACAAACTAATGAATTGTGATACACGTTCCAGAATTTCACCCGTAGTGCGCGCCGTGCTTGCGGCTGCTATTGCGGGCGCAGGTCTCACCAATGTGAGCTTTGCTCAGTCCGACTCCTCAATGCAGCAAACACGAGACGCCTACAAAGAGTACGTGCAAATCCGAAAGACAGCCGCCGAAGAAGCCTCAAAGTGGAAAGAAGAAAAAGCCGCCCTCGAAGACATCCTCAAAGTCTTGGCGGAAGAAAAACTCCAGCTTGAGCAACAAATTGAAACCGTCAAAGACAGCGCCACCACCGCAGATAGCAAGCGCGCTGAGCTGCGGGACCAACTCGAAGAAGCCAAAAAGATTGCCGCCAAGTATGGCTCCATTGCGGCAGACATGGAGATAAAGCTCAAGTCCCAGCTCCCATATTTGCCTGAGCCCCTTGTTGCTCAGTTGCGCCCGCTCCTCGCTCGTATGCCAGAGGACCCAAAACGCACCAGCATGTCTTACTCTCAGCGCATGCAAAATCTCGTGGCAATGCTCTCACAGATCGATCGCTGGAATAGCACCCCAAATCTAATCAGCGAAATCAGCAGCCTCGATGGTGGCGCGCGCGAAGTCAAAACACTCTACTTCGGTCTGGGCATCGCTTATTTCGCGGACTCCTCAGGCGCTTACGCGGGTTACGGCACTCCCACTGCAGACGGCTGGAAATGGGAAACCGTCTCTGGCGAGACCGCCATCAATATCACCAACGCTCTCGCCATGTATCAAGCCACCAAGCCTGCCGCCTTCGTCACAGTTCCGGTTAAAGTCAACTAACGTAATTCCATCACACCGCCATCAATCACCCTTTTAAGACTACCATTATGAAATTTTTCCGCCTTTGTCTCCTACTGCCCGCATTGCTTCCAGCGCTCGCTCTAGCTCAGCCCACAGGCGCCCTCGAAGCCAGCAAAGCAAAAGTAGAGTCCGCTCTCGCCGAACTCAAAAACGTCCGCGATATCATCAGTGAGGAAAAAATCCCGCTCTCTTCTCAGATGCGCGAACTTGAGAAGGAAGTAATCGCTCTAAGGCGCGAGGCCGAGCGTGTCCAGCGCTTAAACGACAATCAGAGCGTGGACTTGGCCAACCTTGAAAGCCAGGTTAAGGCCTATCAAGACGAGTTCGATTACGCCACCAATCTCCTCAACGAATACGCCAATCGCCTCAACGCCTCCATAGATGCCAGCGAAATCAGCATTTACGGGGATAAGCTCCTTGAAACACTAAACGCCCTCGAAGTAGCCGAGCTCAGCAAAGATGAAAAGCTCAGCAGCCAAGTCTCAGCGCTGTCTGTCGGTCTTGACCGCTTGGAAACCGTCATTGGCGGTGCACGCTTTAGCGGCCAAGCCGTCGCGCCGGATGGTAGGCTCGTGGATGGCAATTTTGCCCTCATCGGCCCTATGGTCTACTTCGCGAGCAACGATGGTACCGCCGCAGGTCTTGCTCAGCGCGGTTCCACTTCTCAGCCAGCCGTAATCGTCTTCGACGAAAACGCCAAGCCCGCCATTAAGAGTTTTGTGGAAACCGGCTCTGGGGAAGTAATGATGGACGCCACCCTCGGGCGCGCTCTCGCGCTTGCCACCACAAAGGAAACCCTCGTCGAGCACTTCCTCGCTGGCGGTCTCTGGATGTGGCCCATCGCCTTCTTCGGTGTCCTGGCTATCGCGCTCGCTCTCTTCAAGACCCTCGACATCTTCAGCATCAAGCCATTGCCAGAGGGTGCCCTCGCCACCATCTTCGGCATGCTCCAGGAGGGCAAAACATCTGAGGCAGAGCACTTCGCTAAATCCCTTCCGGGCCCCATGGGCAAGATGCTCCAGCAAGGCCTTCACTACGCTCACTTGCCCAAGGAGCTAGTCGAAGAAATCCTTTTCGAAGCCATGCTAGAGGTGAAGCCAAAGCTAGAGCGCGGCATCAGCTACATCATGCTCTCCGCTTCAGTAGCCCCGCTACTCGGCCTCTTGGGAACGGTTACAGGGATGATCGAGACCTTCAAGCTCCTCACCCTTTTCGGCACTGGCGATGCTAAGAGCCTCTCCTCTGGTATCTCTCAAGCGCTTATCACTACGGAGTATGGTCTCGTAGTTGCCATTCCCTCTTTGCTCCTGGCAGCACTACTCAACCGCAAAGTCACCGCCATGATGGGCGACATGGAGAAACTCTCCATCTCCTTTGTAAATGGCTTGGCTGCTATCAAAAGCACTAAGCAACTCACCGCAGCCGAGTAGTGTGCCCTCTTCTTCAAGCTGACAAATTGTTATGAGCTCTGATTCATTCATGGACAACACACTGAGCCTCTGGATAGACGGCGGCTCACTGATGATCGCTCTCGCGGTCATCGGCTTGGTTACCTACTACGTCATAGCCAATCTCTACTTCTTCCTCTACAAGCGCAGCTTTGGCTCTATAGACCAGAATCTCTGGGGGCACTGGGTAGATAAGCCAGATGATGCCACTGGCGAGCTTGGCGAAATCATCCGCTACACCCAAAAAGATGTAAAGTCGCTGGCAGATATTCGCGCGCGCTTCGTGGAAGTAAAGGCTGCCTACCTCCCAGATCTGGAGTCTCGTATCAAGTTCGCAAATATCGTCGCCTCCACCGCTCCTCTTGCTGGTCTTTTAGGCACCGTCACTGGCATGCTTGCCACCTTCGGCGGTCTTGCCTCTGGCACGGGTGATAGCACGGCAGATGCCGTAGCAGGCGGCATCGCGGAGGCCCTCATCACCACTCAGACGGGATTGGTCATAGCAATCCCCGCTGTCATCATCATATCAAAAATCAAAGGCATGCGAGACAACCTCTCCGTTTTCTTCACCAAACTGGAGAACGTTACTCTCCGCCGCTACATCACTCTGCAAACCTTTGCCAACAAAGCCTAACCGCATCCCTCACCATGCCACGTCGCTCTATCATTTCAGCAAGTTCTGCTTCGGACGAGATCAACATCTCCCCTCTTATCGATATGGTCTTCATCCTCCTTATCTTCTTCATCGTCACCACGACTTTTGTTGAAGAAACTGGAGTCGAGGTAGACAAACCACAGGCCTCTGCCGCGGTTGCTCTCGAAAAACAGAGCGTGATGATTGCCATCACCAACGAAGGCAAAATCATCTACGCCGG
This sequence comes from uncultured Puniceicoccaceae bacterium, assembly GCA_964533835.1. Taxonomy (GTDB): domain Bacteria; phylum Verrucomicrobiota; class Verrucomicrobiia; order Opitutales; family Oceanipulchritudinaceae; genus CAZHQD01. The sequence goes on along the minus strand of CAZHQD010000139.1, from coordinate 6 downwards.
TCGCGA
>CAZHQD010000138.1:4863-6554 GCA_964533835.1 uncultured Puniceicoccaceae bacterium | reverse complement strand
GCTCTCGACATCATGGGCGACCGCTGGTCGCTCCTCATCATTCGCGACCTCATCATTGGAAAGTCCCGCTTTAAGGACTTCACGGCCTCCCCCGAAGGTATCCCCACAAACATCCTTAGCGATAGGCTGGAGCGCCTTGTGCAGCGCGGTATCCTAAGCCGTGCGCCTGCGGCCTCGGGCTCCAAGCACCTCGCCTACGAGCTCACGCCCAAGGGCAAGGCCCTCTACCCCGTGCTGGCTGCCCTTCGCGACTGGGGCCTCCAGTGGGAACCAGGCACACAAGCCCTCATTACGGCAAAAGTGAGCTAGCCCTGAGCCTGCAAAGCATGCTCCAGCAGAAAGGCTTTCACGTCCACAACTTTACCAGGCAGCAAGTGCTTTTGCAGAGGGAGCGTCTTTAGCTTTTCCAGAGAAGGCGCCGTGCTTTCAATGCCGATAGCCTCCTGGATAGTGGAGGGAAACTTCGCAGGGTGCGCAGTGGCCAGCACCACACGGGTCACGCCATCACTTGCTTTCCCGCGCTCATAAAAATCCGCAAAGCCGCACGCCGTGTGCGGATCGGCCACGTATCCAAAATCCTCATACACTCGCTTGATCAGCCGAACGATGTCGCCATCGTTCGCTCTGCTGCTCGTGAATGTATCCCTGTGAAAAGCAGGGAACGTGTAGGCGCCCGTCTTCTTAAAGGTGCTCATGATCTCGCGCACACGCGCGGCATCGCTATTCTCAGCGAAATATAGGAACCGCTCGAAATTCGAGGCCACCTGTATGTCCATAGACGGCGCATGGCTGGGCAGCACCTCCGTGACTTTGTAGATGCCTGTGGTAAAGAGGCGGTGCAGTATATCATTTTGGTTAGTGGCCACACGTAGCGTGCGAATGGGTAGCCCCATTTTCTGCGCCATCCACCCCGCCAAAATATTCCCGAAATTCCCCGTTGGTACCACAAACTCCACGTTCCCCCGCTGCTCTTTTGGCAAGCGGAACCATGCGTAGAAGTAATACACGCACTGCGCAAGCACCCGGGAGATATTTATCGAGTTCACCGCGGCCAGATTCAACCGCGTGCGGAAATCCTGCTCCTCAAAAATCGCCTTCAACGACGACTGGGCATCATCAAAAGTCCCATCTATGGCTATCGCGAAAACATTGTCCGCGCCCGTGCAGGCCATTTGCCGCTCCTGTAGTGGCGAGACTCTGCCGTTAGGATAAAGGATAAACACCTGCGCGCCCTTTTTGCCGAGCAAGCCATGAATGGCTGCCGCCCCCGTGTCCCCGCTCGTAGCGCCGAGCACACAGATCGGCTTCCCGGTGCGGGCAATCTGCTCCTCGTAAAACTCCCCCAGCAACTGAAGCGCAAAGTCCTTAAACGCCAGCGTGGGCCCGTGGAAAAGCTCCAGCACATGCAAGTCGTCCCGCAGCGCCACCAATGGCGCGATCGCCTCATGCGAAAATGTAGAATACGCCCGCTTCACCCGCCTCCGCAGCACGTCCTGAGGTATATCCACAAACTCCACCAGAAACTGCTCCACCAACTCCGCGTAGCTCAGCGTCTCCCACGTAGTCAGCTTACTGGAAAAATCGGGCATGCGCTCTGGCAAATAGAGCCCGCCATCGGGAGCAAGCCCATGCGCCACCGCCTCGCTAAAAGGCACCGCAGGGCACTGACCTCGTGTGGAGATGAATTTCAT
>CAZHQD010000138.1:2446-4763 GCA_964533835.1 uncultured Puniceicoccaceae bacterium | reverse complement strand
GCTCCAAGCCCAAATGCATCGTGGGCCACGCGGGCGGCGAGGTCGGCTTTCTCCAATTCTACGGCCACAGACACCTTGATCTCGGAGGTACTGATGAGCTGTATGTTTATGCCGTTTTCTGCCAGCGCCGTGAAGAGCTTGGCTGCCACGCCGCTATGGCTTCTCATGCCAATACCCACGATGGACACCTTGGCGATGCGGTCGTTCGCGTCCACTTTCCCCGCGCCCACTTTTTCCAAGAGGGCCTTCACGGCCTGTTCGGCGCGGTAGGCATCGTCCAGTGGCACGGTAAAGGTCAAGTTCGCTATGCCACCGCGCCCTATGTTTTGGATGATCATGTCCACATTTATGTGGGCATCGGCCAGCGCCTTAAACACTTGGGCGGCTGTCCCGGGCCGATCGGGCAGCTCCGAGATAACGACCTTTACCTGGTTCTTGTCGAGCGCGACACCGCGTACGACGACATCTTCCATGGAGGCGACTTCTTCTTTCACGATTGTTCCGGGATTATTGTTAAAGCTACTGCGCACTTCAAATATTACGCCAAACTTCTTGGCAAATTCCACCGAGCGGGACTGCATGACCTTTGAGCCGAGGCTCGCGAGCTCCAGCAGCTCATCATAGGCTATCTCGGGTATCTTCTTGGCATTGGGCACCACACGTGGGTCTGAGGTGTAGACGCCGTCCACGTCCGTGTAGATTTGGCAAACATCGGCCTTCAGCGCGGCGGCGAGAGCGATGGCTGTCAAGTCCGAGCCTCCGCGCCCCAGCGTAGTCGTCTGGCCTATCTTGTCCTGCCCCTGGAAGCCCGCCACGATCACCACCTTGCCCGCGTCGAGCTGCTGGCGGATGTCTCCGCCGTCAATATCGGTGATGCGCGCGCTCGTGTGGACGCTATCTGTGCGGATGCCTGCTTGCGCCCCTGTGCGGGATACTGCGGGCACGCCTGCCGCTTGCAGAGCGATTGCGGTGAGCGCGATCGTCTCCTGCTCGCCTATGGCCAGCAGCATGTCCATCTCGCGGGAGTCTGGCTGCGCGTGGAGCGCCTTGGCGTCCGCAATCAGCCTATTCGTCACCCCGCTGCGGGCCGAGACCACCACTACTAGCTGGTGCCCTTGCAGATGCCACTCCTTGATTCGCTGCGCCACCTTGCGGATGCGATCCAGATCGCCCACGGAGGTGCCGCCATATTTCTGCACGATAAGAGCCATGTTTTAGAAAATGAAACGTCGAAAATAAGCCGCATCCACGCTCGGAAGCAAGCGGGATTTGCGCCGTCCCCATTTCCTTCAAAAAATCACCTCGCCAACCCCTGGCGGAGTTTCTTCAATAAATGGACCATGAATGTTCTCGTTATCGGAGGTGCTGGCTATATCGGTAGCCACTGTGTTCGCCAACTCGCCCTCGCGGGCCACTCTCCCGTGGTGCTCGATAGCCTCGTATTTGGCCACCGCAAAGCCGTAGCCCAGAGCGTTCCCCTCTTTGTCGGCGATCTGGGGGACGAGCCCCTCGTGGCCTCCATCCTCCGCGATCATAAGATCGACGTCGTCATGCACTTTGCCGCCTTCGCCTATGTGGGCGAGTCCGTCACCGATCCCCTGAAATACTACGACAACAACTCCGCCCGCGTGGTCAACCTACTGCGCACCATGAAGGCAGCGGGTGTCAGCAAGTTCGTCTTCTCCTCCACCTGCGCCACCTACGGCGAGCCCACCACCCTCCCCATCACGGAAGACCTCCCCCAAAAACCCATCAACCCCTACGGCCAAACCAAGCTCGACGTGGAGAACCTCCTCAAAGCCTGCGCCCGCGCCCACGGCCTCAGCTTTGCCGCCTTCCGCTATTTCAACGCCAGTGGCGCCGCCGCTGATGGCTCCATCGGCGAAGACCACGACCCCGAAACCCACCTCATCCCCCTCGCCATCGGCGCCGCTCAGGGCCTCCGCCCCGCCCTAAAAGTCTTTGGCAGCGACTACCCCACGCCAGACGGCACCTGCCTCCGCGATTATATCCATGTGGACGACCTCGCCCGCGCCCACTTCGCCGTCTTCCCCAAGCTCTCCCAGCCTGGCGCCTCCCTCTTCTACAACCTCGGCGTCGGCAAGCCCTACTCCGTAAAGGAAGTCATCCAAACCGTAGAGCAGGTGACGGGCCTAAAAGTCCCCCACGAATACGCCCCCCGCCGCGCTGGAGACCCACCCGCCCTCTACGCCGACTCCCGCAAAGCCCAATCCGAGCTCGGCTGGAAAATCCAATACACCGATCTCAAGTCCATCATCGAAACCGCCTGGCAATGGCACAAAGCAAATCCCAAGGG
>CAZHQD010000138.1:0-2346 GCA_964533835.1 uncultured Puniceicoccaceae bacterium | reverse complement strand
TCGATGCTCAGTTCATCGATTTTTTCGGTAATCCAATCCACCAATTCCCTTCCGTCTATTACCTTTACATTCTCCTTGTGTGCATATTTCAATAGCTCTTCGGTTACCAGAGCAGAAGTAATAAATACCATTTGATAGTTAGAATAGGAAGAATCAACATATTTCTTGATTTCTAATAATTGATTAACTCCATATTCACCTGAGTATCCGTAATGGTGTTTAACCTGTATTAGTAAATCAATATTTACTATCTTATCCACCTTAGATGCTTTGATATCAGCATCGGCGTAACCTTGGAATGTTCGTTTAGACAATATTTTGGCTTCGTAACCATCCAACTCTAATAACTCCTCCACTAAGTTTTCTAGGCCTATTCCGCCTGCCTTCAAGTTCGTCTTACCATTGCAAATGTTCTCAAACAGCTTTCTCTTAAACTCCAGTTCCAAATGATATGCCTCATTGCTGATGCGATTTTCCCAAGTAAAATCCTTGCCCTTCTCAACTGACTCCAACGCCGCTAACAGCTCGGTTTTAAATTCAGTCAAATCATTGATCGTCATGCCACGCACGCGAAGCCTTCTCTGAAATCGCTCCGAAAACTCCTCCCTTGGAATCCTGACATTTTGCCCATTCTTATCCTTAGGAAAGTCTACCTTTCGTTGATTGGCTCGGTCTCTGTCTTTGTAGTCCGCATCAAAAAAAATCGCTCCTGAGGATCGGCCAATCATTAAGCTGCCCTGTAGCGGCACCACTATCACATCGCCGTCATTAATCCTAAAAAAACGGCGAATCTGGTTTCCCCAGCGTCCGATACCGTACTCTTTGTCAACTTCTTTAATAACGGTTTCTACATCGCTAAGTTCAGCGAAATTATGATCCGACCAACCCACACCGACGACTGATTTTTCAGCCAGTTCGGAAAGCGTTTTTACCAAGTAGCATCGAGTGTTTTGTTGTTCCATACACTAAGAACAATTGGCATTCCACCATCGCGCAACCAACAACATCTCCTAAATCATAGGGACATACCCTCGTTTTCGCTGGTTTTTAATCAAGTCGCCACTTCATCGCAAATCGGTGCGGCAATGATCACCATTTAGCGGTGCATACTACTTGCTAGACTCGAATCTAGCTGTGTACAAGTATTTGGCACAGAACGAAATGTCATGAACGACCAGTTATTCCAGAATTTGGTGGCCAGCATCAAAGAAATGAAGACCATCGAAAAAGGTCAGGCAAAGCCTGCCCGCAGAACCCAACTCACACGCAATCGCGTTACCAACCTGCGGCACAAACTTAGTATTTCCCAGCCAAAGTTTGCCCAAATGATGGGCATCAGCGTGCGAACCCTCAAAACTGGGAGCAAGGCCACCGCGAGCCCACAGGCCCCGCCAAAGTCCTATTGCAAGTCGCCGAGAAACACCCCGAAGCCGTGCCTGGAATCCATCAGCGACTAAGAACAGTGTCGCCGTCTTCCTCTAACCCTTAAGCTTGTATCCTGCCTTTACTTCTTAATTCTTAAATCTTAATTTCCCTCCTCTACCCCACAGTAGCCAAGTGGTAACGCTTCAAGACTGCCACCAACGCCCGCGTCTCACTGCCGCTCAATGGCGTTTTGCGGCGAATCTTCGCCTGCAATGTCTGCACATTGATCCCCGCCTCCCTCGCCAGCGCAGACAGGTTCAAAATCTCGGAAAGCTCCGCAAGCCGCTGAATGTTCAGCACCACCGACGTGTCGAAATAATCCAACACATCCTCCCCTGCGTCGAATCGTTCTTCCAAATTATGGTAGTCGGTTTTGTTCATAAAGTGTCCTCTCATTATATCGTGCTCTGCGTATGCTTATTATGCGTGTCTTGTCCGCTCGTTCGGTGAAGATGGCCGCCCAGTAAAGTTCTCCGATTTGGCCAATCGCCACATAGCGAGCTTCATCTGGAAATAAGGAAGGTAATATGAGCAGAAATGGATCATCCCAGAGTTTTTGTCCGTCCACGAAATCAATCCCATGTTTTTGGGCATTGGTTTGTGATTTTTGTGGGTCGAACTCGAACTCCATTCATAGGTAGTATTGCATAATATTTTATGCAATGCAACCTTTTAAGTGTGATGCTAGGACAATTTGCGCGAGTAGTTACGGACAAATCAGCTCCACCTTCGGGAAATACGTCCGATAGCGGGCAGCATCCCTAGTGAGCAACGGAATACCCATCGCCACGGCGTGAGCTCCAATAAAGAAATCAGGCCCCGCCAAAGTCCTCTTGCAAGTCGCCGAGAAACACCCCGAAGCCGTGCTGGAATCCATCAGCGACTAAGAACAGTGTCGCCGTCTTCCACTAAACCTTAAGC
>CAZHQD010000137.1:0-6613 GCA_964533835.1 uncultured Puniceicoccaceae bacterium | reverse complement strand
ACCGATTGGCCGGGGGTCCAGTCTGCGGGAATGCTGTCAGGGAGAAGGCGAAAGGGCCTGCCGCGGACGAAGCGGTTGGGCAGGGAGCTTGTGGTGTCGGGCACGGTTAGGGCAAGTGGGCTGATGGACTCAACGGTTGCCATGACTGCGGAGGATTTTGAGTGGGGGCCGCGAACTTCCAGGCGTTCACCTAAGCGCATTTCACGGGGGTCCGTTTCGGGCAGGAACCCGACTACATAGGTGGGCGCATCGGTGAGCAGCGTGATGGCGGGCTGGCCGGCAATGAGGACACTGCCAGGGCGGACAAGGACTTCGCCAACGGTGCCACTGCTATCGGCCAGAATGAGGCATTGCTCTTTCATGCGTTCGAGGAGGGCCATCTGAGCGTTGCGCGCGCGATAGGCCGCGCTGTCTTCGCTGTTTGAGGCTGTTTCCATGCGTAGTTTCTGGAGAGAGGCCAGTTCTTCTTCCGCGCTTTTGATTAGCTGGGGGTAGAGCTCTGTGAGCCTTTCCATTGATTCAGCTTTGGCTTGGACATCGGCTACAGCGTCTATCGTTATGAGTTGTTTGCCGAGGGCATTCCGAAGGCGCTCCAACTCGTTGCGGTAGATGGTGGCTTCTACTTCGTTGGAGGATTGGTTTAGGCGGAGCTCACGCAGCTCGGATTCCACGCGCTGGATGGCGGTGGCAAACTGGCGCTCTCGCTGCACCCGCTCGTCTTCCAGCATAGCGCTCGTGGCCGCTATCTCGGCGTCTATCACGCTGGAGTCCAGCCGCGCGAGAGGGTCGCCTGCTTTTACGGGCTGGCCAGGCATAACATAGACCTCCACCACGCGCCCGCCATTTACGGATGCGGCCTGCACCATTGCCGGCTCAAGCAAGCCAGTGAGCTGGGTGTCCATGCCCGTATGCTCGTGAAGCCACCAAGCGGTTGCGCCCGCGAGTATCCAGACTAATACGGGCCAGCGCTGTTTCCAGATTTGCCAGGTGGAGGGCCTGCCGTTGATGGTGGCTGGGTAAGGGTGCGACTGGGCCATGGGCTAGATTTCTACGGTTGCGCGGTTCATGACTAGGCTGATGTCGGATACGTCGTCTAGCCTGCTGAGCTCGTTAATGAGGTCGCTCTTGTGTTCGGGCTCTCTAAAGGTGACTTGATAGGAGTATTCGAGCACTTCCCCCTGAATGGCCTCTCTTACTGTAATAAGTTCTGCGGATACCACATAGCGCGGCAGCAGGCTATTTATAGCGCCGATAGAGAGCGATTTTGGCGGCACAAGAAAGCGCAGCATCCCCTGAAACTCTCGCTTGGAGGTAAAGGGCGAATAATTGAGGTAGAGCACTGTTGCCGAAAAGAACAGTGTGCCCACGATGGCCATAGCATAGAGCTGGGCGCCTGAGCCGATGCCCATGGCAAGCGCGGCAAAGAGAAAGATGATGTCTCGCGGATCGCGGATGGGCGTGCGAAAGCGGATGATCGCCAGCGCGCCCATGATGCCGAGGCCACGGGCGAGATTGTTGCCTATCACGATTATCATCACCGTGGAAATGAGGCACCCCAGGACAATCGTTTGCACAAACGAGCGGGAGTAGGAGAAGCCGCTGTGCGTCCGCCGGTAGATTGAGGCAAGTATGCTCCCCAGCAAAAAGCTAAGGCAGAGGGAAACCAGCATCTGGCGTGGATCGAGGGCTTTTGCGGGGCCGAGTGCTTGAAAGAGTTGATCCATTTTGTGCTTAGTAAGTGCAGTTCTCCGAGGCGTCGCTGTAGGCCCATCCTTGCAGCACCGATTCCAGCCGCATGGCCACTGCGTATTTGCAGAAGCCCCCGCGCACGAGGTTGAAGCGCGTTATGAGTTCGGCCATCCACATGGGTTGGGTATCGCCCGATTTGAGTTCCAAAATATAGCCAGCGTAGGAAGTGTTGAGGCCGGTTGCGGTATCAAAGCTTCGCCAGCGGCTGCCGGATGGGGGCCACTGCCAGCCGCGCGCGGGGCGGTATTGCATTTGGCTGTCCAGCGTCACGCGGGCGTAGTCCGGCCCTATGCCCACGTAGGACTCGCGCCTGTAGCGGATGAGCACGGTTGGCTTGACATCGAGATTTCTGCTGATTCGCACAAAATCAAGAAAGGAGCGCGTCTCCCGCTCATTGCGAAAGTGCCAAGAATTTTCACCGTACACCGCCTCCCGAATATCGGGATTCTTCACGGGCGCGGAGGCGCGGCTTTTGGCGATCACGCCGTTTATCTTGCGCTTAATCTCGAAAAAGACCGGCCCATCGCACGCCTCACCATAAGTGCGGATGCGGAGTTTTACCCGATTGATGGCCTTGCGCTCTTTGGCGCGCCATAGATCGCCCATGGCATTGTCCAGCTGCATGGTGGTCACGATATAGGAGGGCGGAGTGCCCGTGCAGAAGGAGTCTGGCTGGCAAAAGGGCTCGATGAAGGCCCGTACAGCTGGGACTAGCCGTGCGGGGATGATGTATTTGGCCTCGTGGCGCTCAATATCCGTGAAGCGGAAATCAGGCTTCTCTATCGGGACGCTTGCTTGCTGCTTCGGGTAGGTTTTGAGGGCGGGGGGGCTTGATACTACTGGGGCATGTAGTAAGCTCAAGGCGGGGGGGAAGGATTCGAGTGTTTAAGGTAATTCAGGGAGGCCTATCGGGAATGTCAATCTATTGTTACGAAAAAGTGACAATAGGTGAGCATCTTATTAGTAAAACAATTCCCAATCTTCGGCTCCGAAGTTGTAGAAGTAGCGGGGCTGGGTGGAATTCGGGAAATAGAAGAGCCATACTTCTCTTCCTGCTTCAAAGAAGAACGGCATAATGGTGGAGCTCGTCCATAGCCATTGGCCAACGCCCAGATCATACACCCACATGCCGTCTCCGGCGGTTGCCATGATGTACTGCCAGCTATGGTGCAAATGCCACACCCATGGGTAAGCATCTATGAACACATCTCCATACCATGAGGAGCGCCAGAGGCCGCCCTCCAGCGCCACCAGATCCGGAAACGCCACCAAGGCGCCTCCTATATCTTCACTGCCTGGTGAGCCACCTATCTGTGTGCTGGCACGCCAGTAGGATGGTTGGGAGGCATCGCCAAAGTCATTCACTCGCACGGGCACGAGGGAGTAGCCACCGTTGTCAGCCGAGATTGGCCAGGGAGGATCGTCGCTATAAGTCGCCTCGCAGATAATGGCGCCCGAGAAATCAGAGACGGCGATCCGCTCCCCACTGTTGCTTAGGTTATTTGGATAGGGGCCGAGCGCGTTCACGCCTGGGTATTTTTGGGCAAAGAGGGTAGGATTGGCCGCCACCACGATAAAGCCGCCGGCGGGAACTACCGTGCCTGCTGGAAATACAAAATCGACGCCGTCGCTGAAGTAGGCTCCCGTTAGGTCAATGGATTCTTCGCCTGGATTCTTTAGCTCGATGAACTCGTATTCGTCGCCATCCGTTGTTCCTTCATCAGGCGGGTGATACATGATTTCTGTAATGAGCAGCGAGGGGAGCGGGACAGAGTAGGTCATGTCGAGCAGAGGGCTCCACTCTTCACCGGAGAGCACGCGGGCCTTTAGCAGAGTGAGCCCATTCACGCTGATTGCCCCACTGTAAACAGTGCCCGCAGCCGATCCGTTGGCGGCGCGGGGGTCGCTGCCGTCGGTGGTGTAGTAGATGGTTCCCGCCTCGTTTGGATTGGTCAGCGTAATCTGGGAGCCCTTTGCCACTACGCCACTAATCTGGCTCGGCTCTGGGGCGCGTGTGGCGGGCCATAGGCCGCTCTCAGCAAAGTGTTGCATCATTACTTGGAAGCGCTCGCGCGGCCAATCGCCAATTGGCCTGCCCGTCCAGCGGTAGTAAGACTGGTTGCCGTTGGTGCGGCTGTAGTCCACTTCCCTGCCCGTGAGGTATTGCATGGTGGGATCGAGCAAGTTCTTGAGCTCTGCCAATTCTGCCTGGTAATTGGCCTCTGTGAAGGCGCCTCCATTAAAGAAGTGCTTCTGAATCCTATCGGCAAAGAGGAGGCGGTATTGTGGGTTGGCGTGCAGCGCGTCATTGATTAGCGTGAGCGGGAAGCCGCGCTTCGAATTGATAGTGGACTGGTTGTCGTCGTCATTTATCAAAAGCCAGTCCGTCATTACGTTGACAATCGGGGGCGTCCACATCTGGAGGTTATAGCCCCACTCGGTGTCCCACATATAGAAGCGCCAGAGCGCGTCGTCTCTTTGTTCGCGTGCGGCAAACCAATTATTCACATGCCAGTCGAGCGTGGCAGCGTAGATATGCGGCATTAGGTAATCCACGAAACCGGTGACGTCTATCTTCCCAAAGGCGTTTGCGTAGTTCTGATCGTTAGAGAAATCCGTATTCAGGAAGTAGGTCATGAGCGTATTGAACGCAGTGGTGTTCCCCGCTTCAGCATAGTAGTTTGGCTCTCCCGCAGGAGTTTGTGGCGGGGCACGCCCCTTGATTACATCCCAGTTTTCATCGCTGCCGTAGCCGATCTGGAAAAACTCTTCTGAGAGCCGCTCACAAAGATTGTAGTAGCCACGGTAAATGCCGTTGACCCACAGATTCACCAGTGTGCCTACGGGTTGCGGGTAGCCTGTGGCTTGGTAGCCAAGCCTGCGCGTGAACTCGTCTGCAATAAAGGGGTTGGTTATGTCGTTTTTGCCTGCGCGCATTCGCAGGGAATCGAATTCCGTGGTCTGCGTGGGGAAGAGCGCGAGGTCCAGATTGCCGTCGTAATCGCCACGGAAAAACAGATTCAGTGATGGCTTGTTTGGCGGATTGCGGAGTGACCAACGCTCTTGCGACCAATCGCTCCCAATGTAGTTGAACACCTGGATATCGCGCTGGGCTATACTTGCGGAAATGCGCAAGCCAAAGTCGTGCTGCAGGGATTCCGCGCCGTCTGCATGAATAATCTCCAGAGAGGCAGGCCGCTCAAAGGCGCGCCCGCGATTGATGGGGATGTTGTAATCCTCTGTGGTTAGGGCAGTCCAGTCGAGAGCGCTTGCCCCTGCCTCTATGTTTCGGTCTGCATTGGGGCCACCCACGATAGTAGTCACGCCATAGGGCTTGAAAATCGAGCGCTGCGGGTGCCCGGTGATCACCACCGCAGGCATCGTGCGGAGCGCTTGCGGCTCGTCTATCAGGTAGGTGGCCGTCTTCACACGGGAGGGCAAGAGCCCTGCGCCAAATCCGCGAACACGTACAGAGGTGGTCTTCGTTAGCGTAAGGGCGCTACTATAGGTTGTGCCGTTGTCCAGCGTGGGTTCGGAGCCATCCGTGGTGTAGCGGATAGTCGCGCCAGGAGTTTCTACCGTTATTGTGATGGATTGCGCTCCATCGTAAAATCCCGTGGCCAGAGAAAAGTCGGGCACTTTGGTGAAGCCATCGTGGCCTGTCCCTGCGTTTGCTTTGCCTGGTGTGGGTGTGGAAAGGTATTTCCAGGCATCATTTAGCCTGCCGTAGCTGGCCTCGCTGCGTTGCGTGGGGAACTCAGGACTCAGCTCGTCCACCGGCTCCTTTTGGGCATTGTAAAGCCCCAGATACTCCCCGCCATCACTCAGGCTGAAATTCAGGTGGTAATAGCCGCTGCCTCCCTTGTTGTTCGCGATGTTGCGCCCATTGGCCAAAACAACCAGATAGCCCCGAGCGGGCACCACCGTGGAAGGAAAGGTCCAGAGCGTGGGGATCTCCTGATTATCGGTAAGACTCCACCCCACCAGATTCACGGGAGCATCCGTGGTATTGTGCAGCTCGATCCAATCAGAAAACTCAGGGTTCGGCTCCGTGGGGTCGAAGACACCGCCTGACGGCTCGCACACCCCCGCGAAGTATTTCCAAGTAGCCGTTTCTGAAACCAGAATCGGCCCTCCCGCGCCCAACCGCAGCTCTGCCGCGATTCTAAACGTGGGGTCGCTCGCCTCATGATTGTGCGCCTGGATGGCGAGCAAGTTTGTGCCCTCCCTCAAAAGGTTGGCCGCCTTGTCCAAATCAATAATTACGGAAAGCTCACCGGGATTAAACGCGATCTGATCCGCATAGGCAATCAGCCCCTTGGCCCCCATATTGCGCCGAGCGATCTCTTTTCCATTCAGGTAGGCGATAAACCCATCGTTCACCTTCACGGTTAGCCTCAAATTTTGCTGCGAGGTCGCATTTGCCCCCGAAACGGAAAAGCTATGCCGCAGGTAGAGCGAGGGCGTCTTGTGCTGCATGGCGCTGCTCACATTCGTGGTAATCCCACCGCCGCCAAAGCCGAGCGGCGCCGCGCCACTGCTCCAGAACCCATCCGCATACCCATCCATCCACCACGCGGGCCCATGCCCCACATACGGGGTGCCATCTGGCGCCCACTGCAATTCGCGCTCCGCCACGGCAGCGTAAATCTCGTTGATCACAATCTGTGCATGAGCGTGCGACGCGGCCAATGCCAACGCGCATCCCATAAGGGCCAAGCGGGGATATTTCACTTTCAGCTAAGTAAGGGGTGAGTGACTAAGATGGGGTCTTATCGTTGCCGAACATTACAATCCTGCAACCTATTCGTAACAATGCCACAATAAAAAACACCTATCAAGAAAAACCTTCGCAAGCACGTTC
>CAZHQD010000136.1:0-6635 GCA_964533835.1 uncultured Puniceicoccaceae bacterium | reverse complement strand
GTAAAGTTCAAATCAGTGTTGTCTAGAGCCTCATTGATTGTGACCGTATCGATTATTGGATTGATCTCTAGTTTGTCTATTAGCGCTGAATTCATGGCATTGTTTCTATATGAGCCAATTCTTCTCCAGCGAAGTGTATGAGAGCCCTCTGGCATAATTACATTTGCCTTCCTCCATTCAGTAGAGGATTGCAGATTGGTAAGAACGCCTGAGCCATTTTCCCCGTTTGGTGAGTCCAGAGCCAAGATGGCATCGCCGTTGTACGTTGCCGTTTTCCAGTAAAACGATATCTCCGATGGTCCATTAACCGTAGTTTGAATCCAACTCTCACTGAGACTGTAGGGAGACATAAGTGCGTCCACATTGTCATAGCTGTCTTTTTTCTGGCCAACCCATGCATTGAAGTTTCCTTCAGGAAAATTACCTTCCAGTACAATTCCAGGCGCATCCAACGCCTCGATCTGAGATACTATATCAATGGTTTCGATGCTCAATTCATCGAGATAAATTCGTCCAGGGTCGCTGCTTTCGGCAAAGAATGTATTGCTAAGCCACCGCAGAAAAAATTTTCCACTTCCAGGGAGAATTATCGCTTGGTCGATCCAGTTATAATTACCCTCTTGCAAACTAAATTGATGACTCCAACTGTCTTCGTCACCACTCGAGGAAGTCTGAAAAGTGCCGGAAACTTCATAGTATGATCTTTTCCACTTAAACTTTACAATTACTGGCAGTGTGACTTCCACCATCAGCCAGGACCTACCAACGGTGTTGGTAGGTAGCTCTCCCGAGACAGCAGCGTCAACCCCATCACTGGACTCTGCCGTCTGTCCAGTCCAGTTTGCATCACCGCCTGTGGTGAATGTATAGCCACTGATGTCTAACGCTTCCTCTAGGGTTTGCGCGGAAACAGCTGAGCTCGTCAATACAAGCAGCGCGATAAGTGAGAGTATTTTAGTAGTAATATGCGTCATTCAATAGTTAGAAAAACGCCGTTTGCTAATTCAGCAAGTCAATAATAGTATCTGGTTTACATCTGCGCTGGGTATAATAGATTCGCACTAGCCTTATTAGTACTAATCCTTATGGCCGGCTGTATAGCTATTTGATTTCCTATGACGGACCTGCGGCTTCAGTCTGAGACCAGCAACATTTTCATCCCCGTTCCCGCCACAAGGCACAGCTTAGCGTGGGCAAGGTAATCTTTCCTTCGTGGATTGGCAGTAGCGGCGGTGTCAGGCCTGCCTCATTGAAGCGTTCGGAGTCTGCAATTTGTAGCCAGTTTTTGTGGGGCAGAGCCACATCAAAGGTTGCCGCGGTTGTATGGGGATTGAGCGCGAAAAGCAGGGTGGGGCCTTGCACCTCGTGGTTGGCATTGTAAAGGGCCAGAAATCCGTTGCCGTGTTGGGCGGGATGAATGCTTAGGTATTGAGGGGAAGGCTTGCGATACAAGCGCAATGCCTGGGCGAGTGGGCTTCTTCTAAAGGCGACCCATGCGCGCGCATACGCCGTTGTTGCGGGGTATTCCAGAGCGCGAGCGTAGTCGAGGGCGTTGATATCGCCCTCCAGGTAGGTGTTGTTGTGTCCGTATTTGCTCCGCAGAAAATCCTGTCCCGCGCTTAGCATCGGAATGCCGAGAGACATCATCAGGGTCGCCAGCATTAGGTGCGTGCGCCGGCGATCATTAGTCGTTAGGTGATGGCCATTGCCATCGGCATTTTCCGTTATTTTATCCAGCCAGCAGCGGTCGTCGTGAGACTCGCTGTAGTTCACGGACTGTGCGGGCCATGCGGAGAGATGCCCCATAGAACCCGCCAGAAAATAGGCAATGCCCTCAAACCCACCTTCGCCCCGCACATACTTTGCCAGAAAGTCGCGGTAGCCATCATTCCACGAGGCAAACCCCGTCGTCTTCAGCCCGAATCCGATATGGCCGCGGAAGCTCCACGGTTCGGCTATCAAAATCACAGAGGGCTTCACTTTCTTCATGGCCTCTTCGACTATTCGCAGCGTCTCTATGCCTATCAGCTCGGCGAGGTCGAAGCGGAACCCGTCCACCCCGTAAAACTCCACCAAGTGCGTGAGGCTTTCGATGATGAGGCGCCGCGCCATCGGAGTGTCGCACCGCAGGTCGTTGCCGCAGCCGCTCCAGTTCATGTAGGAGCCATCGGGAGCGAGCTCAAACCAGTAGTATTTGTCCAGATACTGCAAATGGTTAGGCTCGCCCACATGGTTATAGACCACATCTAAAATCACGGCCAGCCCTTGCTCATGGAGGGCGTCCACCAGCTCCCTAAACTCCGTTAGCCCTGAGGCATTGGCGGGGTCTGTGGAGTAGTGGGAATTGGGGGCAAAAAAATTGCACGTCATGTAGCCCCAGTGGTATTCCTCGCGGGTCTTGGCGTCGTTTTGCTGGATGGGTTGCAGCTCTACGGCGTTCACGCCCAGCTCTTTGAGATAAAACCCCTTGCTTTGGGCAAACTTCCGCAGCCCGCTAAAGGTGCGCCGCTCGTCAGGCTCCAGCGGGATAGGCGCCTTGGCTATCAGATCGCGCACATGGGCTTCGCACACCACAAGGTCATGCCACCAAGGGGTAGGGTAGGGCTTCGGCTTTGTGTAGCGGGTTTTGTCTATGATGATTCCTGGCCCCGTTGGGCCCAGGCAGGCCAACGCCCATGGGTCGAGTATTTTTGCGTCAGGTCGGAAATGGCTAAAGCCATCGCAGGAGCCGCTGCTCACTTGGTAGTGGTAATGCCAGCCATGCAGGTTAGCAGGGTGCTTGGCTTGCCAGGTGCATTCGTCCACCAGTCGCATTTCCAGCCGCTGCTGCTTGTCTGGAGAATCGGGGTTGTAGAAGACTACCTTGGCGGCAGAGGCGCGTGGCGCGAACAGGCGGAAGGTGGTTGCTTTTTGCTCTACAATCGCGCCAAGCGGCAAGTCCGTCCCCAGTTTCAGGAGGAAGCTTCCAGGGTGCAGGAGGATAGACTCCGAGTGGTCCCCGTCCACAAAATGGACTACGGCCTGAGTCGTTCGGTTAATCGGCTCGGGGGTCGTAAAGGAAAACTGATGCAGCCCTCCACGGTGCGGGCTTATCCTGAGATTGTGGTGGCCCTCAGGCGTCTGAATGGCATTCGGCGCGTCCGAGCGCACTTCCAGCCATTCACCGCGTCCCGTCACAAACTTAAACATCACTGCGGATCGCTTAAACACCCGTTCCTGCGGCACGCTCAGCATCCAGTATTCCTTGTCCCGCACCAGTGCAGGCTCCAGTCGCCACTGGGCCTTGCCCGCAGGTGTCCATTCGTTGAAATCCCCCGCCACAAAGAGCCCGCTCAGCTTCCAGTCAAACTGCGGGTAGGCGTCTGCCGGCATTAAGAAGGTGCAAATCCCCTCGCGGAAGAAGTAGCCGCTCTGCAAGGCATACTCTACGGGTGGCAGCAATCGGATATCGTGGATAGGAAGCCGCTGCTCTCCCCAAAATAATTGAGGCATGCGCCTGTGGCGCCAGTCCCGAGTAAAAGCGAGCATGGCTGAGCGGAGCGATGTCCAGCACGCGCTGTGGATTTTTGGCTCGTGAGACATTCGGTGCCGTGTGGGGTCTGGTTAGTGGGGCAGCGGCGGGTTGCCCTTGGGCTGCGCTTGCACGACTTGTAGCGGCATCCGTGCCACTATCTCTCCATCCATCTTTACGTCCAGAGAGTATTGCCCTGCCTTGGCCAGCGGCACCCCTTGCAGGTTCACCACTATGTTATGGCTTAGGAAGAAGGTGTTCTCTGGGATGGACGGGATATTGATGTCGAAAGAAGGGCCTCCTTCGGGAAACACACTGCGGCCATCGGAGTCGATCATGGCGAGTTGCATGCGGTGTTGCCCGATGTCCCCTTCGCGGAAGAGAAAGCGCAGCGCTACAGAGCAGTGTGGGTGCACGCAGGGGAATCGAGCGGCCCAAATGGAGTCAAAGGCCCCCATGATGCAGAGTTTCCCGTTGTAGTCGGCAGCAAAGTCACAAATTAAAGCGGTTAAGACTTCCATGATAATTAAATGGATTTAGAGATTAAGGGCACCAAACTGGCAGCCGTAAACGCACGTGGCAAGCCTTGGGAAGCTCTCTTTTTTTGTGATATTTATTTAGCCAACTGCGGGCGTATGGTGCGGCCTTCTATCCAGAGTGGCTCCACCAGCACGGAAAGCGGCGCATCGGGTATGCCGTAGAGGCGACGGCGGATTTGCTGGTCAATCAGCTCGATGGCCGTTTGTGCCTTTAGAGCCTCGTCTGATTTTATTCCCGTAAACTCGGGCAGTTGCGAATACGTTCCCGGAGACACGTGCAGGCAGATGAATCCGTAGTCCTCAGGAGCGCAGTAGCCTGCCTCCTTTATCAGGTAGTAAAGGCCTGAGTGGAAGCCTATCACGCAATCCAGCCGGTTCTCTTGGAACCAGCTTACAAGGCCTTTTTCAGCACCCACCACATTGCGGTAGCAAGGTATTACATTATGCGGATCATGCTGAATTTGAGAGACTAGCCCTGCGGCGTAGCGCAGGCGGTCATCTTCCAATTCAGGATCATGGCGCAGCAAGGCAAGGCCGATTCGCTTGTAGCCCGCGGCAGTGGCCTTCGTCCACGCAGTGCGAACTGCCGCATAGTGATCGGCATTTACTCGGTGGTAGTCCCGCTCGCTCGCAATCCCTCCGATGAGCACCGTAACAAACACACTGGGATTCCAGTTAGGAATATCGGGCACGGAGTTGCCGTCAAATATCACGCCTGCCACGCCGCGGTTCACGAGCACACGCTCAGGATTCTTCCACGCCGCGATGGATTCCAGTGTGTGGTAAGTGATCGTGTAGCCCATCATCTCGGCGTGGGCTTGAGCATATTTAAAGCGCGGGTGGTTGTTTTGGTGAAACCGATTGTGCAGCGATATAAAGGCCAGCGCGTTGTGTATCTGGTTGCTCTTTTTGAAGCGTCCGCGCGCGAGCGAGGCCAGCACTGGATTGGGGTGATACTTGAGCTGCTTCGCCGCTTCTTTCACTTTGGCGCGCGTTTCTGCCGCAATGTTCCCGCAATCCCTCAGCGCATAGGAAGCCGTGGAAATATGGACGCCTGCCAGCTTGGCGACATCTCTTAGACTGGGGCCGCGTTTCGTGATCATTGGTGTATTTGAGTAGGTGCTTTTCAGGCGCTTGCGTCTTCGCGCTTAAAAACAAGTGTCAACAATATTCAACGGATTGAAATTTGGAAGGCTTTTGTAATCGGACGATTTATAAGATAGGTAAGGGGCTCTTTGTGGTTCGCCTACCTACCCCTTATCCTGTTGTTCTGTAGTCGGATTGTATCAAGGAGCAAAAATATACTCCGATGAAAATGATTACTCTCCGAGGAAGAACTCGGCTTGATACTACCCTGTGTACTGATCGTAAAGAAAGTAAAATTCAGTGGATTGCCAAACAAGCAATCACCCTCCTGCCCGGCTTTGCCGCAGGTTTTGTCAGTTTGCTTGCTTTGGCAGGCCATGAGAGCAAGGCAGATCTTAATACCGCGACCGACTTGCCACAGGTAGGCTTTCACGCGGGCGGCTCTCGCTACTATGCCCACAATTATTACGCGAATGCTCTTTGGAATGAAAACCGCAACTGGATGGTCAGAAGCCCCAAGCCAGGTGGCCAGTCTTGGGAGTACATTTTGAGCAATCCCGCAGCGGACCAAGTTGATGTCTTCGGCAACCCTCTCTATTTCGCGGCAGGGCAGACTTCCTTTTGGACATCGCCCGGCTCTTCCGGCGATCCGATGTATCGCGGTATAGTTACTCTGGAGTGGACGGGCGAGGCGGATATTCGCATCACAAACGCTACCTTCCTGGCCTCTGGTTCTTCCCAGGTCCCGAGCGGAGACCCACAAAGCAATGGAGCAGCAACAGGCTCGCTCACCAATGGTATCCGTGTCTACGACTTAGGCCCCACAGGTAAAGCTCCCGAAGTGCAGATATTTAGCATGAATACCACCAATCTGCCCAAGAACGTGGCGGTTTGGCTGAATAATCCAAATACAGGGCGCAGTCTTCGCGGGCAGACTTTTCACTCAAAGTTCCTGGAAAGAATTGCGGATGCCGATTGGAAATACATCCGCTTCATGGACTTGATTATCACCAATGCCAATCCTGAGAAAGACTGGATAGACAGGCGCAGGCCGCAGCACCAGTTTCAGGTGGGTATCATCAACAGGCGCGATCCTGCGGAAGGCGCTCCTATGTGGACCAACTCGAATGGCATCCCTGTCCTGCACCCTGGAAACTCCCTTACCGGCCTCGCCTGGGAGCATATGGTCGCGCTGGCGAATCAGACTAACAAACATATGTGGATAAACGTCCCGCACTTGGCTACGGACGATTATGTAACCAAGCTGGCCCGCCTGATCCGATTTGGCGCAGACGCAAACGGGAATCCATACACCTCCGCACAGGCAAACCCCGTCTACCCACCACTCAATAGCAACCTCAAGGTTTTCCTGGAATATTCAAATGAAATCTGGAGCGGTGGCTTGGCATTCCCTCAGGGTAACTGGGCAGAAATGAAGGGAAATGAATTGGGTATCTCCAAGGCAAAGTTTAACGCTCGCCGTTTTTGCCAAATCTGGA
>CAZHQD010000135.1:0-6763 GCA_964533835.1 uncultured Puniceicoccaceae bacterium | reverse complement strand
GTATTTCAACATGTTAGACTATATCAGTTTGTTTACTGCTAGTCTAGAGCCTTTAAAATTTCAAAAGGCTGCTACATATTAACAAGGAACATGCTGAAGAGGCCGTAGAGGAAGAGGGGGATGCCGATGGCGAGGAGGATACCGTTGCCGTAGAGGCCGATGGTGGCGGCTTCTTCGCCGCGGAGGGCGCCGTGGCGGCGGTGGATGCGGCGTTTGGCTTTGAGGCTTAGGAAGAAGCCCACGGAGGCCAGAGGGGCAATGAGGAGGAAAACGTAGATGCGCTCAATAGGCCAGAGGACGAGAGCGAGAAATATGATGGAGATGACTACGCTGAGGCCTACAATGGCGATGCGGCAAAGCGGGTAGGCTTCATCTTTGGTGAGCGCATGGTGATGGTGGCGGCGGGGCATGGGGTGAGAAATTAAAAATTAAGAATTAAAAATTAATAATTAAAGGCGCGGCGGTAAATGCACAAGGCTCAATGCACAATGCACAAATTGGATTATGCGTGGTGGGGATTAGAGCAGGGGCGTGGTGGGAATGCAATGTGGAGATGAAAATTAGGGAAAGAGTGGGGTGGGGTAGAGCTTGGAGGTGGTGAGGGCCTGGAGGTTGGTGACTACTTGGGGCTTGTCGGCTGGGTAGGTGACGCCCATCCAGCGGTCGGCGGAGGTAAGGAGACGGACTTTGAGGGAGCCGCTTTGGATGAGGCTCGTGAGGGCGGCGGGGAGGTAGAATTCGGCGGTTAGGGAGTCGGCGTTTTTGGCGAGGAATTCAGCGAAGAGGTGGCCCATGCTATGAAGGACAGAGGCGGGCGCGCCGATGAGGTTCATAGACACGATGGTGTTGAGGGAGAGGGATTGGGTCAGGCCAGCGGCATCGGTGAATTGAGCGCCCGTTGGGGAGGGGAGGATGTGGCGGATTTCGGTGATGTCCTGGAGGTAGCCAGAGGGGTCCGCACGGCATACACCACGGGAGACGCTGCCGCTCTCGGAAAGGGTTTGGCCAAGAGGGTAGCCGATGAGGACGCCTTCTGCGGGGCGGGTGGTGAGGGACTCGGCGAGCAGGGCGTATGCGCGGTGGCCGTAGAAGTCGTCGGCATTAATGACCGCAAAGGGGCCGTTGATGAGATGGCGGGCTACCCAGACGGCCTGACCAGTGCCCCAGGGCTTCTCGCGGCCAGCGGGAGGAGTGAAGCCTGCGGGCAGGTCGTCCAGACGCTGGAAAGCGAAGGAGACGGGGAGCTTGTGGGCGAAGCGTGAAGTGACCTTGGCGGAAAATTCTTCGGAAAAACTTTCCCTGATGACGAAGACGACGCGCGTGAAGCCCGCGCGGAGGGCGTCGAACACGGAGTATTCGAGAAGGGTTTCGCCAGATGGGCCGACAGGGGTGAGCTGTTTGAGGCCACCGAAGCGGCTACCCATACCAGCAGCGAGAACAAGGAGCGTGAGATCGGCCATGGAATAATGCGGTAGCGGAGAGGAGCGCGGGGCGCAATCGCTTTTTCGCTTCTACAGCAGGCGGAAATAGGCTAGCTTCCGCGTTTTTAAATGAGTGCGGTCTTGCCCAGAAATGCCGTGAACCGACCGTTGCGCATCACTTTCATCATCCAGGGTGAAGGGCGTGGGCACATGACGCAGGCTATAGCCCTGCGGCGGATATTGGTGGAGGCGGGGCATGATGTGCCCGTGGTGCTTCTGGGGCGGAACGCGCGGCGCGATGTGCCGCAATTTTTCATAGATCGGGTGGGGTGCCCCGTGGTGGGGTTCCAGAGCCCGAACTTTGTGGTGGACGCGCAGCGCAAAGGCATTCGCGTATGGCCTACCATCTATCAGAATTTGCTGCGGTTTCCCCAGTATTTTGCCAGCTTGCAGGTGATTAAGGGCGTGTTTGATGAGGTGCAGCCCGATATTGTTATTAACTTTTATGACGCGCTGGCAGGGCTGGCGAATATGCTATATCGGTTTGGCGAGCCGTTTGTGTGCCTGGGGCACCAGTATTTGCTCGGGCACCCAGAGATACCCGTTCCCGCCAGCCAGAAACTGGATTTTGCGCTCCTGCAAATCAATACGTGGTGGACGGCGCTCGGGGCCACGCAGCGGCTGGGGCTCTCCTTTCGCCCGATAGCGGATTGGAGCGAGCAGCGCACCTATGTGACGCCCCCATTGCTCAGACAGGAGGTGCTGGAATTGGCAGATAGGCAGATACCGCAGGAAGACTTCTTTTTGGCCTACATGGTGAATGATGGGTATGCGGAGGACCTGATGGCTGAACAGAAGAAATACCCGCATCTGCGAATCCATGCGTTTTGGGACAGGCGGGGAATGCCGAACCCGTATGAGCCGCAGCCAGGGCTGAGCTTTCACCAGCTTGATGATAGGGCGTTCCTGGACTACATGAGCCGCTGCAAGGGGTATCTGACGACGGCGGGCTTTGAGTCGGTCTGCGAGGCACTGCTTTTGGGGAAGCCCGTGTATATGGTGCCTACGGCGGGGCATGTGGAGCAAAAGTGCAACGCTCTGGATGCCGCACTGAGCGGGGCGGGGATCCATGGGACGCGGTTTGATCTATCGGCATTTATTGCCTACCTGCCAGAGCATAAACAAACCCAGACCCATTTCGGGGCCTGGGTACGGAGCGCCGGAAAGCGCATGGTGACTCTGCTGGAGCGGGGCTGCTAGTTGCAGCAGGATGCCGAGGGAGCGCAGTTCTCTTCCTTCCAGAGAGTCTTGCGGAGACGCTCCAAAGCGTGAGTGCGGAGCTGGCAGATGCGGGCTTCGGTGACGCCAAAGGCTTCCGCTACCTGGCCGACTTTGCAGCCTTCGAAGTAGAGCATGCTCAGGATGCGCTGCTGGCGCTCGGGAAGGCGGTGGAGGTGCTCCAGGACAACCTTGCTGCGCTCGCTGGTTTGGAGGGACTCGTAGCAGGGAGCCTGGCGGTCGTCGGCGAGGGTATCGTGCCACATGGTTTCGTTTTCTTCGCTGTTGCTGATGGGCTGGTCTAGCGAGACAAAGGTGGGGGCGTGGGCGAGGCGGCGGAGCTTGCGGTATTCGTCGCCCGAGATGCCCATTTTCTCGGTGAGTTCGGTGTCTGTGGGGGTGCGGCCCAGCTCTTGTTCGAGGGATTGGACGGTGTCTCGGAGGTAGCGGGCCTTGGCGCGGCTGCTGCGGGGGAGGCAATCGCGGCGGCGGAGCTCGTCGAGAATGGCGCCCCTGATGCGGAGCATGGCATAGGCCTCGAAAGTTTGTTGCTGCTTGGTGTCGTAGCGCTGAAGGGCGCTGATGAGGCCTAGCAGGCCCTCGCTGCGGAGGTCGTCCAGCTCGATATGAGTGGGGAGGTGGCGGGCGATGCCATAGAGGACGCGGTCTATGAGGTGGCGGTATTTGGCGATACCAGCCTCATCGGGCATGTATTTGATAGTAGAAACGGAGGAGACAGCGCTAGCGGTATCTGGGGTATAGGTAGGAGTCACCATGGCAGGTATGGGATTGGGGGTTAATTGGTTGCCAAGGAGTAAAGCACTGGGTGTGCCAAGGTGGTTTTTATTTTATAAAGCATTGATTAACAACAATTTATAAATTGTAAAAAGGAGGTATATAAATAATATGGCCAAATGGGCAATATATGCCTAGTTGGGATAGAGAGAGTGAAATTAAGAGAAATAGCGATATGAAGCGGGGTGTGTTCATGAGCGTTATAAAGTGTGGAAACTGGGGTTTGACGGGGACTTACGGAGAGGATGCAGGTACTATTGGCTGAAGGGAGTAAGGGGTTTGCGCAGGGATGGGGGGTAGACCTGATTGTCTGGGGCGTGGTGATGACATGGGCAATTATTGCCCAAGTGGTTTTTGGGGCGGGAGTGGTGGTGCTTTATTTGTTGGTGAGGCGGCGTTTCTCAAAGTAAGCGCTAGGCAGGGGAGTGGTGATGGCGCAAGGATTTTGATTGATATGTTTGGTTCGTTAGGTTTAGGTATTGGCTAGAAGGCGGTGTTCTTTGATATTATGGGGACGGAGGCCGCAAAAGCGGGCCTGTCGCAAGGGTTTATGAATGGTATCGAGGTCTGTCGTGCCGCCGCGCATGGTATTTCGGGCGGTATCTTTAGCGAGCTGGGTGGAGGCGACTTTACCTCAGGCTTTCTTGCAGGCTTTGCAGGCTCGTTAGCTGGTTCGGCAATGAATAGTAGCCAATTCTCTGATATTTTTGGTAAATCAGGAAAAGATATGGGTATTGGCCAGCTTACCATGCGCACTGTTATTGCTGCCACAGTCGGCGGAACCGCAGCCGAATTAGGCGGGGGCAAGTTCATGAACGGTGCGATCACAGCGGCAATTCAGCATTTGTTTAACCATGAGGGCGGAGGGCTCAAGAATGCATTTAAAGGACTATTCAAGAAAGTTAAAGGATTCTATGGCTTTGATAAAGATGGCGGATTTTTGGGAACAAGTTTAACGCCAGATGAAATGGCTGGTGCTGCATTTGCTGGAGGAATACAACCTGGACTAGATTATTGGGAAAATGCTATTGTAACTGGAGAAGGATTTGGTGGTCAGTTAGTTAATGGTGTCGAAGGAGGATTAATGGGTGCACTTGCTTTCGGGGATGGAATAATCGACGTTGTACCATTTGTAGACTTTAAACCATTCGAAGCTGCTGGGTATTATGATTCAAGCCAATATGGTTTAGGCTGGAGCCAAGCAATTGGCGGAGTTACAAGAGATGCGGCAGTGTTCTTAAGTGGTGCAGCTGCGTGGAGAGCAATGCCCTTGCTTGGGGGAGGTAACTTATCCACAAGCCTTAGCTTGAATTTATCTGCTTGGGGGTTTACCCCCTATTCGGGACTTTCGCTTATCAATGCTTCCAGTCTACGCGCTGCAACATCATTCGGGGCGATACAAACTGGAAGATTGGCTAGTTTTAATGAATTAATGGAACAATTTTAATATGAATATAATAAAAAAAATATTACTAAAACTGCATTTCATTATATTTATTATATGTCTTGTTGTTTTTATAACTCTGCATGATTATATTTCTGACAAAAATATTAAATACGCAATATTGTTTATATTATACACAACAGGTCTCCCAAGTGTGTTATCAGTTATCGTTCTTTTGGTATGTAAAGATGACGATAAGGAAAAATAAAATAGAACTAGCTTCCTTTAGGACAAATATAAGCAATGTCGATGCCAACTTCAATTATGGTGTGAAGCAAAATAACTCTTATGAGCTAGTATCTAGCAGTAAAGCAACTTGCTACTTATCCTCTCCAATAATTTCGTCAGCCACTCCACCCATGAAACCACTAACCACCCTCCTCGCTCTCATAGCGCTCTCCACCCTCACTGCTACCGCTCAATCCAAGTGGTATGGCGAGACGCGCTTTGCTGCGAACGATACTAACTGGAACGATACCAGCCGCTTCGGCTGGATATACTTCCCCGAAGGAGAGGGGTGCTGACCCCACTTTTGCATGGACCTATAATCTCGGCTGGATTTACACCAGCGAGGAATACTACCCCTATGTCTATGTCTTTGAGCAGCAGAGTTGGCTGTATTTTATGGATTTCGTTTCCACGTATAAAAATGATTGGCGCAAAACAATAGCCTACAATTTCGGTAGCCAGCAATGGCAGGTAAATGGGCGGTTTGGAGGTTTTGCCCCAGCGAAAATACATCCAGAGGAGTATTGGTCACTTCTGGTGGAATCCTTCCTGGAGCTTACCCCCGTATATTACTACGGTCCAAACTACCCAGTATTTACCTTCCGCACGAATCCTGTCGTGGATGGCAAGACAATGAACTTTCGCCTGGTTCTTCAGCTAAGATATCAAAGAGAATACGCCGCTGATTATAGAAGGAATCGGGTACGTATCTACGCCACGCCTATACTCATTCATTATGCCGAAGAGGATTATTCAGCAGGTGTTAGTCACCAAGATGAGTCTTCTTCCGATAGCAGACCTAGCGGTGAATTTTCAATAATAATACACCGTGAATATACCAATTATGGCGAATATACCCAGCAAATTTATTTGAAAACGGGCGATGGAACCCATACGCCCAATATATATTTTGATGAAATTGATGCCTACGAATATTTCCTCAACATTTCCAAAAACAGGCTGGCGGACTATCATCGTGACCCACGTAATTTCAATGTTCCGTATGGATATAATCTCTACTATACAGAAGGCCCCTTGAGCCTAGCCAATGAGCCGTGGAGCAACGATGTAAACTCGCCACGCAGCAAAATGGTGGAAGCCATGCTCTTCGCCCTAGCCAGCGACCGCATCAATGGCACCACAGACGCAAGTGACCGAGTCCGCGCGAGATTCAACCTCCAGCCCGACTCTCCCGTGCGCCCGGATCACACCTTGGATTTAATAGTACCCGATCTGTAGGTCGAATTGAGAGAAACGCCTGGAACTTTATGCGTTAGGATTGGGTCTGTTCATGGCGAAACCAATGGTAGAACGATTTACAGAGGTGTGTTACACTGCACTCTTAGCCAGTATAGCTCCTTGCGTTTGGTGCATGGCTTGGATTCTCTGTGCGAGAGGTTGGGAGTGAGTGGAATAAAGTTGGCGAGAGGCGGAGGGGTAGGATAGAAACTGTGGGTATGGAAAAGGAAACAACGAAAGGGAGGCGGAGGAGGCGGGCTACGCAGCCAGCGGAAGCGAGGCGGAGGAATACGGCGCGGACGGCGATTACGCGGCGGGAGGTGTTGGTGCTGGTATTGGTCTCGCTGCAATTGATTTT
>CAZHQD010000134.1:5385-7092 GCA_964533835.1 uncultured Puniceicoccaceae bacterium | reverse complement strand
CCCCCTTATAATTTATAATTTTGAATTTATAATTTCAGAACTTCTTCATTCTTCATTTTTCATTCTTCATTTTTCGCAATGTCCTCCCTTCCCATCCTCTTTGTTGCGCTCGTCATTTTGAAGTTTCTGGCGGAGCAAATCCTCTCCACCATGAACCGCCTTCACGTCGCTCAGTGGAAAACCCGCCGCCCGGACGCCCTCAAAGCCATCATCGATCAGGAGACCTACGAGAAAGCCGCGGACTACACCCTCGCCAAGGGCAAGTTCGGCGCCATCTCCAACTGCTGGGAGACCACCTGGCTCCTCATCACGGGGCTCGTCATACTGCCTGCCCTCTACAATTGGTTTTCGGGATCGCTCGGCACCTCCCTCTGGATGCAGCCCCTCGTCTTCCTCATCATTACCACCCTCGTAGCCCTCCCCAACCTCCCCTGGGAATGGTGGGAGCAGTTCAAGATCGAGGCCCGCTTCGGTTTCAACAAATCCACGCTCGGCCTCTGGGTTAGCGATCAGCTCAAAAGCACCCTCATCAACGCCCTCCTCATGTATCCCCTCCTCCTGGCGCTGATCTGGCTCGTCTCCGCCACGGCGCTCTGGTGGCTCTGGGGCTACCTCCTCACCATGGGCTTCATGCTCCTCATGATGGTCATCGGCCCCATGTTCATCATGCCCCTCTTCAACAAATTCACCCCCCTCGCCGACGGCTCCCTCAAGGAACGCCTCAACTCCCTTGCCCGCCGCACAGACTTCCCCAGCAAGACCATCCTCGTAATGGACGGCTCCCGCCGCTCCGCCCACTCCAACGCCTTCTTCGCAGGCTTTGGCAAGGCCCGCCGCATCGTCCTCTTCGACACCCTTATAGAGCAGCTCACAGAAGAAGAGCTGGAAGCCGTCCTCGCCCACGAAATCGGCCACTACAAGAAAAAGCACATCCCAAAAATGCTCCTCGTCACCGCCATCTTCGGCTTCCTCGCCTTCTGGCTCCTCGGACAGCTGGCCGCCAGCCCCCAATTCGCGAGCGCCTTCGGCTACTCCTTTGGTGAAGGCGAGCTGGCGCCCACCCTCCTCGTCTTCTCCATGTTTGCCCCCCTCGTCGTTTTCTGGCTCACCCCGCTCTTTAGCGCACGCTCCCGCAAACACGAATACGAGGCCGATGCCTACGCCAAAGCCGCCATCGGCACCCAGCTCCCCCTCATAGGCGCGCTCCGCAAACTCCAGCAAAAAAATCTCTCCAATTTTACGCCACACCCGCTCTACAGCCGTGTCTACTATTCACACCCCACGCTCCTTGAGCGTGAGGCAGCACTCAATTTGCCCTAGCAACACGCCCATGACCACCACCCTCCGCCTCGCAAGCCTGGCCCTCCTCAGCGCCACCCTTTTCACCGCCTGCAAAAAGCAGGAAGTCACCTACTACGAGACCCCAAAAGAGCAGCCCGAGGTTCAAGCCCCCTTCCTCCAGCAGCAACAGCAATCAGGCCAGACCCCTCCCTCCGCTGCCCCCATGCCCGCCGCGCCCACACCGCAGATGGATATGGCCGCCCAAACCCTACCCCAGAGCGCCCTCTCCTCCGCAGACCTCCCCTCATGGTCCCTCCCCGCAAACTGGATAGAGGGCCGCGCCGTCCAAATGCGCCGCGCCAGCTTCACCGTCCGTGGTGCCGAATCCATAGACATCAGCGTCAACAGCTTCCCGGGAGACGTCGG
>CAZHQD010000134.1:0-5285 GCA_964533835.1 uncultured Puniceicoccaceae bacterium | reverse complement strand
CTTCTTCATTCTGCATTCTGCCTTTTTGTCTTTAGCGTGGGGCGACCGTCTCGGTTCCCAGCACAAAAACATTACAATTCTAAACATCCTTCGCCCACTAACCGCTCACAAAATCGCTTCTCATTAAGTACGACAGGCGTCCCGCCTGTCCCCCCTCGCCAAGCACTCCCACCCTCGCCCTGTCTCAAACTTGTTAATTGCTAGCTTTTAATTGTTAGTTATCATATTCCTATCTGCGCTCGGAATACAGGCTTCACTGGTGGAATGGTGCTTACTTTGCTAACGGTTTCCTCAAGAAATTGGCGCATAGAAGAATTCACGGCGCTTAACTCGCCGTCTGTAAACCAACACAGCGCCTTTAACGGGATAGACGGATTGGCATTCGGAAACAGGGTAATATAGTCCGCCAGTCCTTCCGCCAATCGGGTCACAGGGTCTTCGCTACGCTGGAGTATCTCAGCAATATCAATATAATCTTTTGCCTCAATCCTCCCATGAACAGCCTTCAACTTTGTCGCCAAAATGTCGCGTGGTGAGGCCACTTCGACCCCGTTCGCGGCCACGATTGGAGCGTCCAATGTGGGAAAACCCATCTCCCCAAAAAAAGCCAGCTTTACGGAGTTTCCAGTAACCATCCCAGGGCAGCTAACCTGAACGGTGTAAGTGTTTGTCTCGTCTTGTAAGACATCAACTGTATGATTTTTAAGCCACGGTATGCGGCGCTCTATTGCTCTGGAAGTCACGGCGGGAGCACCAAAGAAGTCGAAATCCACTGATAAACGGTGCCCATAGCGTAGCGCTAGGGCGGTGCCACCATAAAGCATGAAGCCCGACAAATCGGCATCCGAAAAAGCATTCCATATGCCCTGCTGCTCGGGCGGCAAAGCGCTTATATGGAGATCGCCGTTCATATTCATGTCGAAAACCGTTCTGGATACGGCACATCCACCCCCAATCGTAGCCGCCAGAAATTCCACGACTTCGGGGATAGTGCCCCATGGGGAGCCTGCCTAAGCGCCTCCACAAGATACTCCTTGGGAAAAGTAGTCTCCATGGCCCTCACCATCTCCCAAGTGCCCATTTCCATCACACGCAGCAGGAATCGCGAAGAATCAATCGCAGGAGGATTGGCATACTCGTCCCAGAACAGCTTTTTCTGAGCTCTTTCTAAGATCGGATTTTCTATACTTATAGATGCTGGAGAAGCGCTCATGGCAGCATTATTGTTTATATCCTGCACATATGCTAGATGCTTTTCTTCCTCTTGTCCACGCTAGGGTGCTTCTGGTGACCCATTCTTTCAAGCCCCTCTGCCTCGAAGATGGGGCGACCGTCTCGCTCAGCCATGAACTTGTCGAATGGGTTGCCCAGCACAAAATGCGCCGAAGGCGCAAGAGGATGCATTAAAATAATCCTCACAATGTCACCTATTCTCCCTTCACAACAAACCTGCACCCAATTCTTAATTTTTAAATCTTAATTCTTAATTCCTGCCCGCCACCGCCGTACTGCTGCGCCTACCAGCGCCAAAAGCCCAAAAGCTGCCGCTACACTCGCAGGCTCAGGAACCACCGCCGTGGAAAACGTCACCGTCAAGTCGTCAATAGCGACACCGTCCGAGATGGTCTTTCCATCAAGCACACCGGCCACACTGTTCCCAAACATAATCCAGTACTCCGCGCCACTCGCCAACCCACCGCTGATAGCCAGGGTTGCATTCCGCTCAGTCCGATAATCCACATTGTTGCCATCGAAAAAATACACTCCAGACGATAGCGTGGCTGGCCCTGTGCTGTTCGGTACTGGCCCAGGCCCGGGATGGAATTCCAACGAGGTCCTCCGAACCCACTCCGGTCCGCTCGGGTTACCAGTGGTCGACGGATTCTCCGCTGTATAAACCTGAAATCCCTCGGTAAAGCGCGTACTCTCATCCGCCCAACCGAAATAACGCTCCACAAAATAGCCAATCTCCACAGAGTGCAGCGTCACCCTGGAATTATTTACAAATCGAAACCCATACCACACCGTGTCGCTATTAATATTCCCCAGCAAGCTCATGCCCAACGCCCGATCAGACGCAGGATTCGTGAAATTAATGCCAAAACTGGTCTTCTCAATCGAGCCATCGCGGTAGCCAGTGGTGATCTGCGAATCGCCTCCTGCATACACGCCCGTCAGCGTTTCGTTGCTGCTCCAGCTGCTAATCCCCGACCTCGGCAGGCTGTTGAAGTTCTCCGTAATAGGCACATCCGCCATCGTGATAGAAAACTGGGCAAACACTGCGCCAGTTACTGCCATCAATATCGCGACCGCAAGCCCACAAACCCTCATCATTTGGCAAAAGCGAATATTCATGATAACTCGAATACGAGTCACCGCCAAATTTGCAAGCACCTCTCAAACAATTTATACCCTATAATCCTTCCCAACCCACAGCCCCCTCAAATCTGGACTAAAATATAGGGGAAATCACCACCTCAAATCTTGCCCATCACCCACATCTTTACCCCTCAATAGTTACGACAGGCATCCCACCTATGCCCCCTCGCCACGCTTACCTCGTCAGACCAGATGGCTGATTTCCACTCTCCGCGTCGGACCATGGATACCCTCCTATTCCGCAAAAGCCATTCCTTCCCCCTAACCCTAAATCCCACTGCCTAACTTTCCTTAGTCAATTCCTGTCAACTGAGCGAAATTTCCTCGTCACAACCTAGCGGTTACTTGAGGCCTTGCCTAATCACGGGCCCTTATGCGATCAGTTAGAAAGTCAGAAAAGACCAGGTATTAGTGGACAAGTCGTAGATGTAGGCCCCTCCATTATCGGCGCTCAAAACCCATATCCACGCGTGCGAATGAACATCGTCTAGCCGGAAAAAGAAGCGCCCTGTGCTTTCGCCTCCCCACAGCCAGGTGTTCATACTGAAGCTCCACCACCAAACACTGTCGGGTACGCTTCCTGGGGCAATCCATGCCCATCCAAAATCGTTTGCAAAGACAAATCCGTCCGTAGGATCGGAGCTTAAGCGGTAAAAACCGCCAAACCAAGGTGTCCAGTAGTAGCTATCTCCCAAGATTTCTGCGTTTGAGAGCGCGGCTGGTAGATTGGTCCCATTCCCTTCCCTGACGTTAAAGGTGATCTCCTTTTGTACAATCCGTGTGTCTGTGACTAACATCAAGTGTGCCGTTACGGTGCCTAATTTGAGAGGAGTGCCCGAGAGCGTTCCGGTAGCCGTATTTAATTTGAGGCCGAGGGGGAGTTCGCTCAGTAGGAACTGACGGCCTGTCAGTGGCATTACTAGTGTTTGGCTTAGA
The DNA here is from genome assembly GCA_964533835.1 of uncultured Puniceicoccaceae bacterium. Lineage (GTDB taxonomy): Bacteria > Verrucomicrobiota > Verrucomicrobiia > Opitutales > Oceanipulchritudinaceae > CAZHQD01. The sequence continues at coordinate 1,970 of CAZHQD010000134.1, read as the reverse complement.
TACTTGCCAACGCTTGCCTCTATTACGTCTGGCACCCCCGCCAAGAGCTCAGTCTCGGTTGGACTGGTCTGCACTTCTGGAGCAGCCATGAGTACACCTTGGTAACTTAGGAGGTAATAGGTATTGCCTGCCTTGAATCCTGATAAATTGTATCGCCGATCTCCTGTGGATAGTTGGACATTTTTCGCAATGCCAATTGTGGGGTAATAGTTGACTGCATCGGGCGAATAAAGGAGTGAGCTTCCTGAAATAGCCCCGTCAATTGGGCCATTGAATTCGTTGGCGAGTGCTAAGACAACATCTCCGGCAAGATGATGACTAGAAGTTGAGACTGTAGATCCTGTGTTGGCGTAAACTTGGGGCAAAGTCATCCCAGTCACCCCATTTTGTGAAACATAAGTAGCATTGGTATTGGGAAAAACAAATTGATCATCTATAAAATAAACAGATTCTCCAACGCCGCCGACGGTGTAGGCATCGAAACTAAGCGGATCTGTGGCAACAAAAATTTTGCCCGAGGCAGCAGCAACATAGGTTCCCTTACCATAAGAAATACTGCTTACCAAACCCACCGAGTTACTGGGGGTTTTGAATTCACCGTTGATGTAGGGATTAAGGCTCTGAGTAAAAACCACATTGTTTATCGTCCAGTAGCCACCGTTGAGACTCCAATTAGGCGAGTCATCTGGATGCTTCCACTGAGTCCAATTTATTCCGTTTTCAGAGACAAATGTGGCATCTTGGAAATTCGATCCGTAGCTGAAACCCCTGTAAAGTTTACCTCCATAGCGCAAAGTGTATTCAGGGTATCCATTTGGTAGTTGAATGTTCACATCAGATTGTATGCGCTGCCAAGTTGTTGTATTCGGACCAACTGTTCGTACAAAAATACCTGCTATGCCTTTGGAGTTGCTCATGTAAAGCATTAGATTAAAATTTCCATTCGGTAACGGCGTAGGATTACCAGTGAAATTATAATTGGTGTAATCAACGTTAGACTCAGCGTAATCCAGCATCGCATAGTGGGTTTCTGCTGGACGGGCAGTAATGCCATCCTCAGATATTAAAACGCCGACTCCACTACTAACTGAGACAAGTAGCCTGTCCCCTAACCTGGCTGTCGCTCTTGCTGTGCCAGCCTTCAAGTAAGGCACTTCACTAAACGTAAAGAACTGGCCGTCCGTCGAACGAATGAGACCTGTGGTCGTAAAAAAAACGGTGGAGCCTCCAATTTCAAAAGGCAAGCCAACTACAGAACCAGCGCTGCTTGGATAGGCAGTTGTCTGCCATGCTAGCCCATTGCTGGAGTATGATAGGGCGCTGCCAAGAATGGCATAATAATTGCCATTGGCATAACCAAGTGGATAAATCCTACCTTTTGCCGCTGGCGTCTCATCCTTAAGATCGATCCAATCACGCCCATTCGTTGTTCTGTAGTAATCGCTTACAAGTTGTACCCCATGGTTACCTCCACTAGAGGTGGCTACGAAGATGGAATCGCCGTTTGTCATAATCCCATTGTACCACCCAGTCATCGTGCGCACACTCTCCCAGTTTATTAGATTCTCACTGTAATAGATCGTTGTTGCTGGAGTGGTAAAGGAGCCGCCTCTTTGGACGACCGCTAGATAGAAATCTGGTTCTGCATGTATTAGGATCGCTCCACCATCATCAAGATCGTTGCGCATCAGTGTCCATGTTTGGCCATCGGGTGACACTGATGACCAACCCTTTGCAGTGACACAGAATTGCGTACCATCAAAGAGCACAGCAGTAGGTGATTCCACACCCGTCCCAATTGTAGTTACACCCCAACTCTCTCCAGCATCAGAAGTGTAAAAAACTTGTCCACCCTCTACTAGGCCAACACACGTATCATTGCTATCACAGGCAAGCGAAGAAAAACTTTCAGGTGGCCCCTCTATCGGCGTCCAAACTTGTTGTCCATGCAGCAGAGTTACAATGAGTTT
>CAZHQD010000133.1:5820-7109 GCA_964533835.1 uncultured Puniceicoccaceae bacterium | reverse complement strand
GGGGGGCTGATGGGGCCTTCGGTGCGGGTGGTGTCGTTTAGGGCTGGGTCGAGGGTGATGCCGAGGTCCTGGAGGCCAGAGAGGATGGCGGCGCGGATGTCGGGGTTGTTTTCGCCGATGCCGCCTGTGAAGGTGATGGCTTCGGCGCCGCCCATCTGGAAGTAGTAGCTGCCTACCCAGCGGCGGATCTCGTGGATAAAGACATCTATGGCTGTGCGGGCGTGGAGGTTGCCCTCGGCGGCGGCCTTCTTGATGTCGCGGAGGTCGTTGCCCGCGCCGTGGCTGAGGCCGAGGAGGCCGCCCTCTTTGGAGAGCTGCTTTTCGGCGTCGGCGAGGGAGAGGCCGAGCTTTTTCATGGCGTAGGGGATGGCCATGGAATCGAGGTCGCCCACGCGGTTGTTTTGCGGGAGGCCGCTCTGTGGGGAGAGGCCCATGCTGGTGCCGATGGCCACGCCGCTATGGATACCCGTGACGCTGCTGCTGCCGCCGAGGTGGCAGGAGATGACGCGGAAGGGTTTCGCTGGCGCGGGGCCAGGGCCAGATTTGTAGAGGTTGCGCACGCGCTCGGCAACGTCTGCGCGGTTGCACAGCTCGGCGCTACGCTCGGCAATGAACTTGTGGCTCGCACCGTGGAACCCGTAGCGGCGGATGCCAATCTCACGCCATGCGGGGGGCACGGCGTAGTGAGTCGCTGCCTCGGGCATCCACTGGTAGAAGGCGGTCTCGAAGAGGGCTACGCGGGTGGCCTTGGGCGCCTTTTGGGCGAAGGTGCGGATGCCGTTTGCGTAGGCGGGGTTGTGGGCGGGGGCAACTTCGCGGAAGTCTTCAAGGGCCTTTAGGCAACGCTCGTCAGCTACGACGCAGCCGCTGAGGTCCTTTCCGAGGACGGTCTTGAACCCTACGGCGGCGAGGGCATCTACGGAGGGCAGGTGGCCCTGAGAGACGAGGTTGCGGAGGGAGTCCTCTATGACTTCGCCGAAATCGGTGACGCGCTCGTAGCCGCCCTTGGCCAGCATGACCTCCGCCTCGCCCTGCATGGAAAACAGGCGATACTTGTAGGAAGTGGAACCGAGGTTGGCGACGAGGACGAGCATACAGGAATGCACAATTTACAATGCACAATGCACAATTTCCAGACAGGCGGTAGAGCGTATCTTCATTGTCTTGTGCGGGGATTAATACAATTCACGTTAGTTGCGTGGAGTGCAGAGCATTAGCCAATGCGACAGGATGAATAATGAACAAAAACACGGGTGAGCATCACCTGTATCTGTTGTGCATTGTGCATT
>CAZHQD010000133.1:0-5720 GCA_964533835.1 uncultured Puniceicoccaceae bacterium | reverse complement strand
GGGCGGGGGATGACCTGGACGCTGACGACTTCGCCGACTTGCTTGGCGGATTCGGCGGCGGCGTCGATGGCGGCTTTGACGGCGGCGACATCACCGCGGAAGAAGGCGGTGTTTAGGCCGCTGCCGATTTTTTCCCACCCTGCAAAGGTGACGTTGGCGGCTTTGAGGGCCGCGTCGGAGGCTTCTAAAAGGGTGGTAAACCCTTTGACTTCGATCATACCGAGAGCTTCGTTGGCCATAGGAAGAAAAAATTAAGAATGATGAATGAAGAATGAAGAAGTGGAGACAGGCGGTTAGGCGAGTTCGTAGCCTTTGAGGAGTTCGGGGTGTGGGCGGGGGATGACGTGGGAGGAGACGAGCTCGCCTGCTTTTTGGGCGGCTGCGGCTCCGGCGTCGACGGCTGCTTTTACGCTGCCGACATCGCCTTTGACGAGGGTGGTGATCAGCCCGCCGCCGATTTGCACGGTCTTGAGGAGGGTGACGTTTGCTGCTTTGACCATGGCGTCGCTGGCTTCAACAGCGCCGACGTAGCCTTTGGTTTCGACCATTCCGAGGGATTCGTTCATAGGTGGATGAGGGTGGGTGGGTGGGTTAGGTTAAGTTGTTGGAAAGGGGGGGAAAAGGATGAATGAAGAATGATGAATGAAGAAGTAAAGACAGGAGGGAATGGATACTTATTTATTATATTGGGGAATTAGGTAATTGGGGTGGTGTGGCTTTGGATTTTTTGATGATGGTGACGAAGATGGCGATGAGTTCGTCGGTTTCTTGGAGGAGAGCTTCGAGCCTTTTTGCGGGGATGATTTCTTCTGCTGCCAATAGCTTAATCCAGAATTGTGTTTCTTGTATTTCTTTAAGGCAAAGCCCCATAGTAGATCTAAACTCGGTCTTAGAACGGCTTCGGTGTGCCTCATTATAGTTTGCCCCAACGGAGGTACCCGAACGCAAGAGCTGCTTGCCGAGTGTTTGAGCAATAACCGAAGTCGGTAATGCTGCATAAAGCTGAACGATTCGTCTAGCAAAGAGAAACGTTCGTTCGGATAGATCTGGTGAGGACTTCTTCATTCTTCATTCATCATTCTTACTTTATGAGTTTTACCGGGGTTTCGGGTTTGAGGCCGCAGGCGTTTCCTTCGTCGGTGTCGATGTGGACTTCGAGTTTGAAGGATTTATCGATGCGGACGAGGAGGCGGTCGAAGGTGGTGGCGAGGTCGCCGCCGATGGAGAGTTTCATGAAGTCGCCTGCTTTTACTTTGTAGTAAGCGGCGTCGTCGGGGTGCATGTGGACATGGGGGGCGGCGCGGATGACGCCTTGGTCCATCTCGAAGAAACCTGCTGGGCCCATGAGCATACAGCCTGGGGTGCCAGCGATGTTGCCAGAGGAGCGGATGGGGATATCGAAGCCGAGGGCAATGGCATCTGTAAAGGCGAGCTCGACCTGATTGAGGTTGCGGCAGGGGCCGAGGATGCGGAGGTTTGAAATAACGCGACTGCGGGGGCCGATGAGGGTGACGGTCTCCTTGGCGGCGTATTGGCCCTCCTGGTAGAGCCACTTCATGGGGCTAAGCTGGTAGCCCTTGCCAAAGAGGGCTTCCACGGCCTCGGGCGTGAGGTGGCAGTGGCGGGCGGAAATATTGACTACCAGGGGGTTGGGCGGGGCAGCCTGACGGGGGACGGGGAGGCCCATCTGACGATAAACGCTCTCGCGGACGAGTTGCTCGACAACGCTGCGGGTGAGTCCGTTTGTGGAGGTAGAGGGCATGGGAGCGGAGACAGGGGATTTAAGATTTCAGATTTATGATTTCAGATTTATGATTTATGATTTGTTGCGGGCTGCGGGCTACTGGTGGGGGTAATGTGAGATTGGGGGATTGGGCGGCTGATTGCCACGAAAAAATTGTGTAGTTGGCGGGGAGATCGAAGGGCTGATTGGAAGGTTTTGAATGATTTATGCCAAAATCTACCAGAGGTTGTCAAGATGGAAGGAAGAAGGAAAAATGAAGAATGAAGAAAATGAGGCAAGTTCACCGCAGAGACATGGAGAGGCACGGAGGGGGGAATGGGAAGGGTCAAAAGTTAGTTAGGGCTGCCCTCTTTTTAAGAGAATCAGAAGCGCCCACTAGCCAATCTACCGCAGCAGTCGAGACTACACATTGGGCCTCTTCCCGCGCTAATGCCATTTTTCCGCACGACCCTGTAGCTCGCGAAACCTATATGGATCCCCTTATCGAAATCCGCTTACTTCGCCTCGAAGTGGATAAAATCAATGATCGCTTGAGGTGATTTCCCTTTTTAAGAACGCATTTATATGAACACAAAAACCGCCATCGCCGCCCAGGAAGCCTATCTCGACGGCCTCCTCGATCTCCGCCTTAATCTCCTAGATCCCATTTCAATGAAATCCAAGCCCTCCGCGAAGACATTAAAACCCTCCACCCACCTAAGAAAAATGATAATCTGCTTGCCATAGCAATACTCCTTAAGTTTTCTACCCGCAAATCCATGAAACCCACAACCGTTACCTCCATACTCATCTTGCTCCTTTCTCCTTTGGTTTTTTTCGCTGGTTGCGCCACTACACAAACCCAGTTGGATGCCACTCCGCAGCGGAAAAAGGCTGTTTTTCAGGCCCCTTTAGACAAGGTTTGGCCCATGCTTGTCGCTGAAGTGGCAACGGTGTATCCCCCAAAGATCGTTGAAAAGGATAGTGGTCTGATTGTGACAGACTGGGTTTCCATGCCCGCTGGCTATAACAACATGAACGCAGCCCGCTATGTTTATCCGCCCAAAATGTTCTTGGCAACATGGGCAGGATTGAGAATGAACATGAAGGTAATTGTCGTGGAGCTTGAGCCCGGCAGCACACAGGTTTCAGTCAACTGCCACTACGAAGCATTTGAGGATAATGTTATGAAATCATGGGTAGTGGTAAACAGCAACGGCTCGGTTGAAAACGCAATCCTTACTGCCATAGAGCAACATCTCAATCCATCACTTTGAGGTACTGCTTCGCCCCCGAAAAACCGCCCACGAAACGGGCGGTTTTTTTATGCCTGCACCCCCGTTGCAAAGGCGATGCAACACTCAGGAAATCCGCGCAAACCTGCCACGCATTCCCCCGCCGCCGCCAACAGCCCCAGCCCCCGCAATTCCAGCCTAATCCAGCCTCTTCCGCTCAAATCCGCGTTAACTCAAACCTTGTTTCAAACTCTTGTTGATAGAATGTGCTTTGTTGGAGAATCGGGGGATGCCTCTCCGTAGCAGCATTATTATAGGCACACGGCTACGTGAGACAGTCGGTGGACTGGCTAGCTTTGTTACAGGCAGACTGAATAGGAATGTGTAGGCTATTTAGTCCTGCGGTAGCACACTAGGGCTATGAGGCCGAGGGGGAGGAGCCAGAGGGTAGCCAGGGGCTCGGGGATGGTGGCGATGAAGGCGTCAATGCGGCCATCGGGGGTAGTGCCGTAGCCGACGAGGGTTTGGCCGTCGGGCGTGACATCGGTGATGCCCATGAGTTGCCAACCGAGGAGGTCGATATCGTTGGCTTCAAGGATTTCGTGGAGGTATTGGAGGCCGTTGGTTTGGTCCCAGAGGATGGCGTCCTGGTTAGTACCTCTCGCAATAACTGCCGTTCCAAAGACGGTGCCGTCATCTGAAATCGCTCCCGGCTCAAGCGAGTTATACCCGTCAGGAGTGGGTATATGAATCATACCGACCTCTTCAGACCAATAAAAAGAGTTCCAATAAATACCCAACGATCCTTCGTATAATACTCCAGCAACATGGTAACCATTCGAAGAGATTCCAGTGGCTCCAGACCAATCAAATTCATCAGGAATGCCTAGGCCGACCATACCAGTCATAGGTGTCCAGATGTAGGCTTCAAGACTGCCTTCGGTATTCAGGCTCTCGCCAACTAGAGTCTGCCCATCGCTGGAAATACTGGTGCCACGGCTGTAGGGATCATCGGGGTTTAGACTGCCGATATATTCTTTTTCACCGTTGTTAATACGGACAGCAACTGGTCTAGAACCCACACCCTGTGGCAATTCGTATCCGGCAGTAAACTGGCCGTCGAAAGAGGAGTGCCCAGTAACTAGGTTATTGGGGGTATTTCCTGTGGCTAAAACATTTCTATAGCCTGTATTGGCATCCCATATGTATGCTTGTAATGGATTATTAATTGGGTCTTCAAAAATTTCTCGCTCCTGAGCGGTATTGATAAATATATTGTCACCATTACCCGAAATATATGGAGCACTTGAGCTCTCGTAAGGAGATGGAGGGGCAGCGATCTGACTTACACCCGTTTCCTTATTCCATATAAAATCGAAATTATTGTCTGAGGAAGTCCACGAATAGCCGACCACTTTGGCACCATCATGTGAAATTGCTGTAGGAATTATCTGCTTGGCTTCACTCTCATGGGAATCGAAGAGCGGCATGAAGCTGTAGCCGTTGGCGAAGGCTTGCAGGGGGAGGCAAAGAGCGAGGGTGGCTAAAAATGATTTCATGATAGTGGAATCAGATGATGAAAGGCGGTGGGGGTTGGCAAGGGGAATGTTGGTGAATAACGAAGTTTGTTTTTTTGGGGGGGTATCAGGGCAGAGAGACCACGAGGCTTCGGGTGCCGAGACGGGGCCTCTCTTTGCGTGATGGTGGCTAAGGGCGAGATTGACCACTTTGACGGTCTAACTTAAGGTGGCGCTTGGATGGATAAGCGTAAGGCAAATAGGGTGAGTAAGCCGTCCGAGGCGGGCACTCTTCCCGTGAATGGGAAGGGGGATGGGCGGGTGCGTGATCAGCGTAACGACGCTGAGTATAGAAGACAGATGAAGATAGCTGAGTCGATTGTGCGGCGTTATGAAAGCACGCTGCGGGCGCTAGCGGACTGAGGGGGGACAGCAATGGCGTGGGCAATCCGGCTGCTGGCGCTGTTTATCCTTCGTCGGGGATTTCTGCTTCGACGAGGAGCGCCAGGAGGGTCAGGGATTCCTGCCAGCCAAGATAACAGGCTTGGACGGGAATGAGGGCCGGGATGCCTTCTTGGGTGATGTTTATTTCGGTGCCACAGAAGACCTCGGTGAGGGAGATGGTGGTGATCATCTCGCCGGGGAGGTTGGGATCGTCGAAGGTGTCGGTATAGCGGATGCGTTCGTTGGGCTTGAGTTCGAGGTAGGTACCGCCAAAGGAGTGGCTCTTGCCCGTGCTGAAATTAGTGAAGGCCATCTTGAAGGCGCCGCCCACGCGAGTATCCATACAATGCACTTTGCAAGTGAACCCGTGTGGCGGAAGCCATTTGGCAATCGCGTCTGTATCGAGAAAGGCACGGTAAACGCGCTCTGGTTTCGAGCGTAGCACACGGTGAAACTGAACTGAGTTTGTGTTAGTAGATGGCATGAGGGGATTGGTTAATAGCTCATTATTGTGATAGAATGGATAGAGGTGTCAGGCATTTTGTAGCATTTTTCCAACAGCTAGTGGTGTATTTCGCTTTGCTTGGTTATACAAAAAGAAGCGGTTGCGGTGAGTTGGGAGTTGATGCAGAGTGGGCGTGTTTATTTATTCCTAGATTCTATGCGCGAGACTGACAAAATCCTGATACTTGGGGCACGGGGCATGGTGGGCTCGGCGGTGGTGCGGCGGCTGAGTGCGGCTGGGTATGGGAACTTGCTGACGCCTGAGAGCCGTGCGCTGGATGCGCGGGATCATGCGGC
>CAZHQD010000132.1:0-7213 GCA_964533835.1 uncultured Puniceicoccaceae bacterium | reverse complement strand
AAAACGGCAAAAAACGCGTCCAGGCCATCTACGAAGAATACCGCCGCCGCGGCATAACCGAATTCAAGACCCCCGTCCTGAACTAACCCACCACCGGTAAACCTCATTTAACCAAGCCCCTATCCGCCACGCGGATAGGGGCCTTTTGTATTCTTGACGTAAAGATATACCTAACTATATTAACCCCGTGAAAACACCAAAAACCAAACGACCTACAGCTTGGCCCAAAGACTTCTTTGATAAAATCCACATCAAGGACCCGAGCTTCAAACGCCATCCACAGGGCCCCCACCGTGAGGTCAATCTGTCAGCGATCCAGCAGAGCCACTCAACTTCTCGCAATAAACCCTAGTATAAACCCTTATTTAACCGCGATATTTCGTTTTTTTATAAAATCATAGTTATCACCAAAATAACGCCTTGATTATAATTCAAATAATGCACTATTTTCAAACTATGAATATGAAATTTCTTATTGCGTCCATTATTGTATCAACTGCATTTTTTACTGGTTGTGTTAATACAGTACCAATGAATTATGCACCAAGCTCAACTATGAGCGCAACTGGTAGTGTGGACGTAGTGTCGTTTGAATACCTACCTGCAGCCTCTGGCAAAGTTAAACCAAACCAAATTCGTAACACCGCTCTCGGAACGATCCTTTTTGAGCAAAATATCGACACGATTTTTAGGGATGCAGTCTTCAAGGAACTCAGATTTATGGGAGTCACGATGCAGAATGATACACGCAAACTAACTGGCGTTATTGAAGAGTTCTTGATAGACGACCTTGGCTACAGTGTGGATTGGACCGTTCGTGTTAAATTTGTCGTGACCGAAGATGGCCAAGTTACCTACGACTCAACTAAGGAGATAATCCGCAAAACCAGCAAGTTTGCCAATCCGTTTGGCGCTCTTAATGAAACGATAAAACTTTCCATAGAAGAGTTGGTTAAAGACGCCACATTTTTGGAAGCAATCAATTAGGCCATAGATACGGGTCACTTTGTAACATCTGCCCGTAAAGCTTGCCGATCAATCGGGTATCCCAATTCAATACGGTAGGCAACGAATGGGGAACAAACGTACGATAGAATCCAGTGTTTATGCCATAGGTCGTTGGCTGTATTCTTGGTTTTGCAAAAGGCACGTGACCTAATTCACGAAATGCAAGTTTCTTGAAATAAGAGCGTCAGTTATTTCAAATCAAAAAAACTACGTACTCTCTTGATAGCTCGCCTGCACCCTCTCTTCAATAAAAAATTTGATAACCATTTATAGGTATTGAAAATATAATCCCACAAACCAACACCTCCCCACCCCCTTAAAAAAAACAGGGGGAAGGCTTGCGCCCTCCCCCTTGTGTGGATGTATCCACTTTACAAATCCTATTCTTACCTAAATCACGTTCTATTGTTCCTCGAAAAACCGGCTATCATCGGGCTCTTTTGCTGCGCAGACCCATAAACAAAGCCAGCGCTGCCAAGCTAAATCCATAGACTGCGGGCTCTGGTATGGGAGCAACATCAGCGAAGCTGGTGCCTACACGAAGCTCATCGAAAACCCCAATAAAGCTGCCACCGCCGCGGATGACTACCTCGTTACCTATTGCCGCTTGCCCTTCAGGCCACATTTCACTTACCTGGCCCAACACATCGGAAAACGCTGCTCCGTCTGCTGGTGTGCCTTCACCTAAATTAGGATTCACCCATAAGGTGATGCGATCCTGATTCAACTGATCGGAAAAGGTTAATCTCCCAACTACCATATTGGCGTTAGCCCCGTGGGCAAATGACTTATAAGAAAAAGCAACAACCCCAAAGTCCGTCGCGATCCCCTGGGTGTTACTAATTCGGATTCCTACCCCAGTCTGATAATTGGCAGTAGGGTGCATGCCATTCGCAAAAAACTTGACCATAGAATCCCCTCCTGCCGAAACGCTGTAAAGCAGAGAGAACCACACAGAGTTGCCGTCGGCCATGAGACCCGTAGTGTCAAAGGACCTGTAGGCTATCTGTGAGCTAGTGGTAGTATCACTGATCGCGTTGCCCGTCACCTGAAGCTGATTATAGGAAAGCCCAGGGCTTACTACGGACAGCACAGTTGATGTCCCGCTTTGTGTCCAGGGGCTTGTCCATCCACTGCCTCCGTTATCTCCGGCCAGTGTCCCAGTGCTGTAGTCGAAGCCATCGTATATTATCAACGCGGCTGAAGCGCTGCCCATCACTGCTGCACCCAGCAGAAGGGCCAATATCGTTTGTTTGATAGTTATCATACTGAATTCGTTTCCGTTGGAGGTTAATTTGGAGTTCAGGGGGTATTCTTCATGAAAATCTACACTTGCTTCAATTAACCCTTAAGTTTATCCGTAAAGCATGCGCGTCTCTCAGGCTGACATTGCTCAAATGGCTGGGGTGTCGAAGATGACCGTCTCTCTCGCTCTTCGAGACAACCCCCGCATTGCGCCAGATACCAAAATGAGGATAAAAGCGCTTGCTGAAAAACACGGCTACCGCAGCGTCCCTGTTCTCTCTCGTTTGGCTCAGAAACGCTTCCGCACGGGCGCCGAATACGCCGAAACCATCGCCTTTATTTACGACTCCAGCCGCGGCCTGTATTCATGGGACGCCAGAGGCCTTGCCCGCTGCGAAGAATCCGCCCTGCCCATGGGCTACAATGTGGAAGGCTTCGACATAAAAAACTTCCGCGCCCCCGAGCGTTTGGCAGACATCTTGCAGGCACGCGGCATCGTGGGCCTCATCGTAGGGCAAATCTTTTCCCCAGACTTCGTCGAGCGTTTTTCGTGGTCGGAGTTCTGTGTCGTCGCCTGCGGAAGTGGCTACTTCATGCCACCCACCCATCTCGTTGTTGAGGATGAGGGCGGCGCACGCCTGAGATGCTGGCAAGAAGCTAAAAAATACGGCTACACACGCCCGGGCATACTCGACTTCCTCGAACCGCCCTCCCCTCGGCTGGACTCGCTGAAACGTGGTGCCAGTTTGATGATCCAGCATGAGGCCAACGTCCCCGACGAGTTTCTCTACCGTTGCAACAAAGGCGCCTCTCAGGCCAACCTGATTGACTGGCTCAATCGCTACAAGCCCGACGTAATTATCGGCGCGACCACATTCTTCTACGATTTCCTCAAGGAGTGCCGCATCTCCATCCCTTTTGTCACCTGCTATTTCGCCCCAGACAACAAGCACGTCAGCGGCACCAGAACATCCAGACGCCTCCTTATGAAGACCGCTCTCGACCTGCTCGAAAACCAGCTCGTGCGCAATCACTACGGCCCCTCCCAAGACTCTCTCCACATCCTCGCCCCGTTCTACTGGCAGGATGGCCAAACCCTCCAAAGTCCCGCCTAGCCACACGAGGCAGCCTCTGTATTTTTTCAAAAGGAGGACCACCACCGTCCGCCACCTAAGCACCGCCACTGGCTCAATTATAATTTATAATTTTGAATTTATAATTTCACTTCCCCTCACGCCTCCGTGATCTCCTTCACCTGCTGTTTCACGGCCTCCATGGAGAGCACGTTTTGCTTCCAGTTGGGCAGGAAGATTTTCGATTTGGCGTTTTCGATGGCCAGTTTTGCGCCGTCGCTGAAGGGGAAGCCCGCATAGCCAAAGATGATCGCCAGCTCGATGCGGATATGCCCCATCACAAAGTCAATTGCGGCCTGCTCGGGCACGCCCATGCGGATGGCCTCGTCGAGAGACTCCTTCATGGCTGTCACCAGCGTGGCGCACGTTGTCTCTACTACTCCGGGCTCCAGCAGCGCCATTTGCTCCACCGTTATGCGGTGCATCCGCAGGATGGGGGCATACATGGCGGCGGCCAGCTTTTCGCCCACGGTGTAGTGCTCCTCTGGCCCTTGGATAAGGGCGCACACCACGCTCTGGCGGGCATGGTAGCCCCCAAACCAATCCGTCTGCGCCTCCTTTGTGAGCTCCTCCATAAAGAGCGGTGGGTGGCAAGGGTGCGCGGCAAAGTAGGTCACATCACTGCGCTTCGGCAGCACCTCGGCATACCCTGCTGCGGGGTCCAGCCCCATCAGGATCGTGCCAGGCTTCAGTTCGCCAATTATATCGTGTGAAATCTTTCCAATCAGGCGGTCAGGCACCGCCAGTATCACCACATTAGCGCGTCCGAGCGCTTCGCTACGCGACGTGGGCGCCACGCCCTTTTCCTTCATGCGGGCAATCCCAGCCTCAGATACCTCGATATAAAGCATCTCGTAGTCGGGATGATTTTTCAAATTGTCAGTCAGGCGGCAGCCCATCTTGCCGCCCGCGCCCATCAGTGCCACGGTTGTTTTTTTCATAGGGTATTGGAGTGTAGAAGTGTTATATAGAAGTAACGATGCCCCTCTATGCGATAGGGTTTGGCGGCCTATGTCAATATCCGCCCTTGGCGAATGCAGTCAAAATAGTCGGGCCCGCCCACTTGCCCGCCCTTCAGCGCAATCTCTTTCTTGTCAAAGAAAGCCTCGTTTGACCGTGTGCGGCACATCGGCGAGCCAGGCGCGATCGGCGTCACAAATTCCAGCGCGTAAATGCCCAGCGCCTGTGCCCCGTAGCCCGAGGTGTCCCCGCCCGCCAGGCATATCCGCGGCAAGTCCACCTGCTCCGCGATAGCCCGCAGCAGCCCGCCCTGCTCTGCTGCCAGTGCCACCCCTGCCTGCGCTATGCCCGCCCGCTTGGCAAAGGCCACCGTCTCGGCAATCGCGGGGTCCTCGGGCCCCCTGTTGACAAACACCGCCACGCTCCGCCCCTGCTTCAGCAGCCGCACCGCCTGCTCCACCACTCGCCCCCGCTCCTCGGCCACTCGCGCGGCATCCAGCAGCTTCACGCAGTCCATCCGTATCATATCCCATCCCAGCTTTTCCACATAGGCAAGCTGCCCTGCCGTGGCGGGAGAAGCGCTGCCAGACATCACCAGAAACGGGCTCACGGGTGTCAGCGTTTCCAGCGCGGGATACCGTGTCAGCCCCAGCTTGTGCCAGTGCAGTGTAAGCGCATACTCCACACCGCTGCTGCCCACAAGATACCGCGTTGCAGCGGCATCAGCCTCCCACAGCAGCCGCCCGATGGTGGACAGGTGGGACTCATTCACCGTGTCGAAAAGCACATAGCCCGCGCCCTCTTTAATCGCCTCCGCATAGAGTTTGCTAGCCAGATCATAGCCGCCCTCCAGCGCCAGTACATCCACCAGCGCCCCGCGCAGCTCCGTCTGGTCCGCAAGGTGCCTGCGCAAATCGCTCTCGCTCATCGGCGTCACAGGGTGGCGGCTCATCGTAGGGTGCCTATCCAGCCGATAGGTAGTCCCGGCCACTGTCGCAAAAAGATTCCCGAACGCCACATACCGCCTCAGCTTCGGCGCCCCCACCACCAGCGGAATAGTCTGCGTCCCAAACACCTCGCGCCCGATCTCCATTGCCTTCCCTATGCTCCCCACCTGGGCAGACGAATCAAAAGTGCTGCACACCTTGTAGTGAAACCGCTCGGCCCCCAGCGCCTTCAGCCCCTCAAACACAGGCCGCAGCGTGGCCTCCATAGCCTCTGGTGTCAGTGAGCGCGACACCCCGGCCACCCCCACCACTTTGGCGTTAGGAAAGTCCCGCTCCAGCGTCTCCCGCGTAGGTGGCTCCAGAAACAGCACCGTGGGCACCCCCGCCATAGAGAGCGCCTCCATCACATCCGTGGAGCCCGTAAAATCATCGCCGTAGTAGCTAAGCAGGAGTGGCTTCATGGGGTATTTGGGGCTTTCTCTAGTCGTGCTTCAGTTGGGCCAGTGCCTGCTTCAGGCTCTCGTGCTTCTCCGCCATTTCCTTCAGCGGTATCCCCTGCCCTGCGGCTTCCCACGCCAGCTTCACGCTCTCCACTCCCGCCGCGGCCCCCATCGGGTGCCCCAGAATCCCCCCGCCGCACACATACATCAAGTCCATGCACCCCAGCGCCTTGTAAGTATCCGCAGCCTGTGCCGCCGTCTGCCCCGATGAAAAGATCGGCATCGTGGGCATCGTCCCCGCCCACGGCGCAAGGCACGTCCGCGCTGACCTAATCACCGACTCATCCACCTCGCAGAATTTATTCCGCAACCCATTTACGTGGAAATGGTCCACCCCTGCCAGCCGCAGCAGCTTGTGGTAAGCCGCGTAATCCATACCCAGCGCAGGGCAACGCGAAAGCGCACCCCACCCATTGCGGTGCCCGTGGATTGGCAACGCCGCGTGCCGCCTCAGCCGCGTGACGGCCTCCGTGCCGCAGCTCAGCATATTAATCATCACGCACGTGCCCCCATGCGCCAGCACCACATCATGGTGCCGCAGCATAGAGTCCATATCATCAGAAATATTAAAGGCTATCATCGCCTTCTTCCCCGTGCGATCGGCGTGCTTATTCACCACCCGCATTACAGCCTTCACCCGCGCCTCAATCGTGGAATAGGGTGGATTCGAGATCAGCTCGTCATCCTTTATAAAATCCAGCCCAGCCGTGATCAGCGTATCCACCATCTCCGCCGTAGCCTCGGGAGTCAGCCCCACGCTCGGCTTAATGATCGTCCCGATAAACGGCCTCCCATACACCCCGCCCAGCCGCCGCGTCCCCTCCACTCCAAACGCAGGCCCTGGAAACTGCTTAGCGAAACTCTCAGGCACCTCAATATCCAAAAGCCGCAAACCAGAAAACTGCGACAGCTCAAACAAATTCCCACCCACCATCGTCCACAGATTCGCCACAGACGCGCTGATATTCTCCACAGGAAAAGACAACTCCACCCGATACCGATGCACAGCCTTCCCCGCTGGCTGCCTGGACCCAGGCAAACTCGGCCCCTCCACAGGCCCCAAGTCCACAATCCCATCCACCGTCGCCCCAAACCGCGCCTTCAGCTCGGGCGTCTCTCCGGGCACCGCGATAAACGTCCCCGAAGACTGCTCCCCCGCCATCACCTCGGCAGCCCTCTGGGCCACATGCCCCGTTTCAATCAAATACACCGCCCGAATGCGCTCCGTATTCATATACACCCATACTGCAAAACCCCCACCACCAAACGCAAGCATTTCCACACCCCACACCCACACGCAACCAATCACAAGACCCTGCCTCATTTTCTCCACTCTCCATTCACCATCCTGCCTTTTTCTTATAATTTATAATTTTGAATTTATAATTTCAGAAACTTCTTCATTCTTCATTCATCATTC
>CAZHQD010000131.1:0-7329 GCA_964533835.1 uncultured Puniceicoccaceae bacterium | reverse complement strand
AGGTTATACAAGCCTACGGCAGGCAAAGTGGCGTTTCTCGGCAGCTCAATCGAAAATCTCTCCCAATCAGAGATGAAGCCGTTGCGCCGAGAGCTACAAATGATCTTTCAAGACCCTGCCGAATCCCTCAACGCACGGCTAACTGTCGGGGAAATCGTGGGTGAGCCTTTTGAGATCCATAACATGGGTAGCAAGGATGACCGCAGGCAATGGGTTACTGACCTGCTGAAGCAAGTTGGGCTGCCTGAAGATGCCGCCTCGCGCTACCCATTTGAGTTTTCAGGCGGTCAGCGCCAGCGCATCGGTATTGCCAGAGCTATTGCGCTTAATCCACGTTTGATAATTTGCGACGAGCCCGTTTCCGCACTTGATGTTTCCATACAATCGCAAGTACTCAATCTGCTCTTGGAATTACAGCAAAAGTTAAGGCTAACTTACCTTTTTATTGCGCATGATCTCGCCGTTGTAAAACACGTCAGCGATCGTATCGCAGTGATGTATCTCGGGAGAATTGTGGAATTGGCAGACGCCGATGTGCTCTACAAACACCCGCGGCATCCATACACTCAGGCATTGATATCGGCCATTCCACAGCCAGACCCGCTTGCCGCAAAAAATCGCATCATTCTGCAAGGCGATGTGCCTTCCCCCATCACCCCTCCCACTGGCTGTCCATTTCACCCGCGTTGCCCCCATGCCCAGGATCGTTGCCGCGTGGAGCTCCCTGCCATGCGGACTCCCGCGAATGGGCACAGTGTGGCCTGTCACTTTGATTTTCCTTAGTTTTGCGTTTCACTTGAAGCGGCTTTTACCATAAGTATCGCTGAAAAAGCGAATTAGCGATTCGTTTAGGCTTGTTGTATCGGGGAACTGAATTAAAGCTCAATAAAACTAACTTAATTGTAAAATCCAATCATGGCTGCATCCAAATCGTCACCTTCTGCTATCAAGCCTTTTCAAAAAATCATGGCTGCCAATCGCAGCGAGATTGCCGTCCGTATTTTTCGTGCCGGTACTGAGCTTGGATTACGCACCACTGCGGTTTATGCACAAGAGGATCGTTTTTGCATTCACCGCTTTAAAGCAGACGAATCTTACCAGATAGGCAAGGGGTTAGGGCCAGTCGCAGCCTATTTGGATATTCCCGGCATCGTGACCGTTGCCAAAGAAAAAGGTGTGGATGCCATTCACCCCGGATACGGGTTTCTCTCCGAGAATGCTCACTTTGCCAGAGCTTGCGAAGAGGCGGGGATCGTCTTCATCGGACCCCGACCCGAGCTACTGGAGATGATGGGGGATAAAACAGCCGCGCGCGCTTTAGCCAAGCGTATAAACGTTCCTACACTGCCAGGCACAGAAGAGCCTATCACGGATCGTGCCGAAGCCCTCAAAACAGCTAAGTCCATCGGATTCCCACTTATAATTAAAGCAGCCTTTGGTGGGGGCGGTCGCGGTATGCGTGTTGTCCAAAAAGCGGCAGACTTGGCAGACTTGCTCGATGAGGCACAGGCTGAGGCGGAGCGTGCCTTCGGAAACCCTGCGGTCTTTCTGGAAAAGTACATTCCGCGCGCCAAGCACATTGAGGTGCAAGTGCTTGGTGACAAGCATGGCAATGTGATCCATCTTCATGAGCGAGATTGTTCTGTGCAGAGGCGGCATCAGAAAGTTGTCGAAGTCGCCCCTAGCTACGGATTACCTGAAAACGTAATCAAGGAGCTTTGTGAGGCTGCTGCCCGCATGGCTAAAGAAATTCGTTACGACAACGCAGGAACAGTCGAGTTTCTTTACGATTTGGATAGGCACGAGTGGTTCTTCATCGAGATGAACCCACGCATTCAGGTGGAGCATACGGTTACGGAGGTTATCACAGGCCTTGATTTAGTGCGTGCCCAGATTTTGATTGCGCAAGGCTACAGCCTTCATTCGCCCGAAGTAGGCATGCCGCAACAAGCCGACGTTCCCCGCAACGGTTACGCGATACAAGCGCGCATCACCACGGAGGACCCGGAAAATAAATTCATTCCAGATTACGGGAAGATCCTCGCTTACCGCTCTCCAGGTGGCTTTGGCATTCGTTTGGACGGTGGTATGGGCTACAGCGGAGCAGTCATTACTCCGTTTTACGACTCCCTCTTGGTGAAGATGATTGCCAGCGGCCACACCTATGAGATGGCTATGCACCGCATGCACCGCGCTCTGAGTGAGTTCCGTATTCGTGGCGTGAAGACCAATATCCCATTTATTGAAAACGTGGTTGCTCATCAGCAGTTTCGCACAGGCCAGGCCACTACTACGCTCATTGATACCACGCCTGAGCTATTCAAATTTAAGCCTCGCCGTGACCGTGCTACCAAGCTGCTCAACTACATTGGCAACGTCACAGTAAACGGCCACCCACATGCTAAAGGCTGGCGTCCTGCCAAGGTCTTGCCTATCGCGGTTGCGCCTGCTTACGACCACCGAAAGTCCCCGCCTTCGGGGTCCCGCCAAAAGTTGCTCCAGCTTGGCGCTAAAGGTTTTGCCGAGTGGGTACGCAAACAAAAGCCCCTCCTCATTACCGATACCACTTTCCGTGATGCCCACCAATCGCTCATGGCTACTCGTGTGCGCAGCTACGATATGCTGGCCTGTGCCGATAGCTTGGCTCACCACGCGCCGCAGCTTTTTTCTTTAGAGATGTGGGGAGGCGCCACCTTCGATACCGCCATGCGCTTCCTTTCGGAAGACCCGTGGGAGCGCCTTCGCCAGCTCAGAGCCAAGGTCCCCAATATCTGTTTCCAGATGCTTTTCCGCGGCTCAAATGCGGTGGGTTACTCCAACTACCCCGACAATGTAGTTGCAGGTTTTGTTAAGCACGCCGCTGCTTCGGGGATGGATATTTTTCGCATCTTCGATTCCCTGAATTACCTGCCCAATCTGCGGGTTGCCATGGAGGCTGTTCAGGAAACTCATGCCGTTTGCGAGGCCGCCATTTGCTACACGGGCGACATAATAGATCCTAAACGCGACAAATACTCTCTGGCTTACTATGTAAAGATGGCCAAGGAGCTGGAGAAGATGGGCGCTCATATTTTGGCCATAAAGGATATGGCAGGGCTCTGCCGTCCGTATGCCGCCCACAAATTAGTGAAGACACTGCGCGAAGAGATTGGCCTGCCGATCCATTTCCATACTCACGATACCAGTGGCGCCGCCTCTGCCAGCGTGCTGCGTGCTGCTGATGCAGGTGTGGATATTGTAGATTTGGCATTGGCCTCCATGAGTGGGTCCACTTCTCAGCCTAATCTTAATTCTATCGTGGCCTCTCTTCAAAACACACCCAGAGACACCCACATGGATTTGGATAAGCTCAACAGCTTCTCTGACTACTGGGAGACCGTTCGCTCCTACTACGAGCCTTTTGATACTGCTCCGAAGACAGGTTCTGCCGAGGTCTATCTTCACGAAATGCCAGGCGGCCAGTACACCAATCTGAAAGAGCAAGCCGTCGCCATGGGTGTCTCCCACCGCTGGCCTGAGATTGCACGCATTTATGCTGAAGTGAATCAGCTCTTTGGCGATATCGTCAAAGTCACCCCTTCCTCAAAAGTTGTGGGCGATATGGCTTTGTTCCTTTTCTCGCGCGGTATAAAGCCTGCAGACGTTGTCAATCTTGAGCCTGGCGCCACACCTTTCCCTGAGAGTGTTATAGATATGCTCATGGGTGGGCTGGGTTGGCCCGATGGAGGCTGGCCAGAAGCTGTTTCTATTGCCGTTTTGGGCTATGAAAAACACAAAGTAGCTCGCAAACGTTATGAGGATTCTGTCAAAGCAAAAGGTGGCCGCTCCAAGGCTACTGCCCTTGATTTTGATGCGGTTCGCAGTGAGCTGAAAGAGAAGCTTCGCCGTGAGGTTACCGAGGATGATCTCTATTCCCACCTGATGTACCCACAAGTCTTTGCTGAATTTTCCAAGCAGCAAAAGGAATTTGGCGATCTGAGTGTGCTCCCCACCACTTCTTTCTTCTACGGTCTGAAGAATATGGAAGAAATCACGGTCACCATTGAGGAAGGTAAGACGCTTATTATTCGACTCATCAATGTTGGTGCGCCCGATAAAGATGGTCGTCGCACCGTCACTTACGAGCTCAATGGTATCAATCGTGAAATTCAGATACTAGACAAGGGCGTCGCTGTAACTACCAAAACTCGTCCCAAGGCCGACCTTGCCGATGTTAAGCAGATAGCGGCTCCCATCCCTGGGCTTATTGCTACGCTCTCAGTTTCCGTGGGCAAGAAGGTAGCCAAGGGTGAAAAGCTGCTCATGATGGAAGCCATGAAGATGCAGACCACTGTCTATGCGCCTTGCGATGGGGTCGTGGACGAGCTCTTCGTCTCCCTTGCTGATACAGTGGAGAGTAAAGATCTTCTCATGCGGCTACGCTAAGTTTTGCCTTGTTCGGTCTGGTTTGTAAATTTTACTCGCCGATTGCGGGTTTGGCTCTACTTTATTTTAACCTCATGGGAGATCCGATTAAACACGAGTGTGGTATTGCGCTAATTCGGCTGAAAAAGCCCTTGGAATATTACGCGCAGAAATACGGGACGGCCCTCTACGGCTTTAATAAGCTCTTTCTCCTCATGGAGAAACAGCACAACCGCGGGCAAGATGGCGCGGGTATCGGGTGCGTGAAGCTAAACCCGGAGCTCGGGCAAGCCTTCATGTTTAGAGATCGCTCGCTTGAGGCTAATGCCCTGAACGATCTTTTTAAGGATCAGCTTAAGATTTTTGATAAGATGGTTCGCGCCAAACTTATCGAATCTCAGACGGATACCGCTTCCATTAAAAAGAATTTCGACTACGGGGGTGAAGTGCTCCTTGGCCATCTTCGCTACGGCACCAGTGGTTCCTTTAGCCAGCGTTCCTGCCATCCGTATTTGCGTCGCTCGAATTGGACTACTCGCAATCTCATGGTTTGCGGGAACTTCAATATGACCAACACGGCAGAGCTGAATGATACCCTTATTCAGCGCGGGCAGCATCCCATTTTTGATACAGACACACAAACCATTCTCGAAGAAATAGGCTTCTGGCTGGATCAGGAGCATGATCGCCTTTACCGCGCCTATCGCGATATTGGTCTTCAAGGCGGCGAAATCCCCCTACGAATCGCTGAAAAACTAGATTTGGCAGAAGTCCTTCGGCAATCAGCAAAAGTTTGGGATGGTGGATACACTATAGCTGGGCTCATCGGCACTGGGGATGCTTTTGTGCTCCGAGACCCCAATGGCATTCGTCCCGCCCACTACTTCGAAGATGACGAATTTATTGCGGTCGCCAGTGAACGCGTTCCATTGCTTACGGTTTTTAACCTGAATCTGGGCGATGTCCGCGAGCTGCCTCCCGGCCAAGGTCTAATCATTCGGGCCAATGGTAAGCTAACCCAGCACACCATTCTCCCTGCCTCACCCAAGCGGACTAGTTGCTCGTTTGAGCGCATTTATTTTTCCCGAGGCAATGACCCTGATATCTATCAGGAGCGGCAAGCTCTCGGTGGCGCTATGGCCCCGCAGATTCTTGAATCGATTAAAGGCAATCTGGCAGACACAGTTTTTAGCTACATTCCAAATACTGCGGAAACTGCCTACTACGGGCTTCTTCGTGCCTTGCGTGAGTATCGCCGCAACGAGGTCAAGAAAGCTATTCTTGATGCCCAAAAGAATGGGCCTTTGTCTGACGAGCTTCTGGATCAGCTTATCCTTCAAAATTGGCCAAGAGGGGAGAAAATTGCTCTCAAGGACCAGAAGTTGCGAACCTTCATTTCGCAGGAAAAGGGCAGGAGCAAGCTCGTTTCGCACATCTACGATATCACTTACGGAGTAGTTGCAGAAAAAGATACTCTGGTAGTGATGGATGACTCGATTGTTCGTGGAACCACATTGCGAGACAGCACGCTCAAGATTCTTTCACGCACTAATCCTCGCAAAATAATCATTGCTTCCACAGCGCCACAGATTCGCTACCCCGATTGCTATGGCATCGATATGAGCGAGCTGGGTAAGTTCATAGCATTTCAGGCTGCCATCGCACTCCTTAAAGATACAGGCCGCGAGCAGCTAATTAAGGATGTTTATGAGAAATGCTGCGTGGAAGTCAAAAAGCACCGATCGGAGCAAGTGAATCAGGTCAGAGCTATTTATGATCCCTTCACGCCCGAACAGATATCGCGCAAGATTTCTGAGCTAGTCTATCCCAAGGATATTGAGTGGAAAGGGGAGGTGGAGATCATCTTTCAGACCATCGAAAACCTGCACAATGCAATTCCCGATCACTCGGGTGATTGGTATTTCACAGGGCATTACCCAACACCTGGCGGCACGGCAGTCTGCAACAAAGCGTTCATCCAGTTCTTCGAGCAGCGAACAGGCCGAGGTTACGAGTAATTTATCCCGTGAAGCGGCTGGCAAAAAGTTATTCCGAACAGCGCCTCTGTTTTTTAAAGCTCACGGTGTTAACTTTTGCTTGGCTGGCAGCCTCCGGCTCTCAGCTGGACTTGTTCCAGGCGCTTGCCTGGTCGGGTATGTTCGTAAGGCATACCCAATCACTTCCGATTCAGGTTGCTCTAGAAGAAACCTTCGATCCAGAGAAGCCTTGCTCTCTCTGTCTGGCAGTTCAGGCGGCCCGATCAAATGGTGAAGAGGAAGAGCCTCCAACCGATGCAAAGTTTGGGCGAAAAATCATTTTATGGGTGCATATTGATCCGCTTTATCTTTTTTCTGTTTCCAATCACGAACGCGTCCTTTCGTCGTTCGAGGGCAGTATTTCGCAGGGCAGATTAAGGCCCCCTGGTCCTCCTCCCAGATTAGCCTAGTATATCTTATCACCGCAGGGATTTTGATCCCTTGCATATTTATGAGCTTAAGCCCTTCGCGCTAAGCTCACTGCCCGTGTTATGCAACTGAGCCAATGGCGGTTGCCTGTTTGTAAGGATCATCGCGCTTCTGTGCGCCGAAATCTGGGACTTCTTATGTATTTTTTTAAAACGATCACACTCTCATTTATTGGGGTCGTCTCTTGGACTGCCCTTCATGCCAATTCTACAGACGATGGTGTAGTTGAATTGGCCAAAATGGAAATCAGCGGGGAGGCTCCGCCGAGCCTTATCTCGCCTGATATAGAAACAGCAAGACAAAGTCTGGCGCTCAAGCCGGGCGGTGTCGGGCTAATTGACTCAGAAAATTATCTGAGGGGAAGAGCTTCCACGCTGGCAGATACCTTTGCATTTGCGCCTGGAATCTTTGCTCAATCACGCTTTGGGTCGGATGAAGCACGGATTTCCATCCGTGGTTC
>CAZHQD010000130.1:5803-7356 GCA_964533835.1 uncultured Puniceicoccaceae bacterium | reverse complement strand
CTTGGACGGCTGACGATGCCGCGCCTTTCTTCTGTGTCGAGCCGTGGATGGGGCCGCCAAACGCACCCGAGCACAAACAAGGCCTCCATAGCGTGAACCCTGGTCAGACTGAGCAATTCACTGTGGCTATAGACTTGGCCTAGAGCAGCTTCCTTAGCTCGCTCACCACGGTTTCCATTTCAGCGATCCGTGCCTTCAGCGCCTCTACCTCGGCAAGCAGCTCTGTTTGCTTAGTTTCGAGAGCCTCGAAGCGTTCCTTCTCCGCGAGCACTTCCAGAGTGGCCGCCTCCAGGCGTGGCCCTTGCCCCGTGGGGGCAGGCTCCGCGCTCACTTCAGGCTCACCGCTCAGCAAGTGGGCGTAGCGGATTTCTTTGCGCCCGGGCTGCCGTGGCAAGGCCATCACCAGCGCCTCCTCAAGTCCGCTAATCAATGACTGGAGCACCTCGTCCACCTGCTCCAAATCGCGAAACGGGTAGAGCCGCTCGCTGCGCCCGCGCAACTCACCAGGCGTCTGCGGCCCCCTCAGCAGCAATGTGCACAGCAGCGCCACTTGCTGCTCATTCAGTGGGAACCGGTCTTTGATACAGTGCTTGTATTTGGGCACTCGCGACGTCGCCATGTCTATTCGTAGGCCGAGCTTCTTTTCGCGCAGCCCTTCCAATGCGCGCACCACCGTCTTCTCGTCGTATTCTACCACGGGATCGCGGTTATTCTTCTGGTTGCAGGCAGCCACCAGGCTGTTCAGCGTCAGCGGGTAATACTCGGGGGTAGAGAGCTCTTTTTCAATGAGGCAGCCCAATACGCGCGCCTCCGTAGGTGTCAGTTGTATTTCCATGAGATAGGCAAAAAACGTGCAGTGTGCACCTCCCTCGCAAGAACTCAACAAAAGTCTGCTCCTATTCGCCTTATCCCCACTGGTTGGCTCTCTTCTGTATGCGCTTATTTCCTCTGTTGACACATTGCCAATCCTGTGAAGTATGTAAGGGGTAATCTCTAAGCGGGCTTTCTTGCCCGGCAGCAGTTGGGAAATAGGCCAAGTTAGCCCCTTCTAATAGGCCCTTTTCGTTTTAGGTTGGTTTTTTGCCTTTTCGTGACTCTCTGCCCGCACGCCGTGCGCTTTTGTGTTCGGCGCCAGAATCCGCAAACTCATTTAGTCTTTTATTTCTAATGGATAATTCGCACGTTCCAGCAAACGATGCTTCACAGGCGCCCTCCGCGCCGGAGCATGCCGCTACAGCCGTCAATTCGCATGAGCGCCCCTCGCCTCAGCCCCAACAACGGTTTTCAGACAACGTAACCGTCAGCGGCATCTTTGCCCCGCAAGACAACAAAGCTGGCTCCCTCCTCGACCCCAAGCGCAACGGCAAATCCCGCCCCACAGACCCCTTTGTGCCCCGCGAGCTCGTCCGCCGCTTCAAGCTGAAGACGGGCAGCCTCATCACCGCCCAAGCCCAACAAGATCCCCGCTTCCCCAACCCCAAGGTGAAGTATGTGGACACCATAGACGGCCTCTCCGTCGAAGACCGCAAGCGGTGCATGGACTACACCCAGCT
>CAZHQD010000130.1:3645-5703 GCA_964533835.1 uncultured Puniceicoccaceae bacterium | reverse complement strand
GACCGCAAAGCCGCCGAGCTCCGCCTCTGGCCAGCCATAAACATCTCCTCCAGCGGCACCCGCCGCGAAGAGCTCATCCTCCCCGAGCCCATCCTCAAAAAAAGCCATTTCTTCCGCCGCGCCCTCGCAGGCATGAAAATCGAAGACGCCTGCGAAACCGCCATCACCCGCCTCGCCAAAACCCAAACCAACGCCGAATTCTTCAGCCTTATTGATATCTAGGCATATCGATTTTGGCTCGTTTTGTCCCAAGCTTTGTCATTGACTAACAGCCATGAAAGGAGCCATCGAACGCATCCAAGTTGGGGGATTCAAATCCATCAAACAGGCCGATATTCAGCTAAAACCCCTGAATCTACTCATCGGCCCAAACGGTGCGGGCAAGTCCAATTTCATACAGCTATTTAGGCTACTCGACAGCCTTAGCAAGCGTCGTTTTCAACTCTATGTCGGCACAGCGGGAGGCGCAAATAACTTACTGCATTATGGTCGAAAACGGACACCTGAAATTAACATTAAGATTATATCATCAAATAAAACCGACGATTATGAATGTCGGTTATTAGCGACTGATCGTGATTCTCTGTATGTTTCCGGTGATAATATAACACTCAAAAATGAAGGTGGTTCTGGTGGTATTGGCGTGTGGAAAATGGACCCACAAGATAGCAATTCTTCTAAGCCTGTCGATCACAGCATAGATGGTATCGATTATGACATGAATTTTGTTGGAGCAATTCTTGACTGCCGCATCTACCACTTCCAAGACACCGGCGGTGATGCGAGAGTAAAACAGTCCTGTGAATTGCACGACAACCGCGAGCTAAAGACCGATGCCGCCAATCTGGCAGCCTTTCTTTATCTTCTTAAAACAAAGCATAATAACGAGTATAAGCGTATTGTAGAAACAGTGCGTCTTGCTGCTCCCTATTTTGACGACTTCCTCTTGGAACCGCTTGCCCTAAACACCGAAATGATCCGTCTTGAGTGGAGGGAAAAGGACAACGAACACGTATTCGGCCCTAGCGCACTCTCCGATGGCACCCTGCGTTTCATCTGCCTCGCCACCGCCCTCCTACAACCAAATCTCCCTTCCACACTGTTGATAGACGAGCCAGAGCTTGGCCTGCACCCCTATGCCATAACGCTCCTTGCTGAGCTTATCCGCGAGGCCTCTCTTAAGACACAGGTGATCGTCTCCACCCAATCGGTAACGCTCGTCAACCAGTTCGAGCCTACGGACATCATAGTGGTTGATCGCGAAAATGGCCAAAGTGTTTTTAAGCGTTTGGACGAAGCGCAAATAGCGACTTGGCTTGAGGATTACGGCCTCGGCGACCTCTGGGAGAAAAACCTACTCGGGGGCCGCCCATGAGTTTCCGCAAGGTGCTAATCCTTGTGGAAGGGCAAACCGAGGAGCGCTTTATTAAGGATGTCCTCCAGACCGCCATGCCCTCGGGTCTGACCCTACAGCCCATAATCGTCTCCACCAAGCGCTTCAACGCAGGTGGCAAATTCAAGGGCGGCGTTCCCTCATACACAAGAGTCAGAGGCGAAATTACACGACTCCTCGCCGATTCCAGTGCCATCCTTGTGACCACGATGCTAGACTACTACGGCCTGCCTGCCACTTTCCCAGGACGTCACAGCCCTCAGGGAAAAACTGCCCTAGACCGCGTCCGTTTTGTCGAAGAAGCTTGGGCAATCGACATAAACAATAGGCGATTCCTTCCTTACCTATCGCTGCACGAATTCGAAGCCTTACTCTTTTCCGAACCCACAGCGATCGCCGATGGATTCTCAAAACCCGAACTTGCAACCGAGCTAAACTCCATCCGCGCATCCTACCCCAATCCCGAGGAAATCAACGACCACCCCACCACCACTCCCTCAGCCCGTTTGAAACAAATATTTGGCTCCTACAGCAAACCCCTCTTTGGCTCACGTATCGCACAGAAAATCAGCATCAAAACCATGATCACTCACTGCCCCCACTTCGCAAATTGGGTGAGCACTCTGCAAAACCTTACTGTTGCTTCCTGAGAATTATTCTGTTGC
>CAZHQD010000130.1:0-3545 GCA_964533835.1 uncultured Puniceicoccaceae bacterium | reverse complement strand
CCAGAATCCTGTGCGTGCTCTCGTAGAAAATCAGCGTGTAGGGGAAGTCCTTATACTCCGCAAACACCCGAAGCCGTGCCGCGCTCTTGGCGGGCAGGAACCCAAGGTAAAGAAAGCCGTCGCTTGGCAATCCCGATGCCGATAGCGCCGCAATGGCCGCGCACGGCCCGGGGATGGGCGTCACCCGCAATCCCTTGCGGTGGCACTCCCGCACCACGCGAAACCCAGGATCGCTCAGCGCGGGCGTACCCGCCTCAGACACCACGGCGACCCGCTCCCCGCGCTCCACCCTAGTCGCCAGCGCCTCGGCCACCGCCGCCTCGTTGTGCTCATGGTAGGGAATCAGTTGCGCCGCAGGCTTCCCCTCCTCAAACAGCCTTGCCAGCGTGCGCGTATCCTCGCAGGCAATCGCATCTGCCGTCATTAGCGCCTCGCGCGCTCTCGGCGAAAGATCACCCCGATTGCCAATAGGCGTCGCCACCACGCGCAGCTCCCCACCCGTGCGCCCCCCATGCAAATTCGTATCACTCATCATTATAAAAAAGTTCGCCCCACCCTACCCGCCTCCCCACCCCAAATAAACCTTAAAAATCCATCCAACCAAAGAATCCCTCCCTGACGCCCAACCTGCACACTCCCACCACGAAACCTCCAGCTTTTATCCAGCAACATTAACCTCTAACCCATAACATTCGATTTTTCAGTCTGCACCTGCTGCTCTTTTATAATTTATAATTTTGAATTTATAATTTCATTCTCCTTCAATCATCGTATTGACTACACGCGCAGCCTTGCAATGCTACCTGCTTTATGACCGATCCGTTGCCCATAGTGCCCTTCACTAAGCCCGTTGCGGGGAGCGTGCGCGTGCCAGGCTCCAAGAGCATCACAAACCGCACCCTCATCCTCGCAGCGCAGAGTAACGGGCGCCTGCGCCTGGAGGGTGCCCTCTTCTCCAGGGACACTCGGATCATGATCGCCGCCCTCCGCTCCTGCGGATTTGCCGTCAGTGCAGACGAGGCCACCTCCACCATCGAGATCGAAGGCCTCGGCGGGCGCATCCCTGTGGGCGAGGCCAGCATCCACGTGGGAAATGCGGGCACCGCCGCGCGCTTCCTCACGGCCTTCCTCGCGCTTCGCGAAAATGGCCGCTACCACCTTGATGGAGACGAGCCCATGCGGAAGCGCCCCATGAAGGGCCTCCTCGATGCCCTCAAAGCCCTCGGCGTGCGGTTCACTTTCCAGGGAGCCACGGATTGCTTCCCCTTCACCATGGAAACACAGGGCATTGCGGGCGGCAGCATATCGCTCGATGCCAGCGCCAGCAGCCAATTGCTCTCCGCCCTCCTCATGGTCGCCCCCAGCGCAAAGGGCCCGCTCAGCATTACCCTCGAAGGCGAGACCGTCTCCGAGCCCTTTGTGGAAATGACGCTCGCCATGCTCCGCCAGTTTGGCGCCAGCTCCCAAGTGGATAAATCCGCTGCGAGCGGCACACGCTACTCCCTCACACCGCAATCCATGGCCTACGGGAGCCCCACCTACGCCATTGAGCCCGATGCCACTGCCGCGAGCTACTTCCTCGCCCTCCCTGGCATTGTCGGTGGACAGCTTGCGCTGGACGGCCTGGCCACTTGCTCCCTCCAGGGCGATATAGATTTCACCAAGGTCCTCGAAAGCGCAGGCTGGCGCATCACAAAAGATTCTGCCACCAATCGCCTCCTTAGCCAGAGAAGCGCTCCCTTCCAATCTGCTCACTGGGATTTCAACGCCATTTCCGACACCTTCCTAACGCTTGCCGCTATCGCACCCCTTTTCCCCGTGCCGCTCACTATCAGCGGCATCGCCCACACCCGCAAGCAGGAGACGGATCGCCTAAACGCCATGGCCACCGAGCTGCGCCGCCTCGGCCAAACCGTCACCGAAACTGAAGACTCCCTCACAATCACGCCAAGCCTTTCTAATCTCAAGGCCACCGCCCAAAATGCTCTTTCCAGCGGCCAGCCAATCACCATCCACACCTACGAAGACCACCGCGTGGCCATGAGCTTCGGCATCCTCGGCAGTTTCGATCTATTTGGCAACGGCCAGCCTTGGCTCCAAATCGCAGACCCTGCCTGCTGCGGCAAGACCTTCCCCAGCTTTTTCGAAGTCCTGGAAAGCCTCCGCCAATCCTAGCCGCCCCCCATGTCGCAGACTCGCTTCATCATCGTTGCTATAGACGGCGGGGCCGCCTCGGGCAAGTCCTCCACCGCTCGCGGCATCGCGGATAAATTCCACTACCTGCACGCAGACACTGGCTCGCACTACCGCGCGGTCACTCTCGCCTGCCTGCAAAACGGCATCCCCGCCGAAGAAGGCGACCACCTCGCCTCCTTTCTCCGCCAGCTCCAGCTCACACTCCACATCGAGGGCCGCTCCGCGCATATCGTGGTCAATGGTGTCCGCCCGGGTCAGGAAGCCCTCCGTAGCCAAGCAGTAAATTCCCACGTCTCCCCCTTTGCCGCCCTGCCCTCTATCCGCCGCGCCGTCTACGATTTTCAGCGCTCCCATGCCGCTCTGGCCAGAGCCAGAGGCTTCGACGGCCTCGTAATGGAAGGGCGCGACATCGGCTCCGTTATCTTCCCCGAGGCAGATGTCAAAATCCACCTCGAAGCGCCCACCGAAACCCGCGCCTCTCGCCGCGCCAGCGAAGGCCTGGCGGACTCCATAGCCCTGCGCGACAAGATAGACTCTACCCGCGCCACCGCCCCCCTCAGCTACGCCGAAGGTGCCTGCGTTATAGACAGCGGTCGCCACACCCTACAGGAAGTCATCGACATCGTCTCCGCCCTCATCCTCGCCAAGCGTGTGGATGCCGCCCTCCGCGAAAGCTAGCCCCCACTTCTTTAGTGGTTGCCAACTGCCCTAAAAAATCCACCTTCGCCCCTATCCTTTTTTTAAACACTTTATCACCCAACCCACCCTTTCTCATGAAACTCGTCTGTCTCGATCTCGAAGGTGTCCTCCTCCCAGAATTTTGGGTCGCTGTCGCCGACCGCACTGGCATCCCTGAGCTCCGCCGCACCACCCGCGACGAGCCAGACTACGATGTCCTCATGCGCTACCGCCTCAATATCCTCGATAAGCACGGCCTCACCATCCACAAAATCTACGAAGCCATAGCCGATCTCGAGCCCCTCCCGGGCGCCGTGGAGTTCACCCAGTGGCTCGTTTCGCAAACCCGCCTCATCATCCTCTCCGATACCTTTGTCCAGTTTGCCGCCCCCCTCATGGCCAAGCTCGGCTACCCCACCCTCTTCTGTCACGAGCTGGATATAGACGCTGCGGGCCGCATCACTGGCTACCGCCTCCGCCAGCCCGACCAAAAGCGCAAAGCCGTCGAAGCCTTCCGCTCCCTCAATTTCGAAGTCATCGCCTCAGGCGACTCCTACAACGACGTCACCATGCTCAAGGCCGCCCACCACGGCATCATGTTCCGCCCCCCGGAAAAAATGATCGCCGAGTTCCCCCAATTCCCCGTCGTCCAAACCCACGCCGAACTCCGC
>CAZHQD010000129.1:0-7427 GCA_964533835.1 uncultured Puniceicoccaceae bacterium | reverse complement strand
TTGCCGCTGCCTCCTCCGTTGTGGCGCAGGTTTGTATTTTAGAAATCGCATTGCCCGCTTTGATCATGCCGCTCTTCATGGCCTCCGCGTGCGGGCCAATGAGGGCCGCGCGGTCGCCGTCCTCCAGTTTCACCGCTTGCCCTACTTCTTCATGCAGGGTGGCCGCTTGAGCTCCCAGCTCATTCATGCTCCCGAGCACATAGAGCCTGGCCTCTTTTGGAAACGCATTCCGAAACGCCACCAGGGTGTCCTTCATAGAGGCAGGATTCGCATTGTAGCAATCCACGTAAAACGACACCGCCTCCCCCCTCAGTATTTGCCCGCGAAATGCCACGGGCTGCCACCGCTTCAGCCTGAGCTGGAGCTGGCTGTCAGTGACTCCAAGATGCGAGGCCGCCATGAGCGCCAGAGCGGCATTCTGCGCCATGCCAGGGCTTGCCTGCGGCATTTCAAAATGCCGGGCAATTCCGTCTTTCCCAGCCAGTCTCAAAATCATCTTCTCTCCCTCTTGCAGCACATCAAAGAGCACTTCCGCCACATCTTTTCTTCCCTCCGTGCTGTCGCCCATTCTCCTCAAGGCAATTATCTTTTTATCAAGATTCTTAAAGTAGCTATATTTTAGGCAATCCACGGGGAAGAGGCACAGCCCGTCGTCCCGAGTGGTTTCCAGCAGCGCGCATTTCTCACGAGCCACGCCATCCAGACTGCCGACGCCTTCCAGATGCGCCGCGCCGACCATGGTCACGATGCCCACATCGGGCTTGATCATTCCTCCCAGTATCATCATCTCTCCCACCTGATTCATTCCCGCCTCAATCACCGCAAAAGGGTGCTTCTGCGCGTCCATCTCCAGCAAAGTAAGCGGCACGCCGAGCTGGTTATTTAGGTTGGCATGGGTGCGGTGGACACCCGTCTCCCCCAGCAGTAGGGCCACCAGCTCTTTGGTAGAGGTCTTGCCGCAGCTGCCCGTTATGCCTACCACTTTCCCGCTGTAGGCTTCTCGGTGCGCGGTAGCCATCTGGTGCAAAGCGGCAAAGGTGTTCTCCACCACTAGCTGCGGCATTCCCGCGCTCATCAGCCGCTCTACCATCGCCGCGCTCGCTCCTTTGCACAAGGCATCAGTCAAAAACTCGTGCCCGTCTCGCGCGCTCCTGAGAGCCACAAACAAGTCCCCCTCCTTGAGTGTCCGCGTGTCTATGGATACCCCTGTCACCCGCGCAGGCGTGCCCTTCTCCCATTTTCCGTGGGTTGTGGCAGCAAGCAGTTCTGGTATGAAGGTTGGCATCGGCGGGGTAGTCTCGGCAGGTCGGGTTAGAGATTGGCTCGCGTGAGCAGTTCGCGCACTACTGCCCGATCATCAAATGGCGTCACAGTGTCTGCAAATTCCTGATAGGTCTCGTGCCCTTTCCCGGCAATCAGCACGATATCCGTCGGCTTGGCGGCTGCCAGCGCGGCGGCAATCGCCCTCCTGCGATCATCTATAAATGTTATTCTGGTGCTGTCTGTTATGCCTGCGGCCATGTCCGCAAATATCTGCGGCAACGCCTCACCGCGGGGATTGTCTGCCGTGGCCCAAACAATATCAGCGCCTTCCATGGCGGCCTTGGTCATCTTTGGCCTCTTGGCGCGGTCGCGATTGCCGCCACACCCAAACACCAAAAGCAGCCGTCCCTTCGTAATGGCACGCAGCATTCCCAGTGCGTTTCTCAGAGCATCATCTGTATGGGCGTAGTCCACGAGAGCCGTAAAGGGCTGCCCGCAGTCTATCCGCTCCATGCGGCCCGGCACGCCCGCGAAGCTCTTCAGCTTCCTCAGCAGCTCGTGCATATCCTCGCCACCGCTCACGGCCATGGCCAGCGCGCAAAGCAAATTGCTCACGTTGTAATCGCCGAGCAGCGGGGATTCCACCTTTACCGTTCCCTCGGCCCAGTGCAGGTCAAAGCGTGTGCCATCGGCCCTCAGCTCCACATTGGTCGCGCGGTAATCCGCTCCCTCTTCAAGCCCAAATGTGACAGCGCGCACGCCTGCGGGTATGAGCCCCAGCAGCCGTTTGCCATAGGCATCGTCGAGATTGATGACTGCCACTTGTGGCAAGAGGCCCGTGCCCCCCGTGAAAAGCCTGGCCTTGGCCGCAAAGTAGTTCTCCATCGTCCCATGATAGTCCAGATGGTCTTGCGTTAGGTTTGTAAAGGCCACCGTCTTGAAGGGCAGCTTGTGGACTCGCCGCTGGTCTATGCCGTGCGAGCTGACCTCCATCACGCCGCGCTTGCAACCGGCATCCCGCATCTGGGCAAACATGGCGTAAATCTCCGTGGCTTCGGGAGTCGTTCGGTAGGCGGGCAAAGTGCGGTCTCCCAGCACATAGGCCACTGTACCCAGCAAGCCTACAGGCTCGCTCGGCTTTTGCAGCAAGTGCTTGAGCAATGTAGTCACCGTGGTCTTGCCGTTCGTGCCCGTCACGCCATAAAGCTCCAAACCCTTCTGCGGGTTCTGGTAAAAGCGGCGCGCCACCTCTGCCATCGCTTCGCGCACGTTTGGCACCTGAATCAGGACCGTTTTTGGCGGCGCCCATGTAGCGCTCTCCGCCACTACCGCACAGGCTC
The DNA here is from genome assembly GCA_964533835.1 of uncultured Puniceicoccaceae bacterium. Classification (GTDB taxonomy): domain Bacteria; phylum Verrucomicrobiota; class Verrucomicrobiia; order Opitutales; family Oceanipulchritudinaceae; genus CAZHQD01. The sequence goes on along the minus strand of CAZHQD010000129.1, from coordinate 4,824 downwards.
CCCGCAGCACCGCATCTTCCACATACTTTTGCCCATCGGTCCGCTGCCCTTGCAGCGCAAAAAATAACGCCCCAGGAGCCACACGCCGACTATCAAAGCTGAGGTGCTTGATGGTGGCCTTAGCGTCCCCCTGGATAACGGCGCCCTTTATTCCAGCAAAGAGTTCTTCCACCGTTGGATTCATATTTCGATTGGGTTGTTGGGTGCTTGGATACACCTGAAATCGTTGGCTCAGGAGCGGCTCATCCTCATTCACCATTTCTGGCTGGGCGGCCGTCTGGGTGTTCATGCTTTGCCGTAGCCGTTTCACCGCTTGCGCCAGCGCTGCGGCAGCCTCCGCGCGCGCCTTGTTTCGGGAATACGGTGGCAGTGTGGGTGTTTTAGCGACCTGCATGGCTTCCTCCTTTTCCGGCGACTTCCTGGTCGCCCTTGGTTGGGGGTGGTTTGATCGCGAGGTATTGGATAATACGCTCTCCAATATTCTTAAAGCATGGCGCCGCCACTACGCCTCCGTAGCCTGTGCCCTTCAGGTGCGGCTCATCCACTATGATAGTGATAGCCATTTCCGGTGCGCTGGCTGGGAAGAATCCCGTGAAAGTCGCAATATGGTGGGCGTTAGAGTATTTGCCCTCGATGATTTTTTGCGAGGTTCCCGTCTTTCCCGCTGCCTGGTAGCCAGGGATAGTCGCCCTATTGGCCGTCCCCTCGGGAGAGACTGTTTTCTCAAGCATCTCGGCCAGTGTCTTCGCCACTGTGGGACTCACCACGCGCCGCTTCACTCGTGGCGCAAACGCCACCACCGTCTCCCCTTGCTCGTCCAGTACTCGCCTCACGATATGCGGCTCCATGAGCACGCCCCCGTTGGCAATCGTGGCCATCGCAAAGTGTACCTGCATAGGCGTGGCAGAGATCGCGTGCCCCATAGGCAGACGGCTTATGGTAAGCCCATCCCACCGATTGACGGGATGCAATATGCCGTTCACTTCGCCACCTGGCCCATAGCCGGTAGCCTCACCAAAACCAAACGCCCGTGAGTATTCATACATCCGATCATCTCCCAAAAGCATCCCCAGGTGCGCCGCCCCTCGATTGCTCGATTTATAAACAATCTCTTTCACCGTGGCGCGCCCGAGCTTGTGGTCGTCCTTGGGCAATCTTACTTTGCGGTTTCTGTATTCCGCCACACCCGGCTCGCAATCTATTATAGTTGTCGGCATTACGAGTTGCTCGTTGAGCGCGCCGCTCGCCGCCACTATCTTGAAAGTGGACCCTGGCTCAAAGACGTCCGACACCGCCCGATTTTTCAAAGCGGCAATGTCTGATTTCCAAAATTCATTCGGGTTAAAGGTCGGGTGATTGGCTAGCGCAAGTATCTCCCCCGTGGCAGGTCTCGACACTATGATGGACACCCCGTCGGGATTATACTCCCGCACGAGCCGTTCGATTTCATTTTCCGCCATCGTCTGGATTACCATATCCAGCGTTAGCTCCACATTGAGCCCGTCGGTTGGGGAGATTTCCCTTCGGTATTGGGCCAGCTCACGGCGGCGCCCGTCATGCTCAGTCTCACGCCACCCATCCTGGCCCCTCAAATAAAAATCCATATACCGCTCCACGCCCATCAAGGGTTGGAGCACGGTCTCCTTTTCCACGCCGTCATCTGTTTCCACTTCCTTGTCCACATACCCTATGTAGCCCAGCACGTGAGCAGCCGTGGTATTTCCCGGGTAGTAGCGCTCGTAGCGGCGGTTCCCATACACGGCCTTTATTTTCAGCTTCTGTATTTCAAGAAACTCCGGCTCCTCCACCTTGTCGGCCAGTTTTACCCAGTGGATCAGTTTCACCTCGCCCGTTATACCGTCTGCAGGCGCTATCATCTTGCGATTTGCCGCGTTCACCACTGTCTCCAGGGGCAGCCCGAGTATCCGTGCCAGCTCGGGCAGCTTCGCGGCGTCTTTCACGGCATCATACATCTGTGGGTCCATCCCCACTTCTATCACGGGCCGTGTGGCCGCCATGAGGTTCCCCCGTGTGTCCAAAACATTTCCCCGTCTCGCCGTCAGCGTTACGATAGATTTCCTGCTCGCTTCCGCCTTCTGTGTTAGTGCCTCCCGCTTAATAATGTGCAAGCTTGCCAGCCGATACGCGACCGCCCCAAACCCAGCCGCCAGTATGACGGATAGTGTGGCCAGCCTCCACGGCGTTATAAACAGCTTACTCATTTTGGTTTGTCTCGGTCCAAAGCGATTGCGTTATTTTGTGTTGGGTCGCGCGGTCTTTTTGGCGGGCGCGGGAAGCGCTCCCTCCATCAAGGCCAAATCAAACGACACGAAAAGCGGTTCCGTCTCCCCAGCCACATACGTCTGGCTGTTAGCATTTAGGCGCTGGCTGGGGGTAGGGTCCAGGCGCACTACTTGTTTAGCGGTCGGTGGTTGCAGTTGCAGCCCCAGCGCCTCAGCGCGGCGGCGCAGGCTATCGGGGTGGTGCACCGAGGCGATCCGCGAGTCCAGGTGCCTTATCTTCCTTTCAAAAGCGGTTATTTGGGTTTCCTTCTCTTTGATGTCTGCCGCAGTCACCGTTATTTTTTGGCGCAGCCAGAGCACCCCCAGCCCGCCCACGGCTGCGATGAGGATGATCGCCACGATCAGACCGACCGTTGCGTAAAAGTAGTCCTGCCCCAGCTTGGGCAATGCAGGTTTCTTTAATAGAGAGCTCATGGGGTATCCTTTCGTATGGCGCGCAAGCGGGCCGAGCGTGCGCGGGGGTTGGCCTTTGTTTCCTCTTCCGTTGGCGTTATGGGGCGTCGCGTTAGCAATTCGCCCTTCTTCGTCCGAAATTGTTGCGGCGCGGAGTCATCCCCATGCTCGGGCATACCCGCCAGACGCCTTAGCGCGCGCTTCACGATTCTGTCTTCGAGTGAATGAAAGCTGATAGCTGCCAGCACGCCGCCCTCGGCCAGGCGCTCAAACGCCACGGGCAGCGCGCGCTCGATTGCGCCCAGCTCGTCGTTGACCGCCATCCGTATCCCCTGGAAGCTCAGCGTGGCGGGGTGTATGGGAGCCCGCCCCGTGCGCTTCTGCTGCCACTCTGCCGCTTCTGCGATGAGCGCCGCCAGCGTAGCCGTGTCGGCCAGCTTGCCTGTGCCTCTGGCATTGATGATAGTCTGCACTACCTGCCGCCAGCGCGGCTCTTCCCCTAGATCGCGTATCGCGTGCGTAAGCTCCTCACGCGAGGCCGTCTCCAAAAATAATGCCGCCGACAGCCCTTCGCGGGGATTGAGCCGCATATCAGCGGGGCCCTCATAGCGGAAAGAAAATCCCCTCTCAGGTGTGTCCAGTTGAAAGCTGGACACACCAAAGTCAAAGAGCACTCCGTCAAACCCGCTCATCTTTGCGGGCAGCCGCTCAAGCTCCCCAAAGTTCATATCCACAAACTCAAAGCGTTCCCCGTACTCAGCCTTTACTGATTCGGCCCGCTTGGCCGCCTCAGGATCACAATCCAGCGCCACTACCTTCACGCCCTCCGCCGCCTGCAGCAGCGCTCTCGTATGCCCCCCGCCCCCAAATGTGCAGTCCAACAGGCACGCGCCTGCCCTGGGCGCCAGCACTTCCAGCGCCTCTCGCAATAGCACTGGTTGATGACGACTCATGCGGCAGTGCTCCCTTGGACTAGCGAAAACGGAAACCATGTAGAAATTGGCGCAAACCACGCCGCCCCCCGATCAAGGGTGCGTGCAGTTTTTGCCTGCGGTGTAGTGTTTGTTCATCAGGTAAAAATAACGATTGATGCAGCTTGTTCGCCGTCGGGTATTCCCAGGACGAGTAATGCCGAGCCTCTCCGTCGCTCAGCACGCGGTTGTGTAGTAACTGTGAGTAAAGCTTTAGCATTGTTGTCTCTTGTTGATTGTTTACAGCCCCAGCTCCTTCATGGCATCCAGCAGATTGAAGCTCTCCTCTGCCTGTGCGCGGTAGCGGTCTGCTGGCCATATTTGGAAATTCACCCCCAGACCCACTAGGGCGACTTCCTTCGTGATCCCCACCTTTTGCAGCAAGCTGTCGGGCACCAGCACACGGCCCTGCTTGTCGCACCCAAACTGGCATGCCTGCCCGAAGAACCGCCGCAGCAGCAACTGCTTATCGCGCTCATGCTGCTTCGCTCCCTCGGCCAAGGCCAAAAATCGTTTCTGCATCGCTGGCGGGTACACCGCTATGCACCCATCGGGATGCGGCCACGCCATATAAAAATTTCCCTTCTCGCTCCCATCCCCATCCACGCGCCAGCTTGCAGGTATCGTCACGCGGTTTCGCTGGTCGAGCTGATGATAAAACTCCCCAACATACTGCGGCGCGCCGATCCCCTGCCATCCCCCTTCTACACTGGCATTCACAATTTCCATAAACTTTTGCCCCAACTTGCCCCATTTTCCTCCATTTCAACCCCAAGGGTCAAGGGATTTCTCAATCTTTTTTCTCTTTTTTCACCCCAAAAGTAACCCCCTCCACCCTACCCACTTTACTTCCTCACAACTTATTCACATTTTCTCCCCACCTCCTGCGCATACACGCCTCAAAATCCCCCCACTGAATGCATAAAAAAATAGTTCACAAACACCGCAAAAACAATACCTTATTGAAAAAATGCGTTACTTTACTTTCATCCAAACCGACCCCACCTCACCCATAAACACCCCATTTTACAAACAAATCATAAACTTATTCACATCCACCCCCTCATAGACCGCATCCTTTAACTTGTAACCTCCAATCCTTAACTTTTAACCTATGCACCCTCCGAGCCTCTTCATTCATAGTTTTTAATTTTTAA
>CAZHQD010000128.1:0-7474 GCA_964533835.1 uncultured Puniceicoccaceae bacterium | reverse complement strand
GTGAATACATTTTACTTCAATAGGGTAGGGAAAGTGGATAGGGTTTAGGGTTTTAGCTAAAAAGCCATGCATTGCCCACGTTGCGGAGACAAGGATACGCGTGTTATCGATTCGAGGATTGCGAAGAATGGTTTTATCATTCGGCGGAGGCGTGCGTGCCCGAAGTGTGATTACCGGTTTACGACGACGGAGGAGATTGTTCGGGAGGGGCTGATGGTGGTGAAACGCGATGGGAGGCGGGAGGAATTTGACAGGGGGAAGCTCGTTGGGGCGATTCGGCGTGCGTGCCATAAGCGGCCTGTGGATTTAGAGCAGATTGACTTGCTGGTAAGCGATGTGTTGGTGGCTCTGGAGGGAAAGTTTGAACAAGAGATTCCCGTGGAGTCGATTGGGGATCAGGTGATGGAACGGCTGCGGGGTGTGGATAAGATAGCGTATGTGCGGTTTGCATCGGTGTATAAAGATTTTCGAGATATTGACGAATTGGAGAGAGAGCTTTCAGAATTAAGGAAACCAAGCGAAGGTAAGAAGTGAAGGAAACCGCAAACAGCAGCGTGAGCGAAGAGGTGGCAAAAATGCTTTGCCTGAGGGCGCTTTTGCAGCAGAGCGGGCCTTATGATGAGGCTTTGGCGCGGCATGTGAAGACGGCCATTGATTTTGCTCTGACGGGCGAGGTGGATAAGGGGGCGCCGCTGGCGACGTTTGCGGAAGCAGCGGTAAAGCTAATGAGGGAGCAGGGGCAGTTACCGCCAAGCTATGGGCTAGGTCACCTGGATTTGCGCGGTGGGCATTTTGATGCCCTGTGGGTGCGTGCCGAAGTGGTGCGCACCTTGAAGCGGCTCACGGGCTACCGTAGCGCAATGCTGGTAGTGAGCGGTTTGGAGCAGGCGCTTTCGCTTGGCAAGAGGGTGCGTGCTGAGCGGCAGCGAAGGCGGAGGGCCGAAGCAATGGCCTATATTGATGGGCTTGCGGCACGGTTCACTGCAAAAGAGGCGGCACTTACTATTTTGTATGTCTAGGGACTTAGCCTTACGGCGATAGAAGGGCGTGAGATTTTGCCTTGCGAAAGGGGAATTGGCTTCGCTTAATTGGCATTACTGTCAATAGGTTGAGCTAAATTTGTGTCATGAAAAGACCCTCCAAGAAGAGCTATGCTGTTGCCGTTTGCCTGGCGGGGGTATTTGGGATTATCGGGGTGGAGTATTTTTATATTGGGCGGTGGGCTGAGGGTCTGCTGAATGTGGCATTGTTTGGGGCCACGCTCTACTTCTTTTTTAGTGGGAACTTGCTGGCGGCTGCCCTGCTTTTCGCTGTTGATTTTTTCTACAGCTTGGCCACCACGATCATACTAATGACGGGGAGCATGAAGGACAGTGAAGGGGCAATAATTTGTTACCCAGGACAACAACTAAAATAACAACTACTATGGAAACAGTAATCAATACTCCTACTGAGCGCAGTGACAAAGGCTTCGTGCCCATGCTGTTGCTATGTTTCTTTCTTGGTGCCTTCGGAGTGCATCGATTTTATGCAGGGAAGGTGGGCACAGGGATTCTGATGCTCATTACTTTGGGCGGTTTTGGGATATGGACGATAGTGGATTTCATTATTATTGTTACGGGTGGTTTTAAGGATGCCCAAGGACGGCCCATTAAGGCTGCCTAAGCCTATAAAGTCCTGTGGGCCAGAACTGGGTAGATACGCCGTAAGCGAGTGATTGTGGCGTAAAGTTGGCGTTTTCCCGATTTGTTGTTATGTTTTCAGAACGGAATAGTTTACCGAAACAAGTGCCTGAAGATTGCTCCACAAGATAAGATAGATAATACATGCTCTCGTCTTACAAAGTCGATATGCTCTCCCTCGGGGATGAGTTACTCTTGGGTATACGCGAAAACGCGCATTTGCACTGGCTGGGTGGACAGCTCTGCCATCACGGGCTTTCAATAAGGCGGGCTCATGTACTGCGAGATGATGGGGCAGAGATAGGGCGGTTCTTCAGCGAATCATGGGAGGACGCGGATGTGGTCATCACAACGGGAGGGCTTGGGCCCACAGATGATGATTTGACGCGAGAGACTATTGCAGCGTGTTTAGAGCGGAAACTGGTGCACCACCAACCATCGGAAGACGCGCTGCGGGAGCGATTTCAGCGGCTAAATCGCACGCCCACTGCAAACAATCTGAAGCAGTGCTACATTATTGAGGGAGCCGAAGCGATACCCAATCGCAATGGAACGGCACCTGGCCAGTGGTACCAGCAAGGAGGAAAGATCCTTGTGATGCTTCCAGGCCCCACAAACGAATTGCGACCCATGTGGACGGATCAGGTGCTTCCGCGGCTAAAAGAGGCTGGAGTGGCCATGGAATCATTCCCTTATCTCCAAATCAGGACATGTGGGATAGGGGAGTCCAACCTCGAAGTGAGGTGTAAGCCGCTTTTTGCGAGGTATCCTGGGCGACTTCAGGTAGCGTATTGCGCACACGCCGGAATGGTGGATCTACGGCTGAGCTCCGTAGGGCATTCATTGAGTACAGCAGAAATACAGGCGCTCGGGGAAGAAATAAGGGAATTGCTGGCCGATGATTTTGTGTGCTACGGAGAATGCTGCATGGCATCCCATATCATTGGAAAGCTGCGGGTGCTGGAGCAGACACTAGCCGTGGCAGAATCTTGCACAGGAGGGTTGCTGAGTAGTGCATTCACAGATGTGCCCGGAGCGTCCAAAGCCTTTTTGGGTGGAGTGGTGTGCTACACAAACGATGTAAAGGAGCAATTGCTGGATGTACCCGATTGCCTGCTGCAACAGCATGGCGCCGTGAGCGAAGAGTGTGCGGTGGCCATGGCCATTGGCGCGGCAGAGCATTTTGGGTCAGACTACGCGCTGAGCGTAACGGGGTTTGCAGGGCCAGGAGGGGGCACGGAATCCCACCCGGTAGGAACGGTGTTTGTGGGTTTGCATACACCAGCAGGGAGCTGGGCGCACAGAGCAGTGTATCCCGGGAGCCGATTGCAGGTGAAGCAGCGGGCAGTAAATCTGGCTTTGGACTGGATGCGCCGCAAGATGAATGCCTATCAGGCAGCGGATGTCCTCGATAAGATGTGTCGCGAGATAGATTGATGGCTTTTGGATTACAGTATCGTTGAGTAGGGGTAAAATGCTTGCAAATCGGCAGTGGCAGTCATTGTAATGGCCAAGATGAAACTACCCCGCAGAAGATTTCTCCAAGTAACAGCTAGTGCGCTGGCTGCCTTGGGCTCTACAAAAATATATGGGCAGACTGGCGCACCTGCCATACGGACCAGCGGACCCAAGGGTCGAGCGAAGAATGTGATTTTTCTGGTAGCAGATGGCATGAACGTGGGCACCCTCAGCCTTGCCGAACAGGTTTCTCGCTACGGAGAGGGTAGGCACAGCAACTGGACAAAACTGTACTTAAATAAGGACATTCGGCTGATACGTGCTTTACAGGAGACGCGGTCGGAAAGCGCGCTAGTAACGGACTCTGCCGCAGCAGGTAGCGCATGGGGTTGTGGAAGACGTGTACCAAACAGAAAAATAAACATGACCGCAACCGATGAAGTGCTAAAGCCTATTGGCGTGATTGCCAAGGAGGGCGGCAAAGCGGTAGGGCTGGTATCGACTTGCAAAATAACGCATGCAACACCTGCATCGTTTGCAGCGAATGTGGTGCATCGTGACATGGAGGATGTAATTGCGGAGCAGTACTTGGAGCGGGGAATTGATGTGTTGCTGGGTGGTGGGCTGAAGCACTTTTCCGCAGAGATGCGCGGAGATAAAAAAGACTTAATGGCCGTGTATGGGAAAAATGGATACGCGGTGGCTACCGATAAAAAGGCCTTGGCAGGATTGCCAAAAGATAGCCGAGGGATTTTGGGCCTCTTCGCAAAAGATCATCTGCCTTATACTGTGGATCAAAATAATCACGATGAGTTGAAAGCAAATGTACCTACGCTGAGCGAGATGATGCGCGCGGCGCTCGCTAATCTTGGCCAGCGCAAGGAGGGCTTTCTTTTGCAGGTTGAGGGTGGGAGAGTGGATCACGCGGGACATGCTAATGATGCAGCTGGCATACTCCATGACCAACTTGCTTTCGATGAGTGCATCGGGGTTGCTCTGGATTTCCAAACTAATAACCCAGATACACTAATCATCGTGACCACTGACCATGGAACAGGTGGTTGCAACTTAAATGGGGAAGGGCACGAGTATGCCCACTCGTTGGACGGCATACTATCCATTCGCTCTCATAAGATTTCCCACGAAATGCTTGCGCACAAACTTTCGAACGTGAGTCACTCGGATGAATTAGAAGCGCTGCTTAAGGAGGCCTACTCGGTATCGTTGTCCAAGGAGGAACTGGAAGGTACGATGCAGAGGCTTACCGCAGTAAAACCAACTGGCCTACATGATAAAAGCACTGCTCGTGTGTTGGCCCCTGTGATGGCCTACCGTACCGCAGTGAACTGGACTACCCAAAACCACACGGGAGAACTGGTGGAGTTTTGTGCTTGGGGGCCAGGAAGCGAACAGATAACGCCGTTTATGGAAAACTGGCAGGTGCACAATGTGATTCGCCAAGCGCTGGCTATCTAGGCGCTCGGGCGTACCCACCATAAGCAGGCCCACTCGCCTTCATTCATCTGGTGAAACTGGCCGTGTTTCCAGAGTTCGTAAATCTTGAGGGTGAAGACTTCGGCTACTTGGTCTGCCTCCATCGCGAGGATGCCACTGAGCACGAGAGCGCCTGAGGGAGCTACGGCATTTACCAGCAGATGGGCGTTGCGCATGAGGATATCGGACTGGATATTTGCCAGCACCAAGTCTGCTTTCTCCTCGCTGAGGCCGGAGGCTAGGTCTGCCTCAGAAAAGGCAACCTCGCCCTGGAGGCCATTGAACTCTGCATTCTCGCGGGCCACGCGGACAGATTCCTCATCTATATCGAAGCCAGAGACACGCTGCCAGCCGAGTTTTTTTGCGGAGAGCGCCAGTATGCCTGAGCCGCAGCCTGCGTCTATTACTTGCTCACGGGCGATGGAGGCTGCTTTGATCTTGGTGATTTCCAGCAAAGCCCTACCGCAGAGGCGAGTAGTCTCATGCCCGCCTGTGCCGAATGCCATGCCAGGATCGAGATAGACTACGGCTTCCCCTTGTGGAACGGAGTAGCGGTCGCGCTCCCACTCGGGGACCCAATGGAGGCCGCCGAAATCAAGCGGCTGGAAGTGATGCTTGTAGCTTTCTTTCCAGTCGCGGTCCTCAAGCATTTCCGCAAAGGGAATAGAAGGAAGGGCAGCGAAGCTGGCATGGAAATCAGCATATTCCGTAAGCCCCTGAGCGGAATCGGAAAAATAGCCTGAGAGCCGATGCGTTTGGGTAGTAGTATCGAAATAGGTCATCCAGTGGAGCAGCTCATTCTCCGCTATGAAAAGCTCAACGGCTTCTAAGTGGTCGGCGGAAATGGGTGCGCTGAGATGCAACATGCCTGCCTTTTTTAGCAATGTGGCGATTTAGGTAAAGATTTTCTTAGCTTTCTCCCACCAGCTTTCGTCCACAGGGTGGTCTGCGTCCCCGCAGGCGACGGCAAACTCTTCGAGCTTGCGACGCTGCTCGGAGGAAAGCTTCTTGGGAACTTCGATGCTTACCTTTACCAGCTGATCCCCGCGTTCGCCGCCGCGCAGGTTAGGCATCCCGTAGTTGCGGAGTCTAAAGGTGGTGCCATCCTGAGTGCCAGGGGGTATCTTGACAGTGGCTCGGCCCGACTCGTTGCCAAGGGTGGGGACTTCGATGCTCCCGCCAAGTGCGGCCAAGGTAAACTTTATGGGCACTTGGCAGTGCAAGTCATCCCCTTTGCGCTCGAAGAGCTCGTGCTCTTTGACCGTGATGTAAACATAGAGATCGCCTGCCTCGCCGCCATGAGTGCCTGCTTCGCCGTTGCCGCTGGAGCGGAGGCGATTGCCATTGTCAATACCGGCAGGAATGCGGAGGCGAATGGTGCGGTTTTGCTCAACGCGTCCCGAGCCTTCGCACTCGCGGCAGGGCTTTTCGATGACTACACCCGCGCCGTGGCAAGCGGGGCATACTTGGCGAATACTAAAAAAGCCGCGCGTAGTTTGTACTTGGCCGTGCCCGTTGCAGGTATTGCAGCGGACTTTCTTGGAGCCTGGCTCGGCACCGCTCCCCCTACAGCGTGTGCAGCTCACTGCGCTGCGGTAGGTGATGTCTTTCTCCACACCGCGTGCTGCCTCAAGAAGCGTTATTTCCAGGTCGTAGCGCAAATCGTTTCCTTGCTGTGGCCCACCGCGATTCCCGCCACCGCCGAAGAATTCTTCAAAGATACCCCCACCGCCTCCACCACCTTGCCCAAACATTTCGCGGAAGAGATCAAAGGGATCATTCATACTGGCGCCGCGGCCTCCCGCTCGTGGCCCTGCGGAGCCTCCTTGCTGGAATGCTGCATGACCAAAGCGGTCATACGCGGCACGCTTATCGGGATCGGTAAGTATTTGGTAAGCTTCGGAGATTTCCTTAAACTTTTCCTCAGCAGCCTTATCTCCCGGATTTTTATCGGGATGGTATTTCACGGCTAGCTTGCGGTAAGCCTTTTTCAGCTCATCAGCAGTAGCCGTTTTGGAGACGCCCAGTAATTCGTATAAATCAGTTTTCGTCGGCATATTGTTTATGTCCTAGACCTAGCCCACATCGTGGAAATGGCAGTTAAAGGATAAGCAAGTGATTCCCAGAACAACTATGCCTTGTCTGCGGGACCGCTCGAAACTACTACACTAGCGGGGCGGACAAGGCGGTCATTCATCTGGAAACCACCGCGAACCAGAGAGCTGACTTTGCCTTCAGGGACGTCGCTGCTTGGCATATGAGCCACGGCTTCATGCAGGGTGGGGTTGAAGTCCGCGCCAACCTCAGGCAATATCTCTTTCACGCCATATTGGTTAAGGATACCTGCAATCTGGTTTTGCACCATGGAAATACCCTCAAGAATGCCTTTGGCTTCGGGGTGGTGCTGGCGGGCCGCTTCGAGTCCGCGAGAAAGATTGTCGAAGGCAGGGAGGAGGTCACCAAGCAGGGCTGCTTGACCACCAAAGCGTGCCTCGTCGCGCTCGCGAAGGCTACGGCGTCGAAAGTTGTCGAACTCGGCAACGGTGCGGATGTATTTGTCCTTGTAATCGGCAGCTTGAGAGGTGGCTTCGGCCAATTTTTCTACGAGTGCCGAAAGCGCGTCACCCGAGCCATCAACGGGTGCGCGACCGGCGGCGCCAGTCTTGGTATCCTGGGCTGCGGCCTGATTGGAATCAGTAGAAGTGGTAGCTGTATTTGCGTTGTTTTGCTCTTCGGCCATGGCGGCTGATTTTGGTTTACGAAACGGTTGGAAAATGCGGTCTAGCAAGAATTGACTATAATCGACCAAAGCGGTCAATGGCGCAAGCATTAGATTGCGC
>CAZHQD010000127.1:0-7479 GCA_964533835.1 uncultured Puniceicoccaceae bacterium | reverse complement strand
GCGGGTGCGGTTATCCCATGCTTAACTTCTGTCGTCTCAGCAATTGTGATTCAATGCAGTACCGCACCAAACTTTTACTGTTTTTCGTGGGACTAGCGATTGTCAGCAATAGCGCGATTGCGCTGCTGCTCTACTACCGCAACTACCACAACCTCTTCGACCAAATCAGCAGCAAAGTCCTATCTATTGCGGCCACAGCGGCACAGAGCGTAGATGGCGACCGCCATGAGCGTGTGCAAACGGAGGCGGACATGGAGGGCGAAGACTACAAGCTACTGGTGGAGCAGTTCCGCCAGTTTCGCGATGCCAACCGCCGCGAGGATATAGAGGTAAAATTTATCTACAGTATGCGCCCCGACAAAAGCGACTCCAAGCTTTACCGATTTGTGATAGATGCGGAGGAGCTACTGGAGGACAAGGCGCTAGTAAACGAAATTTACAGGCCTACGGGAGAATACGAAGAATACTCCCTCAATGAGCCCCAAGTGCAGAGCAAATTCATGACCGACCAATGGGGCACATGGCTCACTGCCACAGCCCCCATAAGGGATTCCAGCGGCAAAGGCGTGGCCGTGCTGGGTGTGGATGTGGCGGCGGACAATGTGGTAGCAGAATTGCGCAAGATTTTGTATATCAGCATAGGCTCACTCGTGGGCTCAATTGGATTGGCGGCAGCACTGGCACTCTTTTTGGCGAATAAGGCAGCTAAGCCTTTGCATGCCATTCGCGAAACCCTAGAGCAAGTGGCCACTGGAAATTATGGCGTAGAAGTAAAGGTGGACAGCAAAGATGAGTTTGGCCTGGTAGCCGAGTCACTCAACAAGATGATACTTGGGCTGCAACAGCGTGAAAACCTAAAGGGCGCCCTGGCACGCTACGTTTCGCAAGAAGTCACCGACAGTGTGCTCAACACAGGCGCTGCTGCCGTGCGCAGTGAACGAAAGAAGATTACCATCCTCTTTGCCGATGTTCGCGGATTCACGAGTCTTTCAGAAAAAATTACCCCTGAAGAGATGGTAGAGCTTCTGAACACCTACTTGGAAAAGATGATTGATTCTATCTTCAATCATAAGGGCTACCTGAATAAGTTTATGGGCGATGGGCTGATGGCTGTTTTTGGCGCTGAGCGGGACGATCCCTATCAGGAAGAAAATGCCATTCTTGCCGCCCTTGATATGCGAAAGGCACTTGATGAGCTAAGGCAAAAGTGGCGCGCAGAAGGCCGCATAGACCGCGTACAAGATTTGCATATCGGCATCGGCATCAATACGGGCGTGGCTATTGTAGGCAATATTGGTAGCAGCCGTCGCATGGAATTTGGCGTCATAGGGGACAGCGTAAATCTGGCTTCGCGCTTGGAATCAGCCACGAAAGAGATGAACAATGTGGACATGCTTATCAGCGAATACACCTATGTGGCCGTTCGCAGCCGTTTTGCATTCAGGAGCTGTGGGGATATTCGCGTGAAGGGCAAAGCAGATCCTATCATGACCTACACGGTAGATTCCAATGGCTAATCCTGAGCAAAAAGAAGGTACTATCCAGTAGCCAGTCTTATGCTATGAGGATTTGCTACAATCAACTTGCATACTCTGGCAAGTGAATGCTGATATAGCCACTGTTTGCTTGCAATACAGGTTGGTGGCCCGGTGTGCTGCCAGCCTGAGCCTCAAAGGGTCCTGTTGCCCAACATGAGGCGTGCCTTGGCTTGCGGGGCCTTGCCCCAAGGGCGGAAGCGCTTGCGGGCAATAGCCAGTATGAATACCGCACGATCGCTCTTCGATTATCCGGAACTCTACGATCATCTGCGCACGCCTGAAACGCGTGTATTCGATCAGGTTTACTCCCTGATGGAAAAACTCCTAGGCAGACCGCCAAAGAGTGTAATGGATCCAGCGTGCGGGCCAGCTACTTGGCTAGCCTACTTTGCCAAAAGGAATATCCCCGTAGCGGGCAACGATATTTCCGCTGCCATGGTAGAGAGTGCTCGGCGCAAATGTGGGGTGTGGGCTCACGAGTTTATCGAGGGTGACATGTGCGCCCTCGAGTTCAAAAAAGGACCGTATGAAGTCACTCTTGAGCTCAGTGGTACTTGCGGGCTTCTTGCCAGCGAGCAGAGTTTTCATCGTTTCCTTAGCACGGTAAAAACGCACACGATGCCTGGTGGCCTCATTATGCTCACCATTTTTTTCCTGGAGCCAGTTGTGCAGTTTCCTCACCATGTGGAGACATGGGAAGTTCCCCTCTGGCAAGGCGGGCGGGCTCGTATTTCCTACGAGGTCGTTCAAACTGATAGCTCGCGACGCGTTGATCTTGTGCGCCGTACCGTGCATACCCATGGGCCTGAAGAGTGCCCGCGCTCGCTTGTAGATCACTATGAAATGTTCTCCTGGACGGAGGAGCATTTCCGCGAAGTTATGGCAAAATGCCCGGATCTTCGCTTTGAACAGGCCTTTGCTGTGAAAAACGACACCGTAGTGCCTGTAACTCCAGGTCAGCTTGAGGGAGAAGTGTCCGTAGTCTTCCGTAGGCTCTAGAAGCAGCATCTGCCCACAAACGGCGAGAAATAAGCCACTTGGGGTTGACCGATAGCCAAAATGCTATCCTCATAATGGGGGATTGCGGTTTGGCCAGCATCCTGCTGCCGATCAAACTTGGAGTCCTCTATCGAAAACAATGAATAATACTAGTACCATCGTAGTCGCCCGGGGAGATGGAATCGGGCCAGAGATCAGCGATGCCGTCTTGAGAATACTCAAGGCAGCAGGAGCCCGTCTCCAATACGAGGAGATAGATGTAGGAGAGAAAATCTACCTGAGCGGCCACACCTCAGGAATTGCGCCTGATGCTTGGGAAAAAGTGCGCAAGCACCGCATACTCCTAAAAGGCCCGATTACCACTCCACTCGGTGGGGGCTACAAGAGCCTGAATGTAACTTTGCGCAAGAGCCTGCGGCTCTTTGCCAATGTGCGGCCATGCAAGTCCTACGCTCCATACGTGGCTACACACTACCCTCGCATAAACATGGTAATTATTCGCGAGAATGAAGAAGACTTGTATGCAGGAATCGAGCACAGGCAAACTGCCGAAGTCTGCCAAACGCTAAAACTGGTATCTCGGCCAGGATGCGAAGCGATCTGCCGCTATGCCCTTGAGTATGCGCGCGCTTATGGCCGCAAGAAAGTAACGTGTCTAACAAAGAGCAATATAATGAAGCTCTCGGATGGGCTCTTCCAAAATACCTTTCTGGAAATGGCCAAGGAGTACCCCGATCTGCAAACAGAACACAAAATCATAGACATAGGAGCCGCCCTCGTGGCAGCGCGTCCCGAGGATTTAGATGTGGTAGTAACGCTAAATCTCTATGGCGATATCATAAGCGATATTGCCGCGCTGGTGGCTGGCTCAGTAGGGCTCGCAGGAAGCGCAAATATAGGAGTAGATGCCGCGATGTTTGAAGCGGTGCACGGCTCTGCACCCGATATTGCTGGCAAGGATATCGCCAATCCCTCTGGACTGCTCAATGCAGCCATTCTGATGCTCGTGCATCTTGGTCAAGGCGATGTAGCGGAGAAGATAAAGAATGCTTGGCTGAAAACACTACAAGACGGCATTCATACGATTGATATCTACCAGGAAACTTTTTCTGCGCAACGCGTAGGCACGGCAGCCTTTGCGGATGCGGTGATTGACCGCCTAGGTCAAGTTCCCGACAAACAAGAGGCCGTCCATTACGCCGATAAGCCCATCCAAATTACCCTTTCTGAGCCGCCAAAGCCCCACAAGGAACTCGTGGGCATAGACATATTTTTAGATTGGGATGTGCAAGGGCGCGATCCAAACATACTTGGACCTAAGCTGGAAGCCGCCGCGAGAGCCTCTGGTTCCGGACTTAGCCTGAAGCTCATAACCAATCGCGGCGTGCTCGTGTATCCGGGTGGTTTCCCTGAAACCTTCCGTACGGACCACTGGCGCTGTCGCTTTACCGCAGAACAAAAGCCCGTCACACACGGACAAATCACCACCCTGCTCCAGACTCTTGCCGCACAAAAGTTTGACTTCGTGAAAACGGAGCATCTCTACACCTTTGACGGCAAGAACGGCTACTCAATGGCCCAAGGTGAGTAACTGCATTTAGCAAAAAGCCTACCCTTCCGCACAATTGGAAGGGTAGGCTACCGTAATAAGCCTGACAGTCTCTGCCTCAGCGAATCTGTTTCCAGTTGCCATCACCGAGATACAGATACCACTGCTTGGTCCTTCCCTCCCCCACATCTACCCAAATCCAGTTCTCTTCCACAAAACTCCAGATAAAGGGGTAATAACCTACGCAGGTAAAAAGCCAGCTCTCTTCGGGTGTCCAAAGAAAAGCGCCAGGAATTGTGGCATCATTTGAGGTAAAGTAGGCGTGCCACCCCAACTCATAGCTGTAAACCCAAGGATAGGATTCGATGTCGGCCTCGCCGTAGATCACATTTTCCACGCGGCCCGTTGGGTAGCCAAGATTGATTTGAACAAGATTTTCATAATTAAAATCGAGCAGCTCAGCGTTACCCAAATCTTCTGCGGCTAAGCGCACTTTGGGCGCGCGTACCACCTCCGCTTTCCAGTGTCCATCCCTAAGTACTTGCTCCGAATACGCGGTGGAAGTAAGCGGAGAATTATCAACCGGAAGACAAAGAAGCTGGTGCTCCCTATCGGGATCAGTGGCGTGCTTGAGCAATACCACAAAGGTGTCCTGAAAGGCACGCAAGTCGAGAACCCACCAATCCTTTAAGTAGATTGGGACAGACCTCACAATTGGGTGAACAATGATCCCTTCGCTCGTTTGCGTCTCCTCGTTCCACGAAAGACCGAATGAGTAATCTCCAATTTGCGCGTGATTTTCCACCTCTTCCCAAGTCGCCCCTTTATCCGCACTGCGCTTACGGACGGGATGAGTAAGGCCGTTTTCCTCGGTGGGCAGCGTCACATACTCAAAAAAGCCTTCATCGTAAGATAAGTAATCGGCAGGAAGGGGGCTGTCATAGTATGTCCACGTTTGGCCATTATCGTTGGTATAAACACGCTTCTCGAAGATGATGGCATCGGCGCTGTCGTCTACGATGGCATCGGGACGAGAAGTCATTGTGGATGGATCGGGAAGCAAGGCGCGTTGATTATCAATCGGCGTAAATATTAGATTTGATGAAGAGCAGGAATAGATGCCCGCGTTAGTACCATAACTAGCAGTTATTTTACCATCAACAATACTATATAAATAAGAGTACGAAGCGTAAATACGTTTGGAGTTAGATATAAATCGACTAAAAAAGGGAAACGTGCCTGGATGTACTATTTTCGCACTGAATATAATTGAGTCACTCAACTCATTATAGATTTTAATATTATTACTTAATCCGGATGGAATGTCTAAATTTATAGAATATTCTATTACCTCGGTAGCAAGTCCCACTGAGGTAATATACATATTTATGGATTTGTATATCTGCTTTGTTCGTATATTATGATGACTGTCTAAAGTGAAGGAATCTATCTCTTGATCATTTTTGTAAACAAAGAATTGGTTTGTTTTAATGTACTCCCAACATATCTTTTCTTTACAACTTACGCTCTCACGAAACTCGAAGCTGTAGTTTCCATAACTTATCCAGCGTGACGTTTGGGTAAACAAATCTGATTTCGTAACAACAACTTTTTCTTCGGGAAGAGGCAGTTTGTCCTTTAAAACCGCCGGCCAGCTCACCTGCCAGTTGTCCAAGTCAGGAGTCACCAGGTCTGCTCCTTCCAGCACCAGGCCGTCTTCGGTGACGGTGAGCGCGAGGGCGTTTTTAGCGGGGAAGAGAGTAGGCTCGGCGTAGAGAAGCGGTAACGGTATGCCGATGAACAGTGTGAGCAATAGAGTGGTTTTCATTGAATTGAAGCGCGATAGTGGTGTGCTATATAGAGTAATACGCTAACGCTGAGCCTCTTGGATGCGTTTTTTAAAAATAATTTTCAATTGAAAACAAACAACCCCTTCCACCGAGGTGGAAGGGGTTGCGATTAAGCGATTTAGATTAGAATGGGCGATTACTGGCCAACCTGGAAACTAACCGAACCATTGAAGACACGGGTAGGCCCAAATAAGGAAGCAGAGAAGGCGCTGCCACCCCCTATGCCTTGCCAGGCCTTAACTTGTAGGCCATTCTGTGTGAAGGTATCGGTACCACCAGAGGTGTATTGGATTGCCGTGTTGCCGCTGGAATTGTGCAGATAAACACCAACGGTCTGTCCCGGAGCAATATCAAGCGTAGCTCCAGTATTGAATGTAGTGTAGCCTGTAGCAGCGCCTGTGACATTGGCGGTGGCTCCCAGCTGTGTCCATCCGGCAGAGCTCGCGGCAGGATTATTAGTGGCACTGTAAGCTGAACCGCTACGAGTGTACACATTTATGGCAGCAGTTGCTCCACTTGCCATCTTAACACTAAACGCTCCAGTTAAGCGAATCGTGGTAGTGCCAGTATTTGTGAGATCGAAGGTAACGCCACGTTCCGTATTGGTGCCCGTGGTGACTGTGTTAATCGTTTGAGTGGATCCAAAACCACCTACCACTGAAAACTCAACCGAGCCGTTAAACACACGAGCGGGACCAAAGAGGGATGTAGCGAAAACGCTACCGCCGCCTAGACCCTGCCATGCCTTGAGCTGGAGTGAGCCCTGCGTGAAGGTGTCGGTACCACCACTGGTATAATTAATTGCAGAAGTACCGAGCCCATTGTGCAGATAAACTCCAAGCGTCTGCCCTGGAGCGATATCAATGGTAGCACCAGTATTGGCTGTTACTAACCCGGTTGTGCCCGTTACGTTTGCCGTGGATCCTAGTTTAGTCCAGCCCGCAGATGAAGCAGCTGGATTATTTGTTGTGCTGTAGGCAGATCCACTACGTGTGTAGACATCAACAGCTGCATTTACACCATTGCTAACTTTTACCTGGAACTTTCCAGACAAGCGTATGGTGCTTGTGCCGTTGTTCGTAAGATCAAAAGTTACTCCGCGCTCAGCGACAGTACCGGTTGTGATGGTGGTGAGCGTCTGCAGCGATCCGCCAGAACTTGTGGTGCTAGAAGAAGAGCTACTAGAGGAGGAGCTGCTGCTGGAAGAACTGGAGCTGGAAGAGCTAGATGAACTGCTCGAAGAAGAAGACGTGCCGCTGCCGCGAGCAATCTTGATTTGGTTGATATTGAAACGACCTGCGATGTGCTTCACGATCAATCCGTATTGTCCAGGATTCAGGTAAACAGTGTGCGAACCGGAATCGGTGAGCGTATTAAGGCTGCCAGTATTGGGCACATTCACCGTGGCGCGGCTGACGCTATCAACGCGAATTTCCATTTGGCTGCCATTCACAGCTGAGCCTGTGCGTGCCGAAAACGTGTAGTCCCCAGCTTGAGTAATGCGGAAGATGTAGCCCCAGTAGTTTCTTGCAGGATCCCCAGC
>CAZHQD010000126.1:0-7599 GCA_964533835.1 uncultured Puniceicoccaceae bacterium | reverse complement strand
AAAAGAAAATGGAGCTGAAGGAGGAGACACTCTCATTTCTCCTACTTTTGGATATACAAGCGGAGATGAAGCGCCCCAAGTAGAGACTACAGTGATCGGGCCAGCTTTGCTTTCATTTCGTTGGAAGCTAGAATTAACAAACACCACTAGTCTCTATAGCAGTGAAAATACCTTGGTTTGCTTACTCCAAAAAGCAGATAGTTCCACAAATGACCAGTGGGCAACGGCAGCTATAGTTGATACTCAATACAGAAGTCCCACAGGCCGCTGGAAAGAGGAGTTTATTCAGGTCCCCGCCGGCGAATGGCGCGTAAAATGGCAAGTTAACGATTCGGGCTATTATGCATATACTGACATGGCCTCAGTTGTGGCCTATTTGGATAAGGTAGTTGTTGACACTCTAACCACCGTATCCCTTAGCGATGCACTAGACACGGATGCGTTGATTTTCTCGACAAGTTCTGACGCACTTGGCTGGTATGGACTGCCAGGAATTGGTGAAAACGGATCAGACGCTGCACAATCTTCAGTACCCTCCCAAGGTGAAAGATCATGGATTCGGACATATGTAACAGGGCCAGGCACTTTGCATTACCGTTGGAAAGGCAAGATTAGCTATGGCTTGCATTTTAATGTTCGCCTAGCATGGGATCGATTTTTACAACCGAAGTATGGTTTTGGACGGTTTTTGAACCAGAATAACACTTGGAGCGCTGAAAGCCTAATCGTACCAAAAGGAACTTACCTAGTAGAATGGTGTGTAACGAATAACGGCAGCGATAGGGACTCGATAATCGGGTACCTGAATCAGATATCATATACCAGTGAAGAGTCGATTGATTTAGGGGAAGCGCTGGATGCCACCTACCTGGATTGGACTTCAGGAAGCGAGGAGGCAGGCGTGGAATGGTATGGGCAAAGCACGACCACATTAGATCAAGAAGATGCAGCAAGATCGCCATTCGTTCCGTTTGGTGAGACGGCTTGGCTACAAACGTCTGTGAGAGGTCCTGGCAAATTAACGTATGAAATCAAGCTCCCATACGATAATGCATCCACGATTTCTTTATATAAGGCAATGGAGTCTGAGAATCCAGCGTGGGCGATGTTGAAATCACTCCGGAACCCTGAATATTACGGCGATTACGATTCAGAGTGGTATACAGACACAATCATGATCCCCGAAGGAGTGCATTATATAGCTTGGCAGATAGAAAGAGGCTATAGCAGTTACTATCCTGGAGATGGTAGCTACAATGAGCCGCATGTCTATATTGACAATGTTCAGTTTGAGCATACGGGGCTGTGGGCGGGAGCCGTGCCCATGGTTAAAGATATCTCTTACAGCCCTTGGTATGGATTCATTTACCTAACGAACAGTGGCTGGATTTATCACTTCCATCATGGCTGGCAGTGGTTTTACTCAAACGACGCAGGCAATATCTGGCTCTACGATCTCGCTATGGGCTGGCTCTGGACGACTAAGGATTTCTACCCGAGTTTGTTCCACGCCGAGTCGGGCAAAATCCTCCTGTATGAGAAAGAAAGCCATAATCCTCGCCGTTTCCAGGATACAACCACCAATGAGTGGATGGAAATTGAGTAGGCTGAAATTCTGATAGATTTAACCAGAGAGGGTGCGGCAGTAGTGCCGTGCCCTCTTTTTATTTTGCTGGATGGGAATGTCAAAGAGCGCGTCGAAGCCACGAGGGCGAATAAAGAACGGTAGTAACAGTTTTCCGTTTTCAGTGTTCAGTTTTCAGATCAGAGAGTAGAGGCGTAGCTGCCGATCCCTCTGACCATCACTGAAAAGGGTAATTGGGCCTAAACCGCGAAGGGGTTTAGGGCGGCGAGGGATTGGCGGAGGGCTGCTCGCTCTTCCTCGTTGGCTGGTTTTCGGCGAAGCGGAGCTTCTGTTACTGGGGTGGCAGTTATTGGAGCAGTATGAGGGGCAGGCAGTGGGCTCGCAGGTGGTGGATTGGGTTGGGATTGTGTCGCCTGCGCTTCCTGGGCGATTTTGGCGGCTCGTATTTCTTTGAATGTGGTAATGAGGGATTTTTGCGGGGGTGGTTCGGCTTTGCGGAGGGACTCCATGGCGGCATCGGGGTCTTGCTGGGCGCGGCGGATGGCGGTTTTGTAGAACTCGAAGAGGGACTCGCACATGCGGTGGAAGGAGAGACCGCGCCATTTGTCGGGGGTGTCGGTCTTGAGGTATTCGGCTATGCCCGTGAGGGCGGCGAGGGAAAAGGAGAAGCCGCGCCCATACTTGCGGGCGGTGACGCGCTCGGGAAAGAGGAGGCTACGCCATTTTGCGATCTTTTCGCGGAGGTTTTTGCAGGCTTGACCGCCGAGCTCGCAGGCGCGGGTGTCGAGGTATTGGAGGTTGTATTCCCAGTCTTCAGCGGTAAAGCGGCGCGCGACGACGAGGAATGCGAGGGTGGAGGTGTAGGTGTGCATGGATTTCGGATTTTGAATTTCGGATTTCGGATTTGGAAAGTAGGCGCGCTGTCGGGCGAGGAGGTGCGATTTCAGATTTAAGATTTTAGATTTATGATTTAAAAGGCAGAATGATGAATTAAGAATGAAGAAGTTGAGACAGGTGCAGTGATTTGTATAGTGAATGTTTTCGTTATTTTTGTGAGATAATGGGCGGTTATGGGAGGCTTTTGACAGGATTTCAAGTGTATAATTTATTATAATTTGTAATTATAGGTGAACATGGGTTATGGGTGGAGGCTAGAGAGGATAAAAGGATTTGTGGCTTTGGTGGTTTAATGGCAGAGTGAGGGTGAATGATTATTAGAATACCCTTATTTGCTCTTATTTTACTCTCAATGACTTCACCGTTTATCAATGCTGCCGCGCCAGAACCGCTCTCTGAGGAGGCTATGGCTGCGCTGCATGCGATACCGCTAGCGCCGCCAGAGAAACCGCTGGCTGTGTATTATATCGGGCATAGTTTGGTGGGGCGCAATATACCCGCCGTGGTAAAGCAGTTTGCGGGGGAGAAGCACCGCTATGAGCTACAGCTCGGCTGGGGGGCGACCTTGAAATCCCACTGGGAGCCTGATGTGCCAGTGAATGGGTTTGAAGTGGAGAATGCTAACCCACGTTTTCGCGATGCCTATGAGGCAGTGGATAGCGGAGACTATGACGCCATGGTATTGACTGAAATGGTGGAAATTCGCGATGCGATTAAATATTTTGAGCCGTGGGATTACCTGAGCCGCTGGGCAAAGCGGGCATGGAAGGCAAACCCCACCACTCGGGTGTATTTCTATGAGACATGGCACCCGATAAACGACAACGAGGGGTGGCTGAATCGAATCGATAAGGATCTGGAGCGCTATTGGGAACGGGAGATACTGCGGCGAGCGCAGGCAGCCGAGGGCATGACGGGCACGATCCATATGATTCCAGGCGGGCAAGCGCTTGGCCGATTTGTCCGCGAAGTGGAGAAGCGCGGGGGCGTAGAGGGAGTATCTGGCAAAGAAGACCTCTTCCACAAAAGCGAAGAGGGAGAGCAAGACAACATACACTTGAGCGCGCTCGGAACCTACCTATTGGCGCTGACTCACTATGCGGTGCTTTACCATAAATCTCCTGTGGGACTGCCCACTGAAGTCTATTTGCCCGATCACAAGAAGACGGTAAGCATACCGCCTGAGACCGCAAAGCTGATGCAGGAAGTAGTATGGGAAGTGGTAACCAACTATCCCAAGACGGGTGTGGCCCCTAGAGCGGCAAAGGGTGAGGAGAAGTAGGTTGTTGGTTTAGATGGCCGCTGAGTGGCACCGCGTATTATTTTATGATATATCACAGAATAATCAGGATAATTTTATGATGTATCATAAATTAATCCAAGTTTGTTATAACTTTGTATCAAGATTTTAACTAAAGAGAGCTCCTGATTACTAGCTCGATTTGCCTCTGCGCCAGTCGCGTTCGCGGGGTTGGGGAGGAGGGACTTCCAGCTCAACATACTGGACGGCTGGGTGGCGGCGGAGGGCCTGGTAGTCCTCGGCGGTACACATCCAGCGAAGAGGCTGAGCGACGTCGGCAATGGCGGCGGATTGGCCCTCAATGACGAAGCCAAGGCGGAGATTGGTGGCGCCCGTCTCTGCGTCTATACGGGCTTTGAGGAGCTGCATAAACTCGTCGGCCAGGATGCCTGGCTCCAGATACCATGTGGCTTTGCGGACGAGGCTGCTGATGGCCTGATCCAGACGGAGAACGCTCTCGACATTGAGGAGGATATCGTCGTTTCGGTGGCTGATACTGCCCTGCACAACGATTGCTGTGCCCGTGGCGAGAAGGTGCTGGGAGCGCTCGAAGGCATCGGAGTAGATATTAAAAGTGTGGTTGGAGTCCTTGGAGGAGAGGGTAACGATGGCCCAAGGGCGGTTGTCTTTTTTGCTGATTTTTTTGTCGAGCTTGGAGACGACGCCGCAGAGACGGAATGGGGTGCGGTCGGGCAGCTCGCGGTAGGCCTCGCCCGCAAAGGTGTCTATGACATCGGTGATGCCTTTGAAGGCGTTGAGGGGGTGACCGCTAACGTAGAAGCCGAGAAGCTCTTTCTCGAATTGGAGACGCTCGGCGAGAGGGAGGGATTTCTCGGTGTTGACGGGCTTTTTATCGGCGGCGGCCTTGGCGGCGGAGCGCTTGGGAGGTTCGGGAGCGAGAAGATCGAAGAGGCTCCCCTGCCCTGCTTCGCGGTCTTTCTGAGCGGAGGCGGCCTCGGCCATGATGCCGTCCATATCGGCAAGGAGAGTTCCGCGGTCTTCGCCAACGGAATCGAAGGCGCCTGTCTTGATGAGATTTTCGAGGACGCGCTTGTTGGCCGTCTTGCTATCGACGCGAGTCACAAAGTCCCTGAAGTCTTTATAAGGGCCGTGGGCCTCGCGCTCCTTTATGATAGGCTCGGTAGCAGAGGCACCTACGCCCTTGATGCTGGCCAGGCCGAAAAGGATTTTGCTCTCACCTGATTTGGGGTCCACTAATGGGGTAAAATTGGTGCGGGAGAGATTGATATCGGGCCCCGCCACGGTGATGTTCATGGCCTGGCACTCGTCGAGGAACTTGGCGGTATTATCGGAGTTACCCGATTCACAGGTGAGGGCTGCCGCCATGAACTGGGCGGGGAAATTGGCCTTTAGGTAGGCGGTGCGATAGGTGAGGATGCCGTAGGCGGCAGAGTGAGATTTGTTGAAGCCGTAGCCCGCGAATTTTTCCAGAATAGAGAAAAGGTCTTTGGCGGTGTCCTCGCTGATATTGTGGCGCTCTTTGCAGCCTTTGATAAACTTGAGCTGCTGCTCGGCCATCTTCTTGACGTCCTTTTTCCCCATGGCGCGGCGGAGGATATCGGCGCCGCCCAGAGTGTAGCCTGCAAGGATTTTGGCAGCTTCCATGACCTGCTCCTGATACACCATAACGCCATAGGTCTCTTTGAGGAGGTCTTTAAGGATGGGATGCGGATACTTGATGGCGGTGGGCTCTTTCTTGCCTTTTACGTAGTCGGGTATCCAGTCCATCGGGCCCGGGCGGTAGAGCGCGATGAGCGCTATGATTTCATCTATCGAGCCTACTTCGAGCTGGCGGCAAAGAGACTGCATACCGCCAGATTCCATTTGGAAGACACCGACGGTGCGGGTCTCGCGGAGAAGGTCGTAAGTTTTCTGGTCGTCGTAGGGGGCTTTTTCGAGATCGAATTTCGCGTCCGCAGTCTCGTGGATATTCTGTACGGCGTCGGCAATGACGGTGAGGGTTTTTAGGCCGAGGAAGTCCATCTTCAGGAGGCCCAGGTCCTCGACGGCGCCCTTCTCAAACTGGGTGGTGAGCGCGTCTTCCTGAATGGTAACGGGGACGAGGTCTATGAGGGGCTGGTCGGCAATGATGATGCCAGCGGCGTGCTTGCCCGTGTTGCGCACCATGCCCTCGATAACGCGCCCATGCTCGAAGATGTTTTTGGCGACGGCATTTCGCTCTACCTCGGCGCGAAGCTCGGCGCTTTGGGCGAGGGCCTTCTCGATAGTGACGTCTGGCCCCTCGGGGACCATCTTGGCAATGCGGTCGGCATCTCCATAAGGGACGTCCATAACACGGGCGATGTCGCGCACGACCATTTTGGCGCCAAAGGTGCCGAAGGTAATGATGTTGGCCACGCAGTCTGCGCCGTATTTGGAGCGGACGTATTCGATAACCTCGTCTCGACGGCGCATACAGAAGTCGATATCGAAGTCGGGCGGGGAAACACGCTCCAGATTGAGCATGCGCTCGAAGAGGAGGCGGAAGCGGATGGGATCGGTATCGGTAATGCCAAGCACGTAGGCCACCATACAGCCAGCGCCCGAACCGCGCCCCGGGCCAACGGGGATGTTGCGCTCTTTGGCCCAGTTGATGAAGTCCTGCACGATGAGGAAGTAATCCACGAAGCCCGTGCGCCCGATGATGTCGAGCTCGTAGTCCAGGCGGGTGGCGAGCTCTTTGACGGCTGGGTCGTCGCTGGTTTTGGAGGCGGCGTAAGCCACGCCATAGCGGCGCTCCATGCCCTTCTCGCAAAGCTCGCGGAGGAAGCCTGGATTGGTGCCGCAGCGGGCCTGAGTCGCTGCATCCATGCGGAAGACGGGATACTTCGACTTGCCGAACTCGATGGAGAGGTCGCACTGCTCGGCGACAAGGAGGGTGTTATCAAGCGCGCCTTCCACCTCGCCGAAGAGCGTGGCCATCTCGGCGCGGCTCTTGAGGTAGAATTGGTCGTTGGCGTAGCGCATGCGGCTCTGGTCGGCCACCTTTTTACCCGTTTGGATGCAGAGCAGCATATCGTGGGGCACACTGTGGGCCTGCTCGGTGTAGTGGGCATCGTTTGAGCAGATGACCTTCACGCCAAATTCGCGGGCGAGCTTGAGGATGTCTTTATTAATGCGGCTTTGCTCGGGGATGCCATGGTTTTGGATTTCCACGAAGTAGTGCTCCTTGCCGAAAATATCGATGAAGCGGGAGAGCCACTCGCGGGCTTTATCCATTTCGCCACGGAGAAGGTGCTGGGGGATGACGCCCTGCATACAGCCCGTGAATCCCGTGAGGCCCTCGGCGTGGCGGGCAAGCGTCTGGAAGTCCACACGAGGGCGGTAATACATGCCTTGTGTGTGGGCGAGAGAGACGAGCTTGCTGAGGTTGGCCCAGCCCTTGGCATTTCGAGCGAGAAGGCCCATGTGGAAGATCTTGCCCGCAAGCCCGCTGGAGTTTGCGCCCGTCTCCAGCTCTTCATCTTCGGCGGGCTTTAGGCGACGGGGCTTCTCCGTCATCAGGTGGTCAATGACGAGATATATCTCGCAGCCCACGAGGGGTTTTACGCCCTTGGCCTTGGCCGTTTTGTAGAACTCGACAGCGCCAAACAAATTGCCGTGGTCCGTAAGCGCGATGGCAGGCATCCCCATCCTGGCCGCACGCTCCACGAGCTTGCTGACGAGGGCACACCCATCCAGTAGACTGTAATCGCTGTGACAGTGGAGGTGGACAAAGGGCTGCTGCTCGCTAGTGATAATCTCGGCCATAAGGGCATCTTAGTAGCGCGAAGGGCACGGGCAAGCGGGAGTTGTT
>CAZHQD010000125.1:0-7750 GCA_964533835.1 uncultured Puniceicoccaceae bacterium | reverse complement strand
TATGGATCGCATATAGCTACGTTATTAAAAGGTTTGATTTGCGGATTGCGACAAAAAAGTCTGGTCATTACTGGCAAATGGGACACCCGAAATGCAAATGATTTCCATCGGGGTCTATGACAGTGAAGTCGCGCATTTGGTAGGGCTGGTCTGCTGGATCGCAGGCCAAGTGTGCGCCTTTGGCCTTTATGGCGGCAGCGTAGGCATCCACTTCATCACAAAAGAGATAGGCTGTGCCGCCGCCGAGTAGCCGTTGATAATTGTCCCCACTGGTGATGTGCAACAGGGCCGCGCCAAACTTCAGGCCAGCGTAATTGCCGAAGACAAAATCCTTAGTGAAGCCCAAAGTGTCGGTATAGTAGGCAAGCGCGGCTTCGATGTCAGCCACACGAAAAACAGGCGCTATGGAGTTGGGGGTCATCTTGCTTGCGGGCTAGTAGTACGTGTTCTGGTTAGAAAAGGGTAGTCTGGCGGTCATTTGTTTTGGAGGCAGTTCGGGCGCTTGTGGGGGAGAGTAATTCTTTAAGCGATTCTTCATCAAGTATCTTTATGCCGAGTTGTTCAGCCTTTGCCAGTTTGCTGCCTGCAGATTCTCCGGCGACCACGTAGTCGGTCTTCTTGCTCACGCTGCCAGCCACGCGGCCTCCCGCTGCTTCTATGAGGGCTGCCGCTTCATCTCTGGAAAGCGTGGGCAACGTGCCCGTGAGAACGAAGGACTTGCCAAAGACGGCTTCGTTCACGGCGCTGCCACTGGCTGCGGTGCCTGGAGGGGGCGTAGGCTTTAGTCCGACTAATAAAAGCTGCTCAACGATGGCTCTTTGCTCTGGGTTCTCAAAATAAGCACGTATGCTGGCGGCCACTTCCTTGCCCACGCCATTTACTTCCTGAAGCTTCTCCGCAGAAGCATCCATCAGGGTTTCCAATGTGCCAAATCGTCTCGCGAGGTCCTTTGCGGTTTGCGCTCCTACTTCGGGTATGCCGAGTCCGTTGATCACCCGCCATAGTTCGGCGGTTTTGCTGGCTTCGATCGCGGACAGCAGATTGCGCGCACTCTTGTCGCCGAACTTATCGAGGGTTCGTAAGTGATCATATGTTAATTTATAAAGATCCGCAGGTTCTGCTGCCAAGGACTTCTCAACGATTTGTTGCACCACTGCCTCACCAAGCCCCTCGATATCAAGAGACCCTTTGGCGGCAAAGTGCTCAAGTCTCCGCCGCACTTTAGGCGGGCATGTGTAGTTGGGGCAGCGCCAGACTACTTCTTTATCGTTTCTTACCGCTTTGGTTTGGCATTCGGGGCAGTGTGTTGGAAAGGTGTATGGCTTGCTATCTGCAGGACGTTTTTCCTTTCTCACGGCGATCACCTGCGGGATTATCTCGCCCGCCTTTTGTACCACCACCCAGTCTCCCTCACGAATGTCTTTTCGAGAAATTTCGTCTGCGTTGTGCAGTGAAGCGTTTTGCACCGTTGTACCTGCCAGAAGCACGGGACGCAAGTTGGCCACGGGTGTCAGCGCACCCGTGCGACCCACCTGAATAGCTATTTTTTCTAATACGGTCTCTGCTTGTTCAGGAGCAAATTTATAGGCCATCGCCCAGCGGGGCGATTTGGAGGTGTAGCCTGCCTGTTCTTGAAGCTCTAACTCATCCAGCTTCACCACTGCTCCGTCGGTCTCATAGGGCAATTCATGGCGCAGCTTATCAATGGCCTCAATCTCTTGCCAGACAGCATCGGGTCCTTTGGCCAGTCGCGCGGCTTCCACCACAGGCAAACCCCATTTATTGAAATATTGATGTGCCTCGCTTTGGCGTTTCCATGGAGCATTCTCGACATACCCAAACCCATGTATCGCAAAGCAAAGATTGCGCCTTGCCACCTCAGCGGGATCGAGCTGCTTGATGGTGCCTGAGGTTAAATTACGTGGGTTCATATACAGCGGCAAATCCGCTGCGGCTCGCTCAGCATTTATGCGCTCGAATTCCGCGCGCGTCATGTAAACTTCACCCCTTACTTCCATTACAGTAGGGTGCTTTTCTCCCGCTAGCTTGCGGGGCAAAGTCTTAAACGTAGCCAAATTGCGTGTCACGTCGTCTCCTTCCACGCCATTGCCTCTTGTAACAGCCCTCACAAACTGGCCATTTTCATAGGTTATGGAGATAGCAAGCCCATCTATTTTAGGCTCCACCAAGTATTCATAGACGGCATCGGTCTGCCCTAGAGCGCGTCGCAATCTGGCATCAAACTCCATTAACTCTGTGCGGGAGTAGGTATTATCCAGACTTAGCATAGGTCGTCTATGCCTATACGTTACAAATCCTTCCAGTCGGTCATCCCCTACGCTCTTGGTAGGACTCTCTTCAGTGGCAAGATTGGGATGCTTTGCCTCCAGTGCCGCCAGCTCTTGTTTCAGCAAATCATATTCGAAATCAGATATTAGCGGGGTTGCCTCCTTATAGTAGAGCGCATCATGACGGGCAATCTGCCCTCGAAGCTCAACGATTCTCACCTGCGGATTGGCACTAGGGTCTGGCATTATTGCGACGGTTTGGTCCACACTTTTTACATCTAGGATAGTAAAATAAGCAAGCCAGCTCTAGGATGACCCTGTATTTCATTGCCAAAAATTACCTTGCTCCTCCTGTCTCTTAGCTTATCCATTTCATCTAGGAGGACGACCTCCCCCACAAAGGGTGTACGCATTCGGGACGGCCCAACAACTCATTCTACGGCAGCTTCTATGGCTTGGGTGTATCTCCTTTTTGCAGGTGTTCTTGAGGTCGTATGGGCTTACTCTATGAAGCAGTCACAAGGGTTCAGTAGGATTGTGCCCTCCGTGATTACTTTTGTGACCATGCTTGGCAGTTTTTGGTTACTTGCCCTAGCCATGCGAACAATTCCCCTCGGCACTGCATACCCTATTTGGACAGGAATCGGCGCTGTTGGGGCCTTTATTCTTGGGATTACTCTCCTCTCTGAGCCTGTTAATGCCATGCGGTTGGTCGCCGCGTCGCTTATTATCTCAGGACTTATAATAATGAAAGTCTCCAGTCATTAATATACGGTGCCCTTTTTTGATGAGTGAAATGCTACCTAGACGCATTTATTTTTAAATTAGTTTGGGCATTATGCATCCTTTGGCATGCATTTGGCGTAACATATAAGTGACACTCGTCACTATCTGATGCGCCCTTTATGCTCTGGCGCCCCCAAAAAATACTATTTACACCTGATTTTTCACCTTCTATCGTGCCATGAATACTGTAACCCTTGCTTGCTCTGAAGGATATGCACCACGTCCTAATGCTCAAGCGTCTAAAGCCCAACCTCAGCAGGTTTCCCGAATTTTGAAAACAAGTTTTAACGAATCCGAATTACGTGAAGCGCTCAAGCGGTGTTCACCGCAAACGATTGAGGCTGCCGTGGCCTATCGGACTAATGGGGATCATTCGCAAGTACCCACCATAGTGCTAGGGATCATAGAGCGTTTTGTGGAGCCGGAAATGCGCCCAATCGTTCGTCAAAACAACGATTCTACCCGTCTTTATGAGGATTTGGGCGTAGATTCTCTCCTCATGGTCGAGATAATTATGCAGGTTGAAGAGACCTTGGATATCTCCATCCAAAATGAAGAATTACGCGGTATACGCACTCTTGGCGACATAAAGGCCTATCTTGATTGCAAAGTAAAGGGGCTCCCCATTCCTCAAAAGCAGCGCTCTCTCTCCATGGAAGAGATAGCCGCCGTAATGCCTCACTCGCACCCGTTCCTCTTTCTACAGGAAGCCCGCATCAATGGCGAAACCGCCGAAGGCAGTTACCGTATCGCCGGGGATGAGTCGTTCTTAGAGGGCCATTTTAAGGGTAATCCCATCTTCCCTGCATCTATTATGATGGAGGCTCTCGGGCAACTGGCCGTACTATTTCTGATCAAATCTGACCGTGAAGAGTTTGCGGGAAGGGTAGACTCCAGTAAGATTTACTTTTTCTCCTCAGAGGGTATGCGTTGCCACAGGTTATGCCGTCCTGGAGAGTTCTTACACTTGAAGGTAAAGGTGAAGAAGATTCACAACCCTCTAGCCTCTTTTGAAGGAAGTATCCATTGCAATGGCGAACGCGTAGCATTCGCCGACGAGATTACTCTTACTTACGGCCTACTGCCTGAGGAAAAGTAACCCAGAGTTAATATATCCTTTTGAGGGGCGTTTATTTTTGAAGCGCGCACTTGAGTGTGAGCGCGATAGTCTGCAATGTGGTGTGATGCCCCAAATCGGGAATTAGCCCAAAGTCATCATCTTCAGATAGCGCGTGAACCCTTTTGCCTCAAAATACAGAAACAGCTTGCACGAACGGTGTGTCACAGACCGCAACACGCGCGACCGCCTCAAATACGCGCCTTGGTATCACCATATTGAGCGGCAAGAAGGTACCCGAATTTGGATAGACGGCAAAGAATTGCTCATGATGACGAGCAATGACTATCTTGGGCTAAGTGACCACCCAAAAGTCATTGAGGCGGGTAAAAGAGCTATGGATGAGTGGGGCAGTGGTACCACAGGTGCCCGCCCTTCCAACGGCTCTCGTTCCATTCATCGCCGTATGGAGGAGAAGTTGGCGGCCTATCTTGGCAAAGAAGATTGTCAGATCCATGCAGCCGGCTACCTCTCCTGTATGACTGCGGTTGCCGCGTTTGCCACCAAGGGCGATCTCGTTCTGGTAGATCGTAATGTGCATAGCTCACTCTGGTCGGGTATCTTGCTGTCTTCCGCGCGTGTTGAGCGTTTTGGCCACAACAATGCTGCAGATCTGCGCGATGTTATTTCTCACGAAGACAAAGCCACCCCTAAGCTCTTGGTGCTCGAGGGCATCTATTCTATGGAGGGCCACGTGGCAAAATTGCCTGAAATCATGGAAGCTGTCCGAGGGCAAAACGTATTTACAGTACTTGATGATGCCCATGGCTTCGGTGTGTTGGGGCCTCGGGGCGAAGGCACTGCTTTCCACTTTGGATTGCAAAATGAAATAGATCTGGTCGTTGGCAGTTTCTCAAAGGCTCTCAGTTCTACCGGCGGTTTTATCGCGGGAGATAAGTGTGCCATAGAGTACCTCCGCACTCATTCTAAGCAAACAATCTTCAGCGCAGCCACGGCGCCCGCTCAAGTTGCGTCCGCCGAAGCTGCTCTTGATATTTTACAAGCCGATGCCAGCTATCGTGAGCGGCTCTGGGAGAATACCCGCTACTACAAAAAAATTCTTTCTGACCTAGGGCTGGATTACTGGGGCAGCGAGAGTCCGGCAGTGCCGATCGTAATTGGCGAAACAGAGCGTGCCTATCGTATTTGGAAAAAACTCTTTGAGCTTGGTATCTTTACTGTGTTGGCCATTGCGCCTGGGGTCCCTCCAGGAAAGGACCTGCTCCGCACTGCAGTCTCTGCTCGTCACACGCGACAAGACTTGGATAGAGTAGGCGATGCTCTAGCCAAGGTCTTTAAATAGTCGACCATGCTCGACGTTGCCTACATTTTTACTTCCTTTCCGGTACACACCGAGACCTTTCTTCAGCGAGAAGTGCGTGCCATGCGAGAGCAAGGAGTTTCGCTAAGGCTCTATTCCCTTTTTGGTGGGCAATCCGATTGGGAGGGCCTTCCGGTGCGGCGATTTCACCTACACAGTGTCCCTGAGGTGCTCGCTTTTCACATGCCCCGTTGGGGCCTGTATTCTCCTTCCATATTGAGGGAGCCCTTTGCATATGGTTGGCACGAACCCCTGCCGAGCGCGCTCAATATCGGAGAAAATCTTTGGGGGTTTGGCGCGGCACTGCTCTTGGCAGAAGAATTTCGGCGCAACCCGCCTTCTCTTATTCACGCGGTTTGGTCAAGTATGCCCGCCGCCTGCGCTTGGTATCTCAGCGAGCTCTGCAATAGACCATTTACTATAGGTGCACATGCTTATGATGTTTTTGAGCACGGTGGCGACTGGCTTTTGCGGCAAAAGCTAGCCAGAGCCTCTCTTATTCATACTTCCACAGAAAGCGCGCGCCGACAACTTCTGGCTCTCGGAGCGCCTTCGGATCGGCTCGCTCTCATTCGGCGCGGACTAAGCGCGCTTCCCGATTTCAAGCCACTGCGCAAAGATAGGTCACAGCTCCGCCTTCTTAGTGTTGGCAGATTAGTTGAGAAGAAAGGATATCCCGAACTTCTCCACATTCTCTATGCTCTCCATAGAAGCAGTATCCCATTTGAGGCAAGGATCGTAGGCAGTGGCCCTTTGCGTTCCGAGCTTGAAAAAATGTCGGGGCGGCTTGGTCTCGCTAGCGCGGTCTCTTTTATGGGAGCCCTTAGCGAATCCGCCACTGCCGAACAGTTTAGGTGGGCAGATTTTTTCCTATTTACGGGCAAGGTATCAGCAAATGGTGATAGAGATGGATTGCCGAATGTAATCCCTGAGGCGATGGCGCACGGCGTCCCTGTTTTGGCCTCTGCCGTGGGGGGGGTTCCCGAAGCAGTTTCACATGAGAACAATGGCCTTCTTTTGGATCCAAGAGATCCACGCCTATGGGCAACTACTTTAAAGGCGCTCGCTGCTAATGCTTCCCTATGCGAGCGCTTGCGAACTGGTGCAAGAAAGTGGGTAGAAACAAATTTCAATGCAGACAGAAATGCCAGCGTCTTAAAAGAGCGGTGGCTTCAAATTGTAGCTAGCTCCCATCAAACTCGTAATAATCAGGCCTGATTGCTCTCGGCCTGCCTTTTGTCTGAAATAATTGAAGCTATAATCCCTATCGCCAGCACAGAAGTTATGGTTCCTAGGGCTACCTCAGGTTTAACCTTCACAAGGTCTGATATTAGCATTTTTACGCCAACCAGCGCCAGTAGTGCAGCCAGGCTGTACTTTAAGTACTTAAATGTGTTCGTTAGACTCGAAAGGGCAAAGAACATCTGCCTCAATCCCAATATGGCAAACAGGTTGGAACTCGTGACAATAAACGGATCCTTGGTTATTGCAAAGATGGCGGGAATACTATCTACGGCAAATAGCAAATCCGCACTCTCAACCGCGATTAGCGCAAGGAACATGGGCGTTGCATGGCGCACGCTATCTAGCTTTACGAAGAATCGCTCATCCTCCATACGTGTCGTGACTGGATAGAGCTTGCGAGCTATACGAACAGCAAAACTCTTCTCAGGATCTATCGAATCTTCATTTGATGTAACGAGCTTCCATGCAGCAAAAAAGAGGAAGATTCCGAAAACATATATAATCCAGTGGAATGCGTTTATGAGCGCGAGACCAGTCATGATCATTACTATGCGCATTACTATTGCTCCCATGATACCCCAGAACAACACCGTGTGCTGCAAGTGCCTAGGTACGCGGAAAAATGTAAAAATTACCGCAATGACAAATAGGTTATCTAAGCTTAGAGACAGCTCTACAAGATAGCCTGTCAAAAAGAGACTTGCGGCGGCTCTACCTGAATGTGCCTCATGATCGCCCATTCCAGCACCAAACCACCCATGCTCGTAAAGAAAGAACACAAACACATTAAACGTCATCGCCAGCATGACCCAAATGCCTGCCCCTTTAAGGGCCTCCTTTAACTCCACCACATGCTTCTTGCGATGAAACACCGCAAGATCCAGATAGAGCGCTACAGCAAAAACGCTGAGCAGTATCACATAGGGAACGACATTCATGAGTAGGCTATAAACAGTCAACAATGACTATCCAAAAATGAGTCTGCAAGGAGTT
>CAZHQD010000124.1:0-7965 GCA_964533835.1 uncultured Puniceicoccaceae bacterium | reverse complement strand
ATTCTCTCCCGCCAGAATCTCCCCACGCTCAACGCCATCCCCGTTGCTACCCGCCGTGAAGGCGCTCTCCGCGGTGGCTACATTGCCCGCAAGGAATCTGGCGCCCTTGATGTCATCATTATGGCCTCGGGAAGTGAGCTTCAGCACGCCCTTGCCGCCGCCGAGAAACTTGGCGACAACGTTCGCGTCGTCTCCATCCCTTGTATGGAACGGTTTGAGCGCCAGTCCGCTGAGTATCAGGAATCCGTCATTCCATGGGCAGTGCGCAAGCGCGTGGCCATAGAGGCAGGCGTTTCCAATCTCTGGTGGAAATACGTGGGTATCGGCGGCAAAGTCGTAGGCATTGACCGTTTTGGTATGAGCGCCCCAGGCAACACCGTAATGGATGAGCTTGGCATCAACGCAGCTAAAGTCGTCGAGGCCGTGCAGTCCATTCGCCTGGAGTGCCCCGCCATTGCCCGCAAGCTCTAGGGTCCCTTCCAGTTAGCCCTTGAGAAGCTTCAGGAAAATCCTGCGGTTCTGCGCCATCCTCTCAACGTGGTTTTTCCAAAACGCTTCGTAATCCGCGAAGCCGTTCCACTTCGCTATGCACACGTGCTCGTCGCTATCCTCACTAATCTCAGACACCCCTTGATTCAGGATACGCCGCAAGAATAGCTCAAGCATCCGCAAGCGCTCGTAATTCTCCGCCAGCGTGCGCCCATCCTCAGCAGCAATCAGCCTGCCCTCCGTGGCAGCATAAAGCACTTCTCGTGTGTTGGTCACGCGGAGCGCCTCACGCACTGCGCCATGCCGTAGCTGCATGACCTGTGCGATAAACTCCACATCCTGTATTCCTCCCGGACCAGACTTAAAGGCGCGTTCGGGTGGGCTTATCCGCGCCTTCTCCGCTTCCACTTTCATCCGCATTTGCAGGATGGATTCCACGTCTGCCGCCGTAATCGGCTCCCTGAAAATCAACTCCTCGCGAAGTTTCCCAAACGCCTTTGCCAGCTCGTCGCTCGCCGCAATGTCTGCCTGAGCAGCATCCTGCCCATCATGCTCAGGATTGGCCGCTATGCCCCTATCCACCACACGCGCACGGCAAAGCAGTTGCCGCTCCCATAGCCGCGCCGATTCCTTATGGTATTTAGCCAGCCCGACCACAGTCTGCACAAGCGGCCCATCATTTCCAAACGGCCTCAATCGCAGGTCTATATCAAATGTCTTTCCTTGCGGCCCGCTGTGCCCTGCCACGCGCAGAAACCGTTTGGCTATGGCCGTCGCCTTTTCTAAATGCTCGTCATCTTTTGCCAGCAGCATCAAATCCAGGTCGGAGCCAAACGTAGTCTCGCAGGCCCCGTATTTCCCCAATGCCACAATCGAAAGCGTGCCCTCCGGGTCATAGTAGCGCAACAGATACGCCAGAGCGGCATCTGCCAAATCGGTCAGGTGCTTTTCCGCATTCGCCGAGCCATAGGCCTCACTCAGCACCTCTGCTATGGCAATGCGCACCTGCTCCGCACGCACATACAGCCAGAGCCACTTTGCCAGCTCCTCGTCCGTCTTCTTTGGCAAACCCATCAGCTCTTGCACGATTGTGCGCGGCGCCTTGGCCAGTCTTAATCCTGCCACAAATATTTCCTCCAGTATCTCAGGCCTTTGGCAGAGCAGCTCGAAGATAAACTTGCTTTTGTCAAACAGCAGGCAGATCGCCTTGAAGAAGTTAGTCTGGTGTGCGCAGAGCCGTAAAAACTCCTTCCGTGCCCCATAGCGCTCCGCAAACCGATCTACCCTCTCCAGTGTATTCATTGGGTGCGCCAGCAGATTCAGCGTTTGGTCAAACTGCCGCGCGATTTCCAGAAACAGCACGATATGCTCCCGCGTGAGCAAGTGGTTTGTCCCTCCGAGCAGAAGCTTGCGCAACCGCTCTTCTACGGGCTCCAGCGGCCCCCAAAACCACTTGCGCAGCCGTTGATACACCATGGGGGACGGTGGCTTCCCCGAGAAAAAGAGCGTCCACTCCAGCACTTCCTCCTCCCTGTCGCTTAGCCCAAATATCTCCTGATAGAGCTTGCGCACTTTGGCCCTTCTCTCGGCCAAATACTC
Organism: uncultured Puniceicoccaceae bacterium; assembly: GCA_964533835.1. Taxonomy (GTDB): domain Bacteria; phylum Verrucomicrobiota; class Verrucomicrobiia; order Opitutales; family Oceanipulchritudinaceae; genus CAZHQD01. The sequence continues at coordinate 5,877 of CAZHQD010000124.1, read as the reverse complement.
CCGTAGCTGTGCCCCGCTGGCAAAGCCCATGGAGTCCGCCAATAGCTGCCACTCCTCCTCGTCTACATCGTCGGGCAACCTGTGCGTTTGCTTTTCTTCCCGCATCTGCAAACGGTGTTCCAAAGAACGGAAGAAGAGATACGTCTCCATCAAAAAGGCATAGTCCGCATCTGTTACTTGCTGATAGCGGTGCAGCCTCACCAACGCCTCAATCGTCGATGTCGTTTGCAAAAAGGGATTGCGCCCTGCATTTACCATCTGGAGCGCCTGCACGAAAAATTCTATCTCTCTGATCCCTCCTGGCCCCGTCTTGAGGTGCAAGTCCAGATTCTCCTTCAGCACCTCTCGCTCAATGCGCAATTTTACGCCAGCTATCTCGGCAAACAGCCCAGGCGGTGGCCTGCGCGGGTATCGAAAACTGGCCAGACTCTCAAACAGCTCCGCCCCCAGCGCCTCGCTCCCTGCCACTACCCTCGCCTTCACCAGCGCCAGCCGTTCCCACGTTTGGCCTGCGGCTGCGTAGTAGTTCTCCATGCTGGCGAGACTTCGCACCAGCGGCCCGCTATCGCCCTCAGGACGCAACCGCAAATCCACGTTATACAGGAAGCCTTCCTCACTGTTCTCTTGCAGCATCTGGCTAAACTCCCGTGCCACTCTCCCGAAAAATTCCTCGTTGGATACCGCCGTTACTCGCTCGGCCTTGCGGCAATTCCCTCGCCCATCAAAAAAGAAGATTAGATCCACATCTGAGCAAAAATTCAGCTCCCCGCCACCCAGCTTTCCCAGCCCCAGCACACAAATGCGGGCCTGCCTGTTCAGTTCGTCATTCCAGGGTATCCCCCAGCGGGCCTCGTGCTTGCGCAGGGTTTGCGCCAAGACCTCCTGCATGCAGAAATCCGCCAGCGCAGACAGCTCCTTCAGCGAATCCCGTATATCAGCTACCCCGCCCAGCTCCCGATACGCTATCCGCAAACTGATTAGCCGCCGAAATCGCTGCAACTCCCTCAGCCATCGGTCCCCAAGCTCTGCCCCCATAAACTCCTCTTCCCACACCCGCTTCAATACACCGTAGCTAAACAGCCGTTCCAAATTCTCCTTTTTCTCCAGCCACACCCACACCTCTGGATAGCGTGTCAGTGTGTTCCGATACACCGAACACAGCGCTGCCAGCTTGTCCATCCGCCTAAATGCGTCTTCGCTCAGCTCGGCCTCTGTTCCGCTTTTCTCCTTAAGTTTGGCATACAGTTCCTTTGAAAATTTCGTTTCGGTTCCACTCGACATGCCTTCTCTTTTACCACACTGCCCTCAATCCCGTGAAGAGTGAACTTCTCCTATCTTCTGGTTACTATTCTTTGACACCGCCTCCCCCCTTATCCAAACTCCTCTCACTATGACACGACCCCTCCTTACTTTTTTTGCTCTCCTCTTTTTCTTTCTCGGCTCCCTGCATGGCCAAACGCCCGCCGATCAACAGGCGCTCGATAAAATCCTCTCCTCCTACTATCAGGCCATGGGCGGCCTGGCCAACATAGATAACCTGGGCAGTATTCGCATCAAAGCCAAAATCGAACGCCAAAGCGGAGACATTGAGGCCATCATCATCAAGAAAAAGCCCAACAAAGTCCGCATAACTTTCCAAAGCAACTCCCAGTCCCTTGTCCAAGCCTACGACGGTAATCTTCCCTGGACTATCCCCTTCGGCAGCTCGTGGATTGATGCCCGCGTAATGAGCGAACCGGAAGCCAGAGCCCTCATCCGTGATGCACCCATCGAGAGTGTTCTTGTGAACTGGAAGGACAAAAATGTGAAACTCGATTACAAGGGCGTGGTCAAAATGGACAACCTCTTTGACTGCCACCATATAGATGCCTTGCTCCCCGATGGCACCCTCATGTCCTTCCACATCGATGCCACTACCTATCTTGAGCGTAAGATCATCACCCGCGAAACACTCCCCGATGGCCGTGTGGTAGAGCAAGAGTCCATCCCCAGCGAGTACCAAACTCACGAGCGCGTTCTCGTCGCCCACAAGGTAGTCAATCGCGTAGATGGCAAATACGACTCCACCATCCGCATCCTCGAAGTAGGCATCAACCCTGGCGTTCTCGACAGCTATTTCACTTTTCCAAGGCGCAAGTAGCCCTCCCAAAGCGGCTTGCGTCGCCCTCGCCTGTTCGTCAGCCTGCCTAACCATACTATCGCGCCATGGACTTGCTGCCTATCCTCTCCCGTCAAGACGCCACTGCCCTCGAAGCCAAACTCCTCCCTTCGGCGGATTCCGTCTGGAACGCGATGGACAAGGCGGCGCGCGGCATTGCCGCCCACTGCGAACACCTGCTCAAGGAGATCGGCGCCTATCCTGCCTCTCGCCAGCTCAATATCCTCCTGCTCGCTGGCACAGGGCACAACGCGGGGGACGGCCTCCTCGCCCTCAATCATCTTGCCCGCAGCCTCAAATCGCCCCTCAATCTCTCCGTTTGCTTCATCTACGGCACCGCCTCTCTCAAGCCTGCTACTCAAAAAGCCTGGAGCCAACTCCAGGAAAACAAGAGCCTGACGCTCAACCAGGTTTCCGTTGCCCAGCTCACTGCTCTTAGTGATACGTTTGCGCTCTGCCTTGATGGCATCTGTGGCTTCAACGCTGAGCCACCGCTCCGCTCGCCCGCTCAAGAAGCCCTCAAGTGGATCAACCTATACCCCCACTGCCTCCTCAGGGTAGCCATAGATGTGCCAAGCGGTTTGCCGGAAGAGCCTGCGCCAATTGATGCCTCGCCTCTCTACCCCACGGATGCCGTCTTTCGGGCGGATGCCACCATCGCGACGGGCCTGGCCAAGCGGACCGTTTGCCACCCGGAGCACCTCCCATGGGTCGGGCGCCTCCGCCTTGCCGATCTCGGCTGGTCCAAGGGTGCAGATGCCGCAGGAAACAGCTTCCTCCTCAGCCCTTCTTCTCTTAACCGCTTCAAGCGCCACCGCTCCCCAATCGGAGACAAGCGCCACTACGGCCATGTCTTCGTTTTGGCAGGCTCCCGCTTCATGATAGGCGCCGCCCTCATGACCATTCAGGCTGCCATTCGCGCTGGCGCAGGGTTAGTCACGGGCCTGGTCCCCGCGCCACTGGCCCCACGCCTCGCCGTAGCGGCGCCCGAGGCCATGTGGCTCCCCCTACCCGTCGCCCCCGATGGCACGCTTACGATGGATGCCCTCATGATCCTCCGCCAGCAGATGGAGCGCGCCAGCGTCCTCGTTATGGGGCCAGGCATGGAGCTGGATAAATCCACCCGCAACCTCATGGCCCGCATAACGCGCGAGATTCCTCTGCCTTTGGTTCTCGATGCCAGCGCCCTTATCCCCGAAGTCATGGCCGCTATTGTAGGCCGCCCCGAAGATTCTGGTCACGTTATCCTCACGCCTCACTGGGGCGAATTTCACCGTATCGCGCGCGATGATATGGACAGCATCATCCTGGACGAAGAGCTTTCCATCTACGCACAAAAGGTAAACTCCGTTATCGTCCTCAAAGGCGCAAACACCCGCGTAAGCAATGGCGAGCGGCTCGTCCACATCCCAACTGGCGGCCCCGTGCTCTCCCGTGGCGGCACAGGCGATATCCTTTCAGGCATCACGGGCGCCCTCCTCGCGCAGTCCCCGGAAAAGCCCTACTCTGCCGCCTGTGAAGCCGCCCTCTGGCATGGCGCAGCAAGTGATCTCCTCGCCGCAGAGAAAGGCCAGCACGCTGTCGCCACCACAGAATTGCTAGATTACCTATCTCCCGCCTTGCGTCAGGAATACTAACTGTTTTGCTCAGCGGCATGGATTCGCTGTCACAGGAAGACGCCCTGCTCATCATCAACGGCCTGCCCCACATTGGCCCTGTCACGCTCCAGCGTCTCAGGGAGGTCTTCGAGCCCTCTCGGCCAGACTTCGCCGTTGCGATCCTCAAAAGCAGCCCCCAAGCCCTCATGGAAGTGCGCGGCGTGGGCCCGGAGATTGCCACCACCCTTGTGAACTGGCGCAAGCACTTCGATCTCGACCGCGAGCGCGATCTCCTCGCGAAGCACAACGCCCTCTTTGTCACGAGGGATTCCCTCGCCTACCCGCCCCTTCTCCGTGAGATCTACGATGCCCCCGCAGGTCTCTACATGAAGGGCACCCTCTCTCCAAACGGCACCGCAGTCGGGCTCGTGGGCACCCGCCGCCCCACGCTCTACGGTCGCTCTGTCGCCCGCAAACTCGCTCGCGAGCTCGCCTCCCGCGGCATCTGCGTCGTCAGTGGCATGGCCCGTGGCATAGACACAGAGGCCCACGAAGGCGCGCTCGAAGCAGGCGGCCCCACTGCCGCCGTTCTAGGCAACGGAGTGGACATCGTGTACCCTCCCGAGAACCTCGACCTCTACCACCGCATTGCCGAGAAAGGCATCGTCCTCAGCGAGTTCCCCATGGGCCGCAAGGCAGATAAACAGAGCTTCCCCCGCCGCAACCGCGTCATCAGTGGCATCTGCTCAGCGATCGTTGTCATTGAGTCCGACAAAAACGGCGGCAGCATGATTACCGCTCGCTTTGCGGGTGAGCAAGGCCGCCAGCTCCTCGCCATCCCAGGCCGTATAGACCAGCCCGCCGCAGCTGGCTGCCACGCCCTCATCCGCGATGGCGCCACCCTCTGCACAGGCGTGGAAGACATCCTCGAAGCCATCAAATACCAGCAACCCGAGCTAAAGCTCGACCTCCTCGAACCCGCCACGCCCGCTTCTCGCGCCCCCAAGCCTACAGCCCCCAGCCTCGACCCCACAGAAGCCACCATCGCCACCCTCTTCGCCGACGGCGCCGTCCTCAACGCTACCGACGTCGCAGAACGCACCAATCTCCCCTATCCCACCGTAACCACCACCCTCCTCATGCTCGAACTCAAGCGCATCCTCCAAAAACGCCTCGACTCCACCTACGAACGCCTCCCCTAGCCCCACCCATCTTCAAATTTGCCAACCCCAAAAATCACAATATACATAAACTCACACACAGCCCACAACCAACACCCCTACATAAAGACAGAACAAACCCACAGTCCACACCAAGCCCACACTACGACATCACCCAAACCGAAAACCTGCCACACTTGTCTCTCTAATTTTTCTCTCTTAACTTTTAATTCTTAATTTATCTCTCCCTCTGTGCTCCTCCGTTTCTCTGTGGTGAACATGCCTTCCATTTATAATTTTGAATTTTGAATTTTGAATTTCATGAACCTCTCCTCCCTCCGCCAGGAATACAAACAAGCCACCCTCGACGAATCCTCGATCGACCCCAACCCCTTTGCCCAATTTGAAAAGTGGATCAGCGAAGCCATCAAAGCCGAAGTCCCAGAGCCAAACGCCATGACCCTCGCCACCGTGGACGCCGATGGCCGCCCCGACGCGCGCACCGTCCTCGCCAAGCAATTCGACGATAGGGGCATCGTCTTCTTCACCAACTACGAAAGCAAAAAAGCCCAGCAAATGGCCCACAACCCAAACGTAGCCATTCTCTTCCCTTGGATACCCCTTGAGCGCCAGGTAACTATCCTCGGAACCGTCGAAAAAGTCAGCACCGCTGAATCCCTCAAATACTTCATCACACGCCCCATCGCCAGCAAACTCGGCGCATGGGTCTCCCCCCAAAGCAAAGTCATCACCTCACGCTCCCTCCTCGAATCCAAATGGCAGGAGATGAAAGCCAAGTTTGAAGACGGCGAAGTCCCCCTCCCCTCCTTCTGGGGCGGCTACCGCGTCATCCCCCGCTCCTTCGAGTTCTGGCAAGGCCGCCGCTCCCGCCTCCACGACCGCTTCCGCTACACCCGCCAATCCCCAACCTCCTGGTCCATCGAAAGACTCGCCCCATAGC
>CAZHQD010000123.1:0-8088 GCA_964533835.1 uncultured Puniceicoccaceae bacterium | reverse complement strand
CCCTGATCGCCTTTCATCATCTTCATCATTTTGCGCATTTGCTGAAATTGCTGAAGGAGGTTGTTTATCTCGACAACACGAGTGCCGCTGCCCTTGGCAATGCGCAGACGGCGGCTGCCATTGATGATGTGCGGGTTGCGGCGCTCATGGGGCGTCATGGAGAGAATTATCGCTTCGGTGCGGCGCATCTGGCGCTCCTCTTTGTCGCCAATTTGCAAGCCACTGCCACCTACCCCAGGCAAGAGCTCCATGATTTTGCCCAAGGGACCGAGGCGCTTCATGTAGCGCATTTGCTGGAGAAAGTCTTCGAGATCGAACTCTGCTTTCTGAAGTTTTTCAGCCATGCCCATCGCCTCGTCTTCAGAAATGGCAGCTTGTGCCTTTTCCACTAGGGAAACCACATCGCCCATGCCGAGGATACGGCTGGCCATGCGCTCGGGATGGAAGGTATCGAAGTCGGCCATCTTTTCCCCCGTGCCGATGAACTTGATGGGGACCTTGGTGATGGCCTTCATGGAGAGGGCCGCGCCGCCACGGGCATCGCCGTCGAGCTTGGTAAGGATTAGGCCCGTTAGCTGGACGGCATCGTTGAAGGTGCGGGCGACATTTACGGCTTCCTGGCCCAGAGCGCCATCGGCGACCAGGAGGACTTCGGCAGGATCAATGACTGCGCGAACTTGCTTCAACTCCTCGATGAGGGGAGCATCAATCTGGAGGCGACCAGCGGTATCGAAGATGACTACGTTTGCGCCTTGAGCAGAGGCAAAGGCCAGGCCATCGCGCGCGATCTTGGGCACATCCTTAGTAGAGCGATCGGCATGGCAGAGGATACTCTCCGCCTTCGCGAGGGTTTCGAGCTGATCAATGGCGGCGGGGCGATAGACATCGCAAGCAACGACACAGGGCTTGAGGCCTTGCCGAGTGAGGTGCCTGGCGAGCTTGCCTGTGGAGGTAGTCTTGCCAGAGCCATGCAGACCCACCATCATGATCGTAAGCGGGCGCGTGGAGGAAAGCCCTGTGGAGCCTTCGCCAAAGAGGGCCACCAGCTCGTCGTGAATAATCTTCACCACCATCTGGCCCGGGGTGACGCTCTTGATTACTTCCTGGCCGACGCACTGGGCTTGCACACGCTCAATGAACTCGCGTGTGACCTTGAAGTGGACATCGGCGCCGAGGAGAGCCGACCGCACTTCCTTGAGGGCTTCGGCAATATTTTCTTCGCTGAGCTTATGGTTGCCGCTAAGACGACGAAGGGCACCTGTGAGTTTTTCCGTTAGAGCATCAAACATGGCTACAAATACAAAAATGAAGTTGGAGAAAATTACTCTCCCGTGAAATTAAAAGGCTGGCGAACGCGCATACTAACGATCTCCCCATTGCGCTTGCCAGGAAGGAAACGCCACTGACGCACTGCGGCCTCGCAAGCCTCTTTGACCGAGGCGGGCTCCACCTCCGCGCTGATTACCAGTATATCGGAAACATTACCCTCGGTATCAACCGTGAGCTCCAGTACTACGCTGCCTTTTGGCTTTATGCCTTCAGGAGCGGCTGGGGGTGTAGTTTCTATGGGGAAAGGCTGGTGAGAAGCCACGCGGTCTTGCCAGAAACGGGCCATGGCAGGGTCTTTATCCACACCCTTGCCCAAGGTGTAAAGGGCTGCGAGCTTGAGGGAAGCGGCGGGGTAGCCACGCTCGGCAGAACGCTCATACCAGAAGAGTGCCTCGGATTTATCTTCGGAAACACTTACGCCCCCGAAATAGAAATCACCGAGAAGCATTTGGGCAAGAGCATCGCCACGGAGCGCAGCCCAGCGCATCCAGCGAAAAGCTTCCGGCAAATTGGGCTCTGCCACAATACCCCGCGAATAGAGGATGGCGAGCTGGCGGCCAGCCACAAGATTACCCTTTTCCGCAGCTTTGCGGTAGTTGTTAAACGCTTCTACGAGATTGGCCTCCACTCCTAAGCCCATTTGGTAGGCTTGCCCGAGCAGGCCGAGAGCCTCGGCGTCTTCGGTTTCCGCCGCCTTCAGCAATTGGCGAAAGGCGCGCGCAGGATCAGCCTCCATGCCGCGGCCTCTTTGCAAAGCCATGGTGACCATGCGAATGGCTTCCAGATGGCCCGCGTCTGCGGCTTGCAAGAAGTATTCAAGCGCCTTGTCTTTCTGGGGTTGCTCTGTGTTTGCCTTACCAGCCAAAGCAGCCACGTCTGTCTCCTGCTGATTTTGCAAAAAGCGGCCCATCACGTAGAGCGCGTTTGGCTGGCGGGCCTCGGCAGCTTTGCGCAACCATACAAGACCTGTGCCCTCGGAAGGCTCAACGCCGAGCCCTTCCAAGTAAATAACGGCTAGATTATAGCAAGCCGCCGGATCATCCGTGAGGGCAAGATCGGTATTGGCCTCGCGTGAGGCTATCCAATTCTGAACAGCGCCATCGGGCTCCAGATCGAGCCAAGCGAGCGCGCCCCGGCGGAATTTTCCTTTGAGCAATCTGTCGTAGCGCAGGATGGTGGCAAGGACTTCGGGGCCATCGAATTCATTCATGAGGCGCTCGCGCAGGTAATAGGCCGCCTCGGGCACACCCGCATTGGCAGCCCGAGTTATTAGTTCTGCTGCGCGCCCATCGTCTATTGGTTTACCTAGGCCAAACTCGTAAATTATACCCAGCAAGAATAAGGCATCGGGATCGCTGGCATTTGCGCGTGGCTCAACGGATTCGACAAGGCGGGGCAGGTCGAAAAAGTTCAGCGCGCCTTCGGCCTCTGCCCAGACAGGAGAGGCTGCCCTAGCCCAGCCTGCGGCAAGGAAGATGCAGCCTACCGATATACCTGATAATACACTAAAAAATCGCATACGTGTAAGGTGAGGAACCCCTAAGGAAAGGCAATCCTCTTTATGCTTTGCCATAGCGCCAGAGCATGGCTTTGATCCTAGCCCTACTCCGAGCATCCTAATTCTATATCCTTAAACCAATGATACACGACAATCTTCGATTTCACAACGTGGCCGAGCTAGTTCCAGCGCAAGGCGGAGGCCTGCATCTGGCACGATTTCCGTCGGGCATCTGGAAGCAAGCGGAAGCGCCGATGGGGTGCGATACGATACGCAGTTCCAACGGGTCAGAGATTCAATTTGTAACCGATAAGCCCCGCGCACGCCTCTACCTGCGAAGTCTGGTAGGAAATGCCGACTTAATTCATTTAGTAGGCAATCAAGTATATTGCTACGAGACGATCGAAGCTGGGAAAATCCATTGCCTTGATTTGTCGCTGCCCAATCTGGAAAAAAACCGCAAGCCCACGGTGAGGCAGGAAGGCGGGTACTCACCAAAGGTTTATAGGGTAGTATCCGTAGGGGCCACACTGGCCTACCATGGCATTGATGGGATGGGGGGCAATCTTAGGGCGCCTACGGCTGAAGAGCTGCCGCGCCGCACCTGCCTGGCCTATGGATCTTCCATCACGCAAAGTCGGGCTAATTTCCATAACTATGTGAACACCGCCACACAAATGCTAAACGCTGCGGTGTATAATCTAGGCATGGGGGGCTCCTGCTGGATAGAGCCCGCAATAGCCGATTTTATAGCTTCACGAAATGATTGGGACTTTGCCTCATTCGAGTTGGGCATCAACATGGTAAATGCGAATTGCGACAACAAGCGATTCGCTGAGAAAGTGGATTACCTTTTGAAAACGGTTACGGAAAAGCACCCCGAAAAACCAATCTTCCTGCTGACCATCTTGCAGAATGGCATCTACCATGAGCTTGAGCCAAGCAACTGGCAAAAAGATGTGCTGCAAAAAAATGTCATCCTGACAGACGCCGCAGCCAAATACGCATCCAATGTAACACTGATTGACGGGGCCAATCTTGTCCCTGATTTCCGAGGATTCCAAATAGATCTGCTGCATCCCGAGCCAATCGCGTTCGTAAGAATGGGGCTGAAACTCGCTGAGCTTATGGCACCTGTCTTGGAAGCGAAATTGGGATAAACCAGCTAGGGCAAGTCAACCAACTCTCCAAAGGCCTCCGGCAAAAGGGATTGGGCTGAAAAGCTAATGTTGTGAGGTTTGCCTAAAGAAAAACTCAGGCTGCTACTGTGCAGAAAGAGCCGCTTGTGGCCTGTTGACTTGGCCAATTCGCGATTCAAGCGAAAGTCGCCATAAGTGGCATCGCCCACGATGGGGTGATCGTGCTCGGCACACTGAACCCTGAGCTGGTGCGTGCGGCCAGTATGAGGCCGCAGCTCCAGCAAAGTGAGCGGGCCGGGGCGTGATACTGCCTTGATGGCTTTAACAGCTACGCTCGCTTCCACTGCTCCGCCACAGCCAGCGCGCACGAGGCCTTGTTTGCGAGTCACGCTAAAGCGGTCCTTCCAAACCGTTTTGTATCCAGGCATGGAGCCACGAACAATTGCATGATAAACCTTCTCGACCTTGCGAGCAGCAAAGGCCTCTTTGACTAGGGACGCTAACGCCTCGCTAGAACAGCACAGAATGAGACCTGAAGTGGGGGCATCCAGGCGGTGGAGTAGCCACAGGCGCCGTGAAGCGCCCTTGGCATCTTGCCAAATGTAGCATTCAGCTTCTGCATCGTAAGGCACGGTAAGCAGAGCGCCGTCGTCGGGCTTATTATCGTTTGGGTGCGCACGAATGCCAGCAGGCTTCTCAAGGGCAACAAGACCATTGGGCTCGGCCTTGAGGATTTTTACTCCATCGGCCAAAGGCAAATCTGAAAAGGATGCGCTCATTGCTGCTGCGAAGCTTTGGGAGCGGTATCGGGCCAAGGGTAGGGCTCAGCAAACTCATCCACGGGGAGCTCGCCCTTGGCCTGCATGCGAGACACACGGCCATCGAGATACTCTTTCCAGATGATCAGTTTACCATCCTGGACGCGCCCAACAGTAACCGTGCCCGTGGCCGTGCGCACCTTGGTGGCATCGTTGGTTGTGGCGTAGGTGTATTCCACACTAAAACGATCACCCTCAATAATGATGCTATGGATGTGCACACGCGTATCACTACAATCCGCTGCCCACTGGCGAAAGACGGCAAGCGCCTCTTGCTTGCCCAGACGTTTACCAGGGTAGGCGAAAACGAGATCTGGGTGCACGGTGGAGAGAAAGAGCGCCTCGTCCTCCGTCTCCCAAGATTTCAAGTGGTCTCGAACCAGCTTCTCAACCAGAGGGCGATCTGCCGCCATTGAAACCAGCGGCAGGAAGAGGACGAGGAGCAGCCAGCGCATGGCTACTTTTTGCCCTCCACTTCCGCAATGGCCACATCGAGCTGGCCGCAGAGAGTGGAAATATCGGTCACGGTTTCGTCGCCCATATTGGAGACGCGGAAAGTGATGCCCTCCAGCTTGCCATAGCCAGTGTTTATCATGCAGCTAAACTTAGACTTAAGCACTTTGTTCACGGCCTTGAAGTCTATGTTGCGTACATTTCTGGCGCAGATGAGGGAGAGGGAACCGTAAGCGGGCTCAGGAAGCAGGGGGAATCCTGCCTTGGCGCACCATGCGCGAAGGATATCGTTTGTAGCCTTGTGCCTGGCATAGCGAGCATCCAGCCCTTCGGCAAAGATATCGTCCAGCTTGCTGCGGAGCGCGTAAAAGAGGGGGATGACGGGTGTGCTGGGAGTCATGCCCTTTTCGTGATTCTTGAGAAACTCAATAAAATCGAAGTAGTAACCACGGCCTTTGACCGTTTTGGCACGATCCAACGCACGCTGAGAAACACTAAAGAGAGCAAGGCCAGGGGGCATGGCCAAGGCCTTTTGCGATCCCGTGAGCATGACGTCTATGCCAAGCTCGTCTTTCTTAATGGGCAATACGGAGAAAGAACTGACGGTGTCCACCACGCTGATAACATCAGGAAACTCGCGCAAGACCTTAGAGAGCGCAACAATATCGCTCATGGTGCCCGCAGAAGTCTCGTTGTGGATGATGGTGACCACATCGTATTGGCCAGTGGAGAGAGCCTTGCGAAGGGCATCAGGGTCTACCGGCTGACCCCATTCGGACTGCAGGCCATCGGCTTCTTTGCCCAAACGCTTGGCAACATCGAGCCACTTGTCGCTAAAGGCGCCATTCATGCAGCAAAGGGCCTTCTTGTTGCAAAGATTTTGCAGGCTGGCTTCCATCACGCCCCATGCAGAGCTGGTGCTCAAGAAAACAGGGTCTTTTGTGTAAAAGAGCTCCTGCAGGCGTGGCTGCATAGATTGATACAGGCTCACGAAGTCTGAACTGCGGTGACCGATACTGGGAGCCGTCATCGCGAGGCGGGTTTTCTCAGAGACCTCAATAGGTCCGGGAATGTATAACTTGATGGCCATGGGAAAGAATTCTCTGCAAGAAAGAAAGATTAACGTAAACGGGGCTCTTGTTCTTCGAGACGAATCACGTTGTTATGTTCGTCGAGCTGAAGGACTTTGGGCTTATAAGTCGAAGCCTCATCTACCGACATATCAGCAAACGCCATGATTGTGAGGCGGCAGCCTACCGCGCCGAGGTGAGCCACGGCGCCGTTAAGCACGATGCGCTTTGAGCCGGCGGGCTCAGGAATGATATAGGTTTCGAAACGGTTACCGTTGTCTATTACACCGACGAGTATCTTCTCAAAGGGAAGCAGGCCCGTCATCCGCAGGAAATCTGAGTCTATGCCGAGGCTGCCCTCGTAGTGAAGCGAGGAATCTGTGACCGTAGCGCGGTGAAGTTTAGCTCTTAGAATCGATACATTCATATTGGAACAAACCTGCGGAAAGGTTCAACAAAGCTCAAAGGCCGATGGGCGTCAACTTTGTTTGATTGACCCACTGGCATAAGTCAAAAAGGCTAAAAGAACGATAAGGATGAAGAATAATCTGATTTTCTCCACTATAACAACCGCATAGGGGCATAAACTTGTCTTTGACGAAACGCTACCGCTTATACCTAAAGAGGGCACGGCGCCGCTTGAAAGCAGCAGGCGATGCCTTCGCGCGCCTGACGGTCGATGTCATTTATGACCGTGAGCAAGACGGCGGTGCGGTGCGCTCACTGGCGGCATTTCTGCGGGGGCTTTCGTGGCTATTTACGGGTATTGTCAAAACGCGGCTATTCCTCTACCAGGAAAGAATACTGCGGAATCATCACCTAGGCTGCCTGGTAATAGTAGTGGGCAATCTCACCGTAGGCGGCACGGGCAAGACCCCCGTGGTGGAGAAATTGGCGCGCAGCCTCAATGAGCGGGGGCGCAAGGTAGCGATTCTGAGCCGAGGCTATAAAAGCCGCAAAGAGCCCCTCGCACGCCGCTGGTGGCGGATGCTCACGCACAGCGATCCGCCGCCGCCCAAAGTAGTCTCTGATGGCCATTCCGTGCTCCTTGATTCCGAGGTGGCGGGGGACGAGCCGTATATGCTGGCGCGCAACCTGCCGGGTGTTGCCGTGGTGGTGGACAAAGACCGCGTAAAGGCAGGTCTCTACGCCATCAGAAAATTTCAGGCAGATACGCTTATCCTCGACGATGGGTTTCAGTATTTCGCGCTCAAGGATCATCTTCAGCTTTTGCTGATAGATAAAACCAATCCCTTTGGAAATCACTCCCTCCTGCCCCGTGGTGTGCTTCGGGAGCCTGTAGAGCACTTGCGGCGGGCATCTCATATTTTTCTTACCAAGTCTAATGGGCAGCCAGACCCCAAGCTCGATGCCATCATCCATCAGCACAACCCGGAGGCCGACATCATAGAGTGCACACACGAGCCCCGATTCCTGCAGCAAATCAATGGCGTGAATTGTCTGCCGCTGGAGCAACTAAAGGGGCTGCGCGTATTTGCCTTTTGCGGTATTGCCGTGCCGGAAAGCTTTGAGAAATTTTTGTCGGACTACGGCGCAATAATCGTAGGTAACAAATGGTTTCTGGATCACCACCGATTTGATCAAGAGGAAATCGAAAGCGTGTTTCAAAAGGCAAAGGCAGCAGGAGCTTCAATGGTGATCACTACGGAGAAGGATTCCGTGCGTATCCCCCAGCACTACATTGCCCCCATTCCCCTCTACTACCTTCGCGTAGAAATAGAGCTCATAAAAGGAGCCGACAACTTCGATGACGTAGTGGA
>CAZHQD010000122.1:7063-8209 GCA_964533835.1 uncultured Puniceicoccaceae bacterium | reverse complement strand
GGGCCGTTGGCCAGGATGGTCGTTTGCGCAAAGAGCCGTTCCCGAAAAGCTGGCGTGACCCCTTGAACCACGAGATCGATGTCCCCGCAGTTGGCGCATTCGCGGCGGATGCTTCCAGCGATGGCAATGCGCTTGCAGAGCGGCGCAAGCGAGGCCACTACATTATCGGCGCGCGCTTTTGCTTTGTAGTAAGGAAGGTAGGTTTTTGTTGCGCTCATGTCGCTTTGGGCGGCGTGCCGCCGTGGAAAAAGGATTGGTGTTTATAGATACCTTCGCGGGTCACGTAGTAGTAGCGGTGCTCCATCTCGTCGTCATCGATGGCCCTGAGCACCTGCGGAGGCGCATCGCCCTTGGGTAGCTGGATAGGCGTCCCGCAGAACGGCCCGCCCACAAACTCGGGCGCTTTGGAGGGCGCAGCGGCTTTCATACCACCTCCTTTGCGCCCTGATCTTTGGGCTCGATGAAGAAGGCATCGGTTTGCTCAATGCGGCAGCCGATCTCGGCTAGCTCCGCGTCGGTGGTGAGGTCTGTCTTGATGCGGTCCTTGTCGAGCGCCTCTTTGACCGTGATAAACTCCATGCGCCCCAGCTCCTTTACGCGCTCAAGCACACGGGCCCATGTCCACTTGGCGTTAAGGGTTTTGAGCGTAGGCATTCCGAGGCGAAAGCCGTAGGCAGCAAGGCCCGTTTCCGCGCTCTTGCGCTCGGTGGGCAGGAGCTGCTCGCGGTGATCCTTGGCGTAGGCTTCCGTAAGCACGAGCAGCCTGTCGCGCTCCTGCGCTAGCGGCGCCAGTTCCACCTCTGCCGCGTCGCGGATGGCCTGTATCTTGCCGTCGCGGTCTGCGATCAGGGCATTGAGCTTTAGCTGGAGATCGGCAATGGCGTCCACCGCCGCGCGAAATTGCGCCTCGGTTTGGAGGCCCAAGTCTTTGGATTTTATTCGTGTTGTCATAAGAAAAAAAGGATGAAAGGAAGAAGTGGTGACAGGCGGTTAATCCTCCAGATCACTCTTGCGGATGGTGTCGCGGTTAGTGGGTATCTCGTTTGATGTTGGGATCAGGAGCACGGGCTCCTTTGTCTTCACCCACGCCTGATGCTCTTTAAAAAATTTGGCAGGGACCACTTCCAGCGCCTCACCAACGCTCTT
>CAZHQD010000122.1:0-6963 GCA_964533835.1 uncultured Puniceicoccaceae bacterium | reverse complement strand
GCTTTCATAAGAAAAAAGGTAGAATGATGAATGAAGAATGAAGAAGGGGTTACAGGCGGTTAGCCTTCGATTACCGGCAGGCAGCTCCGCGCGGCAAAGCGTCGGGCGTCGGCCTCCGTGGCGTAGTTGCCGATGGGCGTGAGGCCGAAGAGGCCGCGGGCTAGGAGGCTGTAGCCTCCGCGTTCGTTGGGCTGGAGCACTACGGTGGTTTCGTCTTGCTCGGTGGTGGGCTGTGGTGCGGTGGCTATCATGGCGTTTAGCGGGTTGTTGGGTGATCGTGAAAGATGGGGGCCAGGCCGCAGTCTTCGGCGGCTTTTTGGGCAAGGGCAGCGATGCCGCAGAGATGGCCTAGCAGCACCATTTTTGGGGCGCCGCGCTCCATGACTTCCCCAAATTCGATAAAGGCCAGGCGCAGGGCCTCATGCGCTTCATCTATGGTCACATAGCGCGCGGCGCGCTTGTGCCCTGCGAGAGCGCCGATCTGGATCGCGCTGAAATAGCTGATTTGCGGGCATTTCTCTCGGTGCGCGGAGAGCGCTTTCTCCGCACTGCGAAAACTGTGGATGTCCTTAGCTACGCTAAAGGCATTTTGCGGGGTCGGCGCTTTGGAGAAAAGATTGAGCTTAGTGTGTATCTCCTGGAGCGTGGCATCCCGCGTCTCAAGCGTGGCCGCGTGCAGCGTTGGCAATTCAGTGGTGGTGGATAGGGCGGCGCTCATGGTTGCTTGGAGATAGGTGTTTGGAAGATGGCAAACTGGATGGGCAGCTCACCGCGCGCGCTTACGAGGCGCAGCGGAAAGGACTGCATGGCGGGAGGCACCTCGCCTGTGATGCAGCTCATGGAGGCGAGCCACGGAAACACCGCCGTAGCCATGCGATCATCCATGCGCATCGGGACGCCGTGGTTGCCGATCTGGAGCGTCCCGAGCAGACGGTCGCGATCGAGGGTGATCTCGGCGTAGCGCCCAAACGCGGCGGGCAGCCAGTCGCGGGCGATGGAGAGCATCAGGCGGCCCTCCCGCCCGATCAGGCGCACGCCGATCAGCGGCTCTTTGTCCGTGGGCACGAAGGCGAAATGGATGGGCTTTGGCATGGCTTATGGCGGTTGGAGGTTAGCGTTTGCCGATGGCTTCCCAGGCCGCTGAGATCATGGCTTCGTCCACAGGCTGTTGAGCTCCCGCGGCGAGGAAGGCCGCGAAGCGAAAGGTCTCCGTGATGTTGCGGAGAGCGCCTGGCTCATTCCCGATGGCGTGGAGCTTGGCCCGCATACTTGGCGGGCAGCTTGGCAAGTTAAGGTGCCGCGCCCAGGCATCGATGCTCGCGTCTATATCTCCCTTGCGCACATTGCTCAGGATTAGCGGCGCATTGAAGCGTGAGAAGAGCTGAGCATACGCGCTCTTGATGGTGCGCCAGACTTGCTCATTGCCGCTCACTACAATGCCGAGGCCGCGTTGCTCAGGATCGGCGGCGATGGCTTTTTCTCTTAGGCCCGCGAGCTCGTAAAGACATGCCTTGTCGAGATACTGTGCCTCGTCGATGATGATCAGGCCGTTGGCCCGTGAGAGCTTATCAAGTATCGCCCGCTCGATGGCCGCTTTGCTTTTGCCAGTTAGCAGGATGCCCAGCGCGTCGCAGATAGCCAAAAGCAGTGCGCTCACGCTGCCGCTCGCCTCCGTCGCGATGATGCGCCACACGTTGGGGTAGATACGGCGGTATTCCTCGTAGGTGCTCGATTTGCCCAGACCAGGCGCGCCAACGATCGCCGCCATTCCCCCGCGCAAATGATTATAGCGCAAGACTGGCCAGATGCGCTCACTGGTCGGCATCGGGTAGTAAGGCGGATCGGTCACGATCAGCTCATGCTTGGTGCGGCTGTAGTCCTCCTGCTCATAGAATCGCAGGATGGCGGCCTCAAGCTGCTCGTTGCTGCCCGTATAGATATTGCGGAGCCAGGTGGAGAGCGCGGCTTGGCTGATGCCACAGCGGCGGGCCAGCTCGGCTTGCGTGATGCCTGTGGCCAGCGTGGCCTTTACGCGTGAGAGCAGCTCGCCATTGGCAGCGCTCGGGGGCGCTTCGGTGTTGTCTGTTGTTTTGCTCATAGTGTTGTTGTCGTTGTTGTTGAATGGGTTCCCTAACCTAAGAAAAGTTATCCCGCCGCCCTTCGGCCCTCGATGCGGTCCACCGCCTTCCCCGCCAAGCCCCACACATCCACCTTGCGCGCCTCGGCTGCCTCGCGGGTTTCAGGAAGCGCGGCGGCCACGTCTTCGTCTTCGATCTGCTCACGGGTGATGGGTAGATCGGTGAGATCGGCCAGATCAGTGCGGTCTAGCTTGAGCTTGGCTTTGAGCGCGGCCTTGGTGCTCTGCATATATTGGCGGCGCGCGCGCTCATGCTCGCGGGCGGCAGAGACATCGCCAAAGCCCTGGCTGGCAATGTAGCGCACGGGCCCAATCAGCTCGCCTTCGAGCGTGTAGGCCCATGAGTCTTGCTGCAAATTATCGGGATCATAGCGGAGCACTACGTCCTTGCCTCGCCATGCCGTGAGCTCCTCTGCCCAGTAGCGGTTGCCGAGCATTGTCAGGCAGCCATCCTGCGCGGAGGCGCGGCGGGTAGCCTGCGCCAAGAGGAAGAGCCTGCGCTCATGCTCGGCCACCTGGCGGATATGCCCCGCGGCTTGGGCCACGGCATAGGCTTCCTGAAAGGCATCGCGCAGGCTGCCGCCGTTGGCCACCTCGGTGCGGCGCCCTTGCTGATCGGCGATGCGCTCCATCTCCCGCTCGATCACGGCGCGGAGCGTGGCCTCGGGCACGGCTCTTGCGGCATAGTCTTCGGGCTTGGCCGTGGTATTGTTGCCCGTGTAGGCGCCCCAGCATTCGGGGGATTTGCAAATCTTTTCCTGCATCTCGCGGTGGAGGCGCTCGATCGGCTTGGCTTGGCCGCGCCCACCCCAAGCGTCCACTGATGTCCAGTGCAGCGTATAGCCGAACTGCGTGAGGATGCCCTTGGCCTCCCCCTGCGCGAAAGCGAAGCGATGGCGGTGCGGCGTGCCGCCTGTCATGGTCTTGTTTGCGGCGGCGCGGGTATTGTCGATCACGGCGTGCGGACCATCCGGCCCGCAGTAGAGCCCATACTTTTCCAGCATTTGCCCAAAGGCCCGCCGTATCTGGCAGGTGTTTTCGGTCTGGTCCATCACCCATGCCAGAGGCAGGCGGCTATACACATCCTGCCACGTCCAGAGGTGCGGGCGGCCAATCGTGCCATCCTCGTAACGGCAAAAGAGATCGAGCTGTAAGCCATCCGCATTGATCCACTGGAGCGGCTGGAGGCCGAGCACCGAGCGTTGCTGCGCAGGATAGAGCCGGAAGAGCGCCTCCTGCCCTTCCCTCGCGAGGATGATCTCAGGCTCGCTGTAGCGCTCTTTGAGCCGCCTCATAAAGGTGTCCTTGCTTGGCACTTCGCCCCAGCCCTGGCGGCGCGCGGCATCCTGCGTGCGGCGATAGCACTCGGTGGCAGCGGGCGCGAGGAGCTGCAAATACAGCCCGCAAAAGTATTCCCACGCAGGGCCAGGGATTTCCGCCTCGGCTGTGCGCCCAGTGTAGCGCGGCGCAAGTCTGGTAGGCCACTCATGCCTTGGCCTTCCGAGCGCTTGCCCCCGCCAGCGGTAGAGCGTGGCCTTGCTCACGCCTGCGGGCGCCGATCCCGTAGCGAGCCAAGCCTCTAGCTGGCTTGCCGCCAGCGTGCCTTGCGCCATCTGTGCAGGGGTGAGTTCCATAGTTAGTTAGCCGTTGTGCGGGGCTTGATGCTATAGTCGTACGCCTCAAAAACCTCGGCACAGCGCAATATGTACACCAGACTTAGTATTTCGCCTTCGCTCAGCGGGGGCTCGTCATTGAAATCGTTTGTTTCCGCAACAAGAGCGTTTATTTTCCGCATCGCGGCTTCATCATCGAGGGGGCTATTGTCTATGATACCCTTTCTTAACGGGTAGCTATTCACAGCCGTCTCCCATGGAAATGGCTTAGTGTAGTCCTCGAGATCGGCAACGGGTATATCACACGCATTCGCAATTTTTTGTAATGTAGATTTGCCTGGTTGGCGGTCATAATTAGACCAAGAAGTTAATGCGCGAACTGAGAACCCGCATTTCTGAGCAAATTGCGCGTCATTGAGGCGCAAGTGTTCCTGTAGTGCATTGACTTTTTCCCAAATATTGCCTCGCGAAGGACCACTCGTTTGATAAGATTGCGTATCCGTCTCTCTGACTATTTTTCGTAATGAGGATAGCAGGATGTTTTTGTTTTTTCTTTCCTGATATTCATTGATGATATTGGCCGCTACGGCGGCTTTTAGTGTGGGTGTGCTCATTTAGTGTTGTCGTTTGTGGTTGTGGTTAGTGGAAGCCCATGCTTCTCGAAAATGGGCGCGATCTCGTCGCGCAGGAGTCGCCAGACCTCGTTGCTCGCGCCGTCTTTATCGAGTGCGCTGATCATGGCCGTGATTTGCTGCACTTTGCCGAGGTGCGTGGTGGTGCGGCGGGCTATCGTTTTGGCGTATTGGCCGCGGGCCTTCCCCTGCTTGCGCTTGAGGTCGGGCACAGCGCCGCTCTCGCGGTAGAGCTTCGTGATCGAGCGGTCGCCCATCACGTATTTCACGCGGGAGAATAAGCTTTTGCATGCAGACTTATCCCCAATGTAGGCGTCAAATCGGGTGCCTCGAAACAGCTCAGACAAGGGTAATGTTCGCGCTTCTTGTCTTAGTGCGGCGTCTTGTTTGAGTGTTATTTGATTTGTCGGGGCATCGATCACTTCGGCTTCAATCGTGTCATCCTGCTCATCCGTTTTCTCATCATCAGAAGAGGGTGTCGCATGTGAGGCAGTGCCTTCCTCTAGGGCGACGCCACGAACACATAGGTTCGTGAAGGCTTTCATATAATTCTCGCGCGTAGCCTTGCATATATGCGGAAACAGGAGCTCAGCCGCTTGAGAAAATGGCTTGCGTGGGCACTCTAAGGCATATTGCGCCTTGAATTCGTGTAACAGTGCCCCAGTTCTCAACACTGCAAGGGGGTATAGAGCACCGACGAGCACAAACTCCTTTTCAAATGTCTCGCAGTCTTTGTATGCGCGGTTGATGTCGTTGATTAGGCCTATATGATTCGCTTTCAGGCTCTCGATTGTAGTGATTTCTTGACTCATGAAATTAGGTGAAATTCTGGAAGTGGTTGATATTTGGTGAATTGGAGAAACGCCTAACATTAGGCATTACTGGAAAGCTTACGCCGCTTTTGCGGCCTTAGTTTTGTAGGGCGGCGTAGTCTTCGGTAGGGAGGCGATCCGGTTGAGAAGGGAGCGGGATTCGCGCTGGCCCGAAAGCACGGCATACAGGTGCATGTAGTGGACGCCGAGCGCAGGGGCGGCCCTGCGATAGCTCCAGCCACGGGCCTTTAGGATTTGCTTGGCTTCTTCTGGTGTCGGTTTTGTCATCTTTTTTTGTGGCTTAATTGCTGTTGTCTAATTGCTGTTGCTTACCATGCGTAATCTCGTTTATATTCTTAGAGAATCTAAAACTGTCTAAGTTATGCAAGCTAAAAATCTAAGAAAATCTAAAAATTTTGGAGAGCATCTAAAATCGCTGCGCCTGGCTTCTGGTTTCGTAAGGCCAGAGGAATTTGCTGATAAAATGGGCATATCCAGAGCTACTGTTTATAACTGGGAGCGTTCAAACAAACCGCCACATCCTAAGTATCACCAAATTTTGTCTAAGACGCTAGGTTTAGACTTGTCTAAACTACTGGATTACAAATCGGAGGTTACAAACAAGGTAAGTAGCGCAGAAAGAGCGCATGAATATATGGCTCTTTTGGGTCGAGAATCCCCAACTGAAGAAGATTGCTTAGCTTACCTTGAATCATTCATTCGACGCGCCGTGAATCATGACCCCTCTAGGATTAATTGGTTATGGGTAGAACTGCATGAAAAATTTCCCTTTACTAAATGGAGAGAGTTAGATGCAGCCGATTCCAATACTGAGATAAAGAAGACTTGATAATTTTTAAAAATAACGCTTGCCAAAGGAGAAGCTAGGGATTGATAGTGAAGGCTCACCCTAACCTAAGACGCAACACAATGAAAGGCACCATACTGGATTACACCGTGCAGGGGAATAAGGGCGTGATCACGGCGGAGAATGGCGAGCGCTACACCTTTGGCGGCGAGCAGTGGAAGGCGGCGGGCGTGCCACAGCGCGGGCAGCGGGTGGACTTTGTGCCCCAGGAGGGCAGTCAGGCCGCCGAAGTCTATTTGCAGGTGGGCGCAGCGGGCGCCACCAGCGGCGAGAAGAACAAGATAACTGCCGCGCTTCTGGCCTTTTTCCTCGGCGCCTTTGGAGGGCACAAGTTTTACCTCGGCTACACCTCCGCCGCCTGGACGATGCTCCTCGTCTGGATATTCGGATGGCTGCTTTTCTTTGTCCCCTCCCTTGTCATTAGCATCATCGCCTTCATTGAGTTTATCATCTACATCTCGAAGAGCGACGCTGAGTTTGAGCAGATTTACGTGCAGAACAAAAAGCACTGGTTCTAGGCCATCACCCCAAAAAACGCAACACCCCCATGAAAGCCTTCCTGACGATTCTCGCTGCCCTGCAAATCGCGCACGCCGTAATCTTGCACAAGGCCGAATGGCGGCAGTGGATAGCGCCCAAGGAAGAAGGGCACTACCAGCAATTTACCGCGCTGGTGCATCGCGTGCTCACCGCCGCCGCGGCAGCCTATATCCTAGCCCGCGTGGTCAACAACATGGCGGACTAAGCATTACGAGACGCTTTACTGGGACCTTGGTGATGGCACGCTCAAAATCACCATGCACTACGGCGCAAAAAACAGCTACGGCGCCATGATCCGCAACACCCTAAACGTGCTTTGGGACATCGACAACGACCAGATTATCCACGTCGAGCAATACTA
>CAZHQD010000121.1:0-8231 GCA_964533835.1 uncultured Puniceicoccaceae bacterium | reverse complement strand
GTTTCAACTAAAGCATTCAGCTCGCTGCCTGATGGATTTATAGACACTGCCAATCGCCTCAGCGTATTCTCCCGCATGATTGTGTTTGGCCCTGTGGCGTGCCGCAAGTCTGCTACATAGTTGAGAGGTATGGATGGGCCGCTCTTGGTGGTAATGGTCATAGATGCAAGGCGCTCGGGAGATTCACGCCACGCCTGTGGCAAACGTAATACCAGATCGTATGCCCTTTCCCCTTCATACACTTCAGCAACTACTTCTCCTCCTATTAAGGCCGATAACTGCTTATTTAGCGCGCCAGGCGTCACCCCATAAGCCATGGCCCGATGCCTATCCACCTCAATTCGTAATTGTGGAATCGGCGCTTGTTGTTCCATCCTGGCTTCTTCAAGACCGGGTATGTTTCTGGCTATTTCGGTGATTTCTGTTCCAATTTTTCTTAACTCGCCCAAATCGGGTCCATACACTTTCACTGCGATTTTCGCGGAAACCCCGCTCAGCATATGCCCGATTCTGTCTGCCAGTGGTGTGCTAAGCGCGCTGAATGTGCCCGGGATTGTTTGCATAGTGCTCCGTATATCGTTCAGCACTTCGGAGCGCTGACGTTCCATATTTTCCACAAACTCTATTTCAAATTCCACTGTGGACACCGGTACTACATGGTCACCTCTTTCTGCTCGGCCCGCTCGATAACCCACTGTTTTGATTTCTGGTATGGCCAGAAGTAGTTCCACAGCTACATCTGCCACTTCTGTTGTTTGCTGTAGAGAGGTGCCCGGATTGAGCGTCATAGCCACGAGTGCCGTTGGCTCACGAAATGGTGGCAGAAAGTTTCCACTCATCCTAAAGATGGCAACAGAGGAAAACGCTATTAAGAGGGCTGTTGCTGCCAGGACTAGCAGTGGTTGATGGATGGCCAGTTTTAGGCCAGTTTTCCTGTACAATGTCTTAAGCCACTTTATGGGCGCAGGTTCACAGTCTATTCCTGCTGCCCGCGGATTTAGCAAAAACGAGCTTAATGCAGGAATAACGGTCAGTGAGACAAGAAATGATGCCGCCATGGAAACGATTGTTGCAATGGCAATTGGCTTAAAGAGTCGGCCTTCTAGTCCGCTCAAGGCCATGAGTGGCACAAATACGAGTATAATTAGAACAGTGGCATACAGGATTGAAGACCGTACTTCAGCCGACGCTTTCGCAATCACTTCCAGCTTGGGTAGAGGCGTAGCTTTTGCTGCATTTTCTCGTAATCGCCGATAGACATTCTCCACATCTACAATCGCATCGTCCACTACCATCCCTATCGCTACGGCCAGACCACCCAAAGTCATGGAGTTTACAGATAATCCCATCCAGTCAAAAGCGAGTATCGTTACTCCAAGAGAAAGCGGGATGGCCGTTAGTGTAATTAAAGTTATTCTGAAATTAAGAAGCGCTAGGAAAAGAATTGCGGCTACTATTATGGCGCCATCTCTCAATGCTTCTTCTAGGTTATTAATGGATAACTCAATGAAGTCACTCTGTCTGTAAAGCGTTAGAAATTTAACGCCCTTTGGTAAACTCACTTGTATGTCTGCAAGTGTTTGCTCAATTGATTTGGTTAGTGCTAGCGTATCAAAATCTGGTGATTTTGTTATGCTGAGGATTACGCCACGGTATGCCTTTGCTTGAGAACTTGATTCTGTTAATAACTGGCTGCCCATTCCTGCATCTCCGCGCATCGGTTCCCGATCCCAGTTCACTTCGGCTATATCGCTAATTCTAATGGGGCGATCATCCTGATGCCTAACAACTGTATCAGCGATAGCATCGAGGTCCGTTGTCATTGCTAAATTACGCACCATAATTTCTTTCGCCTGCTCCGTAAGAAAGCCGCCCGTTGTGTTGCTTACAGCATTTTGAGCAGCCTCTCTGAGTTCTTGATAATCTATGCCATAGGCCAGCATCCTATTGGGGTCTGGCTGTATTTGTATTTGGGCCACTCCGCCACCCATGCAGAGAGCTTCTGCTACACCAGATAGCGATTGAATTCTTCGCGCTACGGTCCAGTCTGCTAGTGTCCTTAGTTCCATCGGGGACAAGTTTTCCGTGGTATCCACTATTCCAATAAGTAATATATTTCCCATCAGCGACGCCACTGGCGTCATATAAGGTGTGATACCCGCTGGTATTTGCTCAGCAGCCACTCCCAGCCGTTCCTGCACAAACTGCCTTGCTTTGTATATGTCTGTATTCCAATCAAACTCGATCATTATGAGTGACAGTGCGATGTCGTTAATTGACCGTACGCGTGTGACACCTGTTGCGCCCATCAATGCGCTCTCGAGCGGGATAGTCACCAGCGTCTCAACTTCTTCGGGAGAATAACCTGGCGCCTCAGTGAGTATGGTTACCGTCGGCTTAGTTATATCTGGAAGCACATCAATTGGTAACTGCCGTGCCGTATGAAAGCTAAGGACCAAGACCAAAACAGCTACGCCCAGTACGAATAGTCGCTGTCTTAGCGAAAAGCGGATGAGAGCATTAAGCATGTGGAACAGCCTCCCTTTGCCGCAATAATTTGCGCTTTTTGTTCCATTTCTGCTGAATTATCACCAGCAGAATCAGTGTCACAATTACAGAGTAACTTCCTAGATAAACTATGTATTCGGGATGATGGTGCCCCTCTTCGCTTTCATCGTGACTGTGATCTTCGTGTTTGGGCGTGTGATTCTTATCGCCCGTTATCTCTGAGCCGTCTTCATTATGTACATGCCCGTGCGCTGCGTCTAATGCTTCCTTTAGTGAAATACCTGCGCCGCCACCAGCGAAGCTTAGACCATAAGAGCCTCGTGTTACTACTTCATCTCCAGGAAATATTCCCTCCACTATCTCTACAAACTGCTCATTTGTTTTTCCCAAAACTACGGGGGCACGAACAAATGCATGAGGCAATTCAAAGTCCTTTACAAAGACGATCCTTTGCGCTGGATCTCCCTGTATGGCTTCTCTTGGCACAGCCAGTACATGGGATCGTTTTTCCAGTACAATGGAGAAATCTGCCCTCATTCCAGGCTTCAGTCGGCCTGATGCATTGGGTATTTCAAAGATTGTTTCTACAGTGCTCACCTGTGGGTCAGCTTTAACTCCAAAGCGTAAGACTTTGCTTTGAATTATCGCCTCTCCCAGAGCTGGTATGCGTATATAGGAAAGCGTTCCTTCTTTTACTTTGGCTGCTTCCTGCTCTGGTATTTGAGCTACAGCCCACACCGTCGAACGGTCTGCTATGTGCATTAGCTCCTCAGCGGGGGCTACTGGTTGCCCCAGTCTGATGTGTGAAGCCACTATAAGTCCGGACATCGGGGCATGTAGCGTTACCTTTGGTGGTGGATCGCCCGCTTGAAGACTTTCTATGACCGCTATGCTTTGCCCCTTTTCAACCCAGTCTCCTTCATGTGCCTTCAGCTCTAGCACGCGGCCTGCCACACGAGTGGATAGCACCGCTCTATTTGCGGGTATCTCGGCAATTCGTCCTATGGCAAAGACGGTTTCTTCAAAATCTGTATAGTCTGCTTCTACAGTGGCAATACGCAGGTTCCGCACGCCTTTTTCATCGAGTATAATCGTGGTTTCGGCCCGATTTGCGACCATAAGGCTAAGCGATCCAAAATAGATCGTGAATATCAATACGAGTGATTTCATAGTTAAAATTGCGCAGTTGTGTAGCGCCATTCTGTTAAAATGGCTGCTTGTTCAGTTAGTATTTCACAGAGCCCCAGTTTTAGTTGGAGCAAGTTTTCCTGAGCGCTAAACACCTCTCTCATAGCTGTTTGCCCCGCTGCATAGGAGCTTTCTATCGTGGCAAGTCTTTGTTCAGCCAGCTGCAGGACTTCATTTTGGTAGGAAGCTACCTGTGCATTTATGCTTTCATAACTTTGACTCAGGCCTGCTGCCTTTTGGGCTAGCTCGCGCAGTGTGGCTTCCACCTCAAAAGCCATTTGACGCTCGCGTATACGTGCGCTCTCAATTTCGCCTAGATTTCTTTTTCTTATCGGAAGCGGCATTGAGAAACTCAATCCCATCATACGACTACGGTCATGCCCCACAGGCTCATCCATAGAGTAGTCTTCCTCATAAAACAGCGCGACAGTGACATCTTCCCATCTGCTTGCCAATGCGAGATCCCTTTGCTCGCCTGCAATGGCTGCCAACTGTCTCTTGAGCAAAACTAATGGATGCTCTAGTAGTGCTGCTCCATCAACTTCTGGTAAGCTCAAGGGGAAATCTTTCGCCGGCAAAATGAGAGCGATGCGAGTGGTATCATCCAGCACGCAGAGGCGGCGCAGCTTGTTTTCCAAGGCATGCTGTCTCCGCATAATTGTATGGAGCTGCTGTCGCAAGGTTGCTCCAACCAGCTGCGTGTGCCCTGCATCGAGAGCTGAAGCTTCTGCCCGTTCGACTTGCTTTTGCAAGTGAGCGAGTTGCAGCTCGTTTAGCCTTATTTGTTCTTCAATAAGTGCCTTCTCTCTCGCACAGGATTGCAACTGATCAAAGAGGGAAGACACTTTGTTCTTAACCTCAAGCTCTGCTTGGCGGATTTCCGTCAGGGCGAGATCTATCTCTTTTACGGCCAATGACCGCATCATTCTGAGGCGTCCCGTGATGGGAAATTTTTGTGAGAGCGAGGCGCTCCATCTGTAATCACTTTGACCGGCAAATACATGACCTGATGCCCCAGAAACGCCAATTTCAGGACTTGGCATGAGCCCCGCATCTCTGGAATTTGCCCGCGCGCGGTCCACTTCATAGCGCAGCGAGACAAGCTCGTTATTGCGACCGACAGCCAGCTCAAGCGCACCTTCCCTGGTTAATGCCAGAGGATTGCCTGTCGCGGATACAAGTAGCGCATGTGTGCAAAAAATACTAAAAAAACAGAAATATTTGAGCATGGATTATCTGAAAAATTGTTCATGTGGACTGCCCAATGGCAGCCGTAAGCCCCGCCATAAGCGGGACACAATTATTCAGATTGGCTCAAATCCTTAGGACTGTGCAGGAGAGTGACTCTTTTAACCATCCCAAATGTGTGGGTGGAGCACGCGCGGAAAATCCCGCAAGGGTAGCTACTTGAGAGTGCCACACGATGGGATATTCCCAAGCAATATAGACTAAAACATGGGGCACACCGGATAGGTCGCGAACACCACCCTGAGCAATGAGAGGAAGCTCCTCTACATCTAGGACTTCATCGGTGCAACCGCTCTGCTCCAAGCAAATGGGTCCATTTACGGGTTGATTTTGGGCACAGTGGTCATCGTGGCAGGAACCATCGTTTGTCAGCTCAGCGCTCCACTTTACATGTGAAAATCCATCCTCATGCACACATAGCACAGCCGTCTTGGCTAGTCCTGTAAGCAGAACGGCAAGCGTCAAAAAGCTAATGGCCACGATTCTGAGCACTTATAAACAGTAACTCCCTAGTGCTAAAGTTGTCAACGTTGCACAGATACTCCCCTTTTGCCTTGGCTGCCTTGCATGGATTTGAACCATGACAAGCAGAGTCAGAATCTGCTGTGCTACCGTTACACCACAAGGCAATTATCTCTCAATGGTAGACGGGGAAAGGGCTTGATGGCAATAAGGAAATAGGGTAGTATGAACTGCTTGTTTGCTTAGTATTATTGTTTGTAAAATGTTTATAATGAGTGAGTTGCGGAAAGGATGCTGAGTATAAAGTTTCTTGAGCATATCATTCTTGACATCAAGATAGAAATGCCGCAAGGTGCTCTCTCATGAAAAACGAAGAGGTCAACGGGTATCGTATTTTCCAGTCTCTGGGGAAGACGCACAAGGCGCTTTCCGAGCTAGGAAACAGGGGTACCGCAAGTTTGCAACTAGGCAGTCTGGCGGAGTTTGCGATGCTGGAGATACTGCTCAATTCGGGGCCGCAGCCCGTAAATACCATTGGCAAAATCGTAATGCTCACCAGCGGTTCAATCACTGCTGCCGTAGATAGGCTGGAAAAGCGTGGTTGGGTAAAGCGCAAGCCTGGCGCAAATGACCGCCGAGTGGTTGAAGTACACCTCACGGCATCGGGCAAAAAAGTCATTAGCGAAGTCTGGAAAAAACAGGAAAAGACCTACGACGAGGTTATTGATGGACTCAGCGCCAACGAGCGCAACGTGCTTTTTAACGCGCTACAAAAGATTAACGCACGGGCAGAAAGCGCCATCGAAGCGGCTGGATAAGCCTACTTGGCGGGTATTTGAGCGGTTCGGCTCATCGCCTTGCGGTCTGCTGAGTAGAGTGGGCGCATAGGCTCACTTCTAAACACTGTGCCGCATGCAAGGGGAAACCCTCGCAAAAACTCGTCTACCCCCAGCATTTTCCCTCCCGGACGCTGTAGACTGTGAAAGAACAAAACTCCCTCGCCTGTGGCAACGGGAAGACCTTCTTGTGCTGGAAAGGCTGATTTTGGCAATAGGGTACCTGGTTGGACTGCATTGATAGGGGAGTAGGGTAGTGCGCTCGCATGACCGATTTTTAGCCGAATTGGCTCCGCGTCGGGTGTAGATTGCCAATCGACTGCGGTGCCTGGCCAAGGGGAAAGGGCACGAATACGGCGCTCAAGCGCGACGGCGGGCTCCTGAAAGTCTAGCAAGGCATCCTGCTTGTCGAGAATACGGCAGTAGGTTGCGCTAGCTTTATCCTGCGGGACTGCTTGCAGGGTCCCACCAACTACGGCTGGCAGATGGGTGCGCAGGAGTGGCACGCAGGCCATAGCGAGTTTCTGAGCCAGGGTGGCAGGTGTCTCAGAAGATGAAAGTGGAACTTTTTCGACCGCAAAGACAGGGCCTGCGTCCAAAGCAGGGACAATCTGCATGAGGCTGACTCCCGTTTCGGATTCCCCGGCAGCTATGGCGGCGTTTATAGGGGATGCACCGCGAAAACGGGGAAGTAAGGAAGCGTGGAAGTTGAGAACAGGGTATTTAGGCAGGGCGAGCAAATCCCGTTTCAGCAAGTGCCCGTAGGCCATTACCAGAATTAGCTCCACGCCTTGTTCTCGCAACCAGTCCAATTCCCCTGTCCCGATACTCTCGGGCTGCAACACGGATACCCTATTGCTCTGTGCCCATTGCTTTATGGCATTGGCTTGAAGCTTCATACCGCGGCCATGCGGGCGATCCGGCTGGGTAAATACCCCCCGCAGCGCGAACTGCTGCCCCATCTCCCCATGCAGGCAGTCCAGCAGGGGGAGGGCAATGGGATCGGAGCCCATGAATACAGTGGGTATCATAGCAAGGTGAGGGGATGCCCTAAGCGCGACAGGCAGCGGTAGCTTCAGCGCTGGGCAACAGTTATTTGAGCGAGGCTAGCCATTTCTGAATGGCGGGCAAGAAGGCCCCTTCATAGGCGCTCTCAGTGTCTGGTTTCGGTAAATCGGCAAAGATACCCCAATACTCCACATGGGTGATAGTCTGACCTGGATCTAGCTGGGTGAGGGGGCTTAGGGTTTCAAGCTCTATCATCCAGTCATTGCAGAAGGTTTCGAAGGCGCAGCCCAAATCCGGGTAGCGGGAGCCACTGCATACGGGGGAATAAACAGCAAAGGTGCCTGCAGCTTGCCAGTAGGCAGACCATCCCGGGTAATTGGTAATGCCCAGCTTTTGGGGGACTTTTGCTTTGGTAACGTCTATGCCCAGGCAGTTCTTGCGGAGGTTCCAGACGGGGAGGGTGAGGTCTGTGTAAGTCCAGGGGACGATGGCAGCATTGGGCAGCAAGTCTCTAGGGTGCTGGCCCTTGGGCAAAAAAGGCACCACGGCATAGCCACCGTGGGTAAGCACACTGAGCGCCCATGCCGCACATTCGAGAGACCAGAGGCCCTTGTTTGTTATCTTGTGGGTGAGCTTAAATGAGCCGTCGCCAAGCGCTTCCACCTGCATAGATTTCGCCAAGCCTGTGAGAGCTTCCGTTTCTTGCTCCAGTAAAACGCCGTTGCCGCTCGGCAGCTTGGTTGCCTTAACGGGGGAGTTGTCCGGCGCATAGGTGCGCTGTGGGTGCTCAGGCGAGTGCCAGAGGCGGTGGCCGCCACGAATCATCCACTCGGACTCGCCCTTTTTGCCTAGTTGCTCGGGCAGCGTGGCAAAGAGATTGGGGCCAGCTTTGAGCCCCGCATGGAGCACACGCGGGCCGACCTCAATCGGCATGGCGAGAGTGGCAGAACTCGTTTCCAAAACGAGCGAATCATATCCTAA
>CAZHQD010000120.1:3993-8265 GCA_964533835.1 uncultured Puniceicoccaceae bacterium | reverse complement strand
GGAGGCTGGAAGGAAACGAAAGTGGTTATCCGCTTCTGGATACTATCACTGGCGTTTGCTCTGGCCGGACTTGCAACACTGAAACTGCGCTAGCTATGGACCCCAAAATGTCACCCCTGCTGAGAGAACGCACCGCAAGCGCGGTCGCGGTCTTCGGCTATGGGGTGACGGGGCAGGCGGTAGTGGCGTATTTGAAGAGTGTGGGCTGGGCCACTGAAATCTATGACCAAAAAGGAGGCGCGGGCGTAAGGAAGGAATTTACCGAGGCAGACGCGATGCGATGCCGCACAGTGGTATGCAGCCCGGGATTCCGAAAGGAGCACGCATGGCTGGAAGTGGCGAGGAAGGCGGACTGCCTGTGCCTCGCGGAGACGGATTTTGCGAGCCTCCTCTGGCAGGGAAAAGTAATCGCGGTCACGGGCACAAACGGCAAGACGACTACCTGCGAGTATATCGCTGAGGTCCTTCGAAGAAAGGGGCGGCGCGTGATTTGCTCGGGAAATATCGGGACGCCATTGGTGGCCTGCCTTGGTGAAGAGAATACGCAGGAGACAATCGCGGTGCTCGAAGTCAGCTCATTTCAGGCGGAGTCGCTCAGCCACCTGCGGGTGGATAATCTTGTGTGGACTAATTTTAGCGAGACGCATCTGGACCAGCATGGCACACTCTGGGCCTACTACACGGCGAAGTGGAATTTGGTAAAGCGGGTACAAGGCGGCAAAGTATTTGCGGGAGACGGTGTGCGTGAATACATGGAGGCCTACGGCCTTGCGCTGCCTACAGGTGTCACTCTGCAAGAGCCGCGTGAGGTGATCCAGGAATTCCCCACTAGCTCGGCCTTCGCGCACCCGGGGCAGAAAAAGAATCTGGCGCTGGCGATTTCCCTGCTCAAGGAATACGGAGTGAGCGCTGAAGAGGCGCTGGAAGTAGCCGCAAAATTTGCTCCAAGAAAGAACCGCCTGCAAAAGGTGGTGGAGATAAATGGCGTCAGCTTCTGGAATGACTCGAAGGCCACGAATTTTGCCGCAACTCTGGCCGCGCTGAGGACATTTAGGCACCCCGTGCTCTGGATAGGGGGCGGGCAGGATAGGGGAGGCGGCATCGAGCATTTTGCGCATGCGGTAGCGCCTTACATTAAGCGCGCTTATACCATTGGCGAAACGAGAAAAAAACTCGGGGAACTTCTCGCCATGGAAGAGACGCCTGCCCATGCTTTTGAGGAGCTGGATACTGCCGTGCGCGCCGCTTTTGCGGAGGCCAAAGAAGGGGATAACATTGTGCTAAGCCCCGGATTTTCCAGCCAGGACGCCTTTGTGGGCTACGCAGAACGCGGAGCCGTATTTGAGCGAAGCGCGCGGCAGCTAGAGCAAGAGCATACGCACAGACCAGAACCCTTAATTTTGAAGGAGAGCTTATGAAATACGCCAAAGTATTCGGAATCGTAGTAGCCGCTCACGTAGTGGTGATCGGAGCATTGCTTATGCAGCCTGGCTGCCAAAGCTCCAAAAAAGAGAACGCGGAAATCCCCGTGGCAGACACCGCAGGGGAGGAAATTTCCACGCTGGACCCTAGCTACAACTCTGGCTACTCGGAGCCTGTGCGCAATGCCCCAACCCGACCTACGGGTAGCGGAGCAAGCTACAGCGGCTATGATGCCTACAACGCCACGGAGCCTTTTTCCGCTCCCGTGGACCCTGTGGCTGCCCCCGTGGCCGCCGGGGAAACCTACAAAGTCGTAAAGGGCGACACCCTCAGCAAGATAGCCTCAAATAAGGGCGTGACACTGGACGCTCTGCTGGAGGCCAATGACTTGACGAGAAGCTCCGTGCTGCAAATCGGCCAGGAGCTGGTGATTCCCGTGAGCGACAGGCAAGTGAATCGCGAGACCAGCACGGCAATGGCCGGTGCGGTGCTCGCCAATGCCGCTCCCCTGCCTAGCGAAAGCGCAGAGTATACCGTGGTGTCTGGAGACGCTCTCTCGAAAATCGCAAGAAAGTTTAACATCACCGTCGCTGCCCTAAAAGCGGCAAACGGGCTCACCTCCGACTCGATACGGGTCGGGCAAAAACTGGTGATTCCTGGCGCCTCCGCAACGGGCACGGCCACCGTGAGCAGCGGCAGCAAGCCTGCGGCAGCCCCCGTGGCCAGCAGCGGTGTGACCTACGAAGTGAAGTCGGGCGATACTCTGGGCAAGATCGCAGGCAGCTATAAGGTGTCTGTGGATACGCTCATGAAAGCGAACAATATCACCGATCCGCGCAAGCTGAGAGTCGGGCAGAAGCTAACGATACCTGGTGCTGCAGCCACGGCAAGCGCCCCTGCCCCAAGGCCCGCGCCTGCGGCCACTCCCGCGGCGAGCACGCCTGTCCCCGCTCCCAGCGCAGCTCCTACCCAGAGCGATCCCAGCCTTTCCGAATTGGAAAAACTAATGCTGGCCGAGCCGCTGGATGAAGTTCCTGTGGTGCCAGTGGACGAAACCCCAGTTGAGGACGCCCCCTAAAACATTTCTTGAGGAAGCAGTATGACCAGCACGGCACAATACGCACCCGCACAAACCCGATTCGACAAGATCGGGCCTTACCTGATGCTGCTCCTGCCAGCGCTGGGGCTGTGCCTATTGGGTTTGCTGGTGCTCTACAGTGCGGGGCGCGGGGAGCTGAGCGGCGCCTCCATGTATATGAAGAAGCAGCTCATCTGGCTGCCGCTGGCAGTGATCGGGATGCTGATTACCTGGCGGCTGAATCTGGAGGCGCTGCGGAAATTTGCCCCCTGGATTGCTCTCGCAGGGCTCGTGCTGCTTTTGGCAGTGCTTGTGCCGGGAATCGGCAAGAAAGTGAACGGCGCGCGCCGCTGGATCGATCTCGGGCTCATGAATATGCAGGTGTCTGACCTTGTGAAGATCATCATGGTGTTTGTGCTGGCTCACTATCTGGCGGCCAATCAGCGCTACCTGACTACATTTGTGCGTGGCTTCTTTCTGCCCTGCTGCCTTTTCGGGACGGTCTTTATCTTGATTCTCTTGCAGCCGGACTACGGCACGGCGCTGCTTTGCGCGGTGGTGGGTGCGTGCATGCTATTCCTGGCGGGAGCGCGGATGCTCTACCTCATCCCCACGGCGATCTTTGGAAGCATCCTCTTCGCTGTGGCGGTGTTCCTCGACCCCGTGCGCATGAAGCGCATTTTGTCATTCCTTGATATCGAGGCAAATAAGGCAGACGGCGCGTATCAGCTCTGGCAGGGCATACTGGCCTTTGGCACGGGCGGCGTCACTGGCGTGGGCCTGGGCAACGGGCGGCAGCAGATGGCGTTTTTGCCCGAGGCGCACACCGACTTCATCTTCCCGATTATCGGGGAGGAGCTGGGCTTTGTTTTTACGCTTCTCGTGGTGGTGGCGTTTGCGCTCATCACCTTCACGGTTATCAAGAATCTCGCGCGGGCATCGAATCTCTTTCAGTTCCTGTTGGCAGTGGGCGCGCTCTTGCTGATTGTGCTCCAGGCGCTGATCAACTTCGGTGTGGTCACGGGCCTCCTTCCCACAAAGGGGATGTCTCTGCCGTTTATCAGCTACGGCGGCTCAAACTTGATAGCGATGTTTTTGTGCCTGGGGATTATCATGAACTGTTTTCGCGTCTGGGGCGGCACCCCGATGAAACGCGCAACGGAAATCGATTTCTAATGTCATAATACGATGCACACCTTTCTCATAGCATGTGGCGGCACTGGGGGCCATCTGGCTCCCGGAATAGCCTTGGCGGAGCGTCTAACGGGGCGCGGCCACAAGGTGCGCCTCATTGTGAGCAGAAAGGAAGTGGACAGCCGTTTGTGCCGCAAATACGGGCACTTCGATTTTGTGCGGACACCTGGGGCAGCCTTTAGCCTCCATCCTGTAAAGCTGGCAAAGTTCTGCGTGGGGCTCCTCGGCGCGATGTATTATAGCTGGAAACTCCTCAAGGAAACCAGACCGCACGCCGTGGTAGCTTTTGGTGGCTTTACGGCGGTAGGGCTGGTGCTTGTGGCCACGATGTCCCGCGTGCCAGTGGTGCTACATGAGGCAAACAGGAAACCAGGCAAAGCCATTCGGGCGCTCGCCGCTCTGGCGACCAGGCTTTACCTGCCGCCGGGCGTGACAACACGGAATGCCGCACCAGGCTCCGTCAACCACCCGGGCTACCCGCTGCGAAAAGAGATCAAGCGAGTGAATCGCGAGCAAGCTCGTGCCGCGCTCGGCATAGATACCCACGGCAAGGTGCTGGTGGTGCTGGGCGGTAGCCA
>CAZHQD010000120.1:2235-3893 GCA_964533835.1 uncultured Puniceicoccaceae bacterium | reverse complement strand
GCTCCCTGCATTCTCATGCCCTACCCATTTGCCGCGGATAACCACCAAATAGAAAACGCGCGCTTCATGGAGCAGCAAGGAGCTGCCGTGGTTGTTGAGCAAACCCGTATCCAATTTCTCTTACAAGAAGTGCGCGACCTTATCTTCAACGATTGGATGCTCGATCGCATACGTGAAAATATGCGCTCCATGAGCATGATAGACGCGGCTGAATGGATAGCCCACGATCTGGAAACGCTCGCCAAGGAGCAAGACGGAGCGCAATCCGTGCGGCACGGTCAAACCCCACCCCCTTTCCCCTTCAAAACAGCATGAGCACAGCGCAGCAAACGCTATTGATGGTAGGCGCAGGCGGCATGGGCATGGCGCCACTGGCCCTCTATTTGCGAGGGCGAGGCTACCGCGTGCTCGGGTATGACGATCAGCTGCGGCACCAGGTCCGCGAGCTCCTGGCTGGCGCAGGTGTGGAGTTGTTGGCGAGCGCCGAACTGCCTCAAGGAGTGGATAGAGTGGTGCGCACGAGCGCCGCGCGGCTGGAGCATCCTCTTATAAAACAAGCGATCGACGCGGGCATCCCTGTGCTGAGGCGCGGCGAAATGCTGGCTGAGGAAGCGCGCCAAAGGCGATTTGTCGCTATCGCGGGCAGCCATGGAAAAACAACCACTACGGCCATGCTGATAAGCGCCCTGCGCCAGGCGGGCACAGCGGCAGATTATGTGCTTGGGGGATTATTTGCCGATGGATCGATGCCCGCGAGCTACACGGGTATCGGCTGTCTGGCGGCAGAAGTGGATGAGAGCGATGGAACAATAGACGGCTTTTCTCCTGCCATAACGGCGCTGGTAAATCTTGATTGGGATCACGCGGATTATTACCAGAATCCCAAGGCTATAGAGGCCGCATTTGGTCGGCTCTGCGCGCGCACCAGCGAGGCCATTCTCTTGCCCGAGGGCGATCTCAATCTCTTGCGCATCGCGCAGGGAAGCGCTAGGGAGGGTGTGCGGATTTACACCGTTGGGCAGGGCGGGGATTTTTCTTACAGGCCTGTGGAGCAGAGAGAGTGCAGCACAGTGATTGAGCTGGCTGGCGCTTATGCCGAGGGGCAGGCTTTGCAAGCCACCGTAAATGCGGGAGGCCTCTTCAATGCGGCCAATGGAGCGATGGCTCTGGCTGCGGCCAAGCTCATAGGCGCCGAGCTGAGCGGGGAGAGCCTGCGCCACTATCCAGGTGTCAGAAGGCGACAGACACTTTTGTTCAACAAGCCCGCTCTCGCCGTTTTTCAGGATTACGCTCATCACCCTGCGGAGATAGAGGCGTTTTTGACATTTGCCCGTCAGGCCTATCCCGAGCGGCGATTGGTGGTAGTATTCCAGCCACACCGCTACACGCGCACGCTTCAGTTCAAGGAGCGGTTTGCGAGCGTGCTGAGCAGCGCCGATCGCGTGGCCCTACTTGAAGTCTATGCGGCATCCGAGGCGCCCATCGAGGGTGCCAATAGCGCCGGCATCGTTGAGTTGGTGGATAAGCGGTGTGAGCCCGTCCTGGCAGATTCAGAGCAGGCCCTCTTCACCGCTTTGGCGGAGGAGCGGGGGCTGCCTCGTGTGATCTTGTTTGTCGGCGCAGGCGACATTGAAGACTGGGCCGATGAATATGTGGAG
>CAZHQD010000120.1:0-2135 GCA_964533835.1 uncultured Puniceicoccaceae bacterium | reverse complement strand
CAGCTACGGCTACAGACGTGCTTACACTTGTGCGGGAGGTGCGAGCAGCGGTGCTGGAAAAAACGGGCATCGCCCTGGAGCCTGAGGCTTTGCTGCTGGGCAAAAAATGGGAGGAAATGCTATGAACGATTTTACAATAACGGTTCTGAGCGGCGGGGTATCACACGAGCGGGAAGTCTCGCTGGTGTCTGGCCGCGCTGCGGCAGAAGGGTTGGAGCAGGTGTTCCCAGGGCGCGTGCGCAATGTGGTGGTGGATGAAGCGCGTCTGCCCTACGGGTTGGGCGAGGGCGCAGTCGTGTTTCCCGTCCTGCATGGCACATTTGGGGAAGACGGTACGCTGCAAACGCTCTTAGAATCCGCTGGCATCAGCTATGCGGGGTGCGGGCCCGAGGCCAGCCGCTTGTGCATGAACAAGGCAGACACAAAGCGCAAAGTGGCCGCGCAAGGCGTGCGCGTGGCAGAGGGTATGGTAATTGCCGCTCTTAATCAGCCAGGTGCGGACGAGGTGGCTCAGCGCCTTGGCACAAGTATTGTCATCAAGCCCGTAGATCAGGGCAGCAGCGTAGGGCTGCATCTTTGCTCCACCAAAGAAGAGATTGCCAAGGCCCTTTCATCGCTAGGTAGTGGGGAGTGGCTGGCAGAAAAGCGCATTCAGGGTCGGGAGCTTACGATTGGCATCCTCGGCGGCAGAGCGCTCGGAATTGTGGAAATAATTCCCAAGGCAGGGGTGTATGATTACCAGCATAAATACACCAAGGGCAGCACGGAGTATGTGTGCCCGGCGAAAATTGCCCCTGCGGAGGAGGCTCAAATAAGGAGCTTTGCGGAGACGGCGTTTGCGGCATGCGGGTGCCGTGACTACGCCCGTATTGATTTTATCCTACAGCCCGATGGCAAGGCAGTCTTCCTGGAAATCAACACGCTCCCGGGCCTTACGCCTACCAGCCTTTTGCCAAAGAGCGCCGCTGCCTGCGGTCACGATTTTCCAAGTTTGCTAAGGGCGATGGTGGAGCCTGCTATCCAGCGGCACACCCGTAGCCACGTATCCGTCTGAAGAACCTACCAGCCAACTGAAGACCATGCCACCCACACCATCCGACGATACCGCACAGAGCAGCGTACGCACTTGGCAAGATATCCCAAGGAGCGTGGCCACGCGCGCGCCATCCAGCAAGTCCTCCCGAGAGAGGAAGATGAACTCATTTATGCAGGTAGGGGGCGCCTTGCTCGGCTTGTGTCTGCTTGGGGGCGCTGTCTGGGCAGGCTGGCTGCTGGTGCACAAGAAGGCGGAGGCTGTGGATACCAGCAGGTTGGCCACTACCCCTCGCACGATAGATTTTGAGACAGACGGCGTGCTTACTCGTGATTGGTTTTTGAAAACCTACTCGCAGGTCAATTCCAAGCGGCTCATGGATATTGATCTCCATTCGCTGAAACAGGATTTGGAAAAGTCGGGTCAAATCATGGAGGCAAAGCTCTCCGTGAAACTGCCTGATGTGCTCACCGTAAAGCTTCGAGAGCGGCAGCCTGTGCTGCGTGTCAGAGTTGCAGGCGCGGATAAGGGCACCACCTACGATCTGCTTGTGGCGGAAGATGGCGAAGTATTCGATGGGGAGCTCTACCCGAAGCGCACGCTGGAGCGTTTGCCGTTTTTGACGGGCGTTAAGCTCACGCGCGCTACGGATGGAAAGTTCCAGCGCGTCCAGGGTCTTCCCGTGGTAGCTGAGTTACTTAACAAAACAAGAGAGGGGCTACCTTCCCTCTACGGCACCTACAGGACGGTTTCTCTTGCCCATTTCGATGGGAACCCAAACGCGATGGAGTCCATCATCGTGGTGGGGAGCGCGTTTGCGGACCAGATCATATTTGCTCCAAGAAACTTCGATGTGCAGCTGGAGCACTTGCGCGAGATTGTGAGCTACGCTCTCGAGCGCGGAAAGGCAGGCTTTCCCCTGATTGATGTGTCTTATGAAAACAAGGCCATCATTCGCGGCAACTTGAGCACTGCTAGACGCTAACTCAAAATACCTTTATATAAAGCTAATTTTAATTTAATAAATAGAACCCTCCAACTACCCCCAAAAGCCATGGCAAGCATAATGCAACAATCCCGCATCATCGCGGCAGTGGAGATA
>CAZHQD010000119.1:0-8293 GCA_964533835.1 uncultured Puniceicoccaceae bacterium | reverse complement strand
AGGGCCAGATCGAGGGTGACTTGATTGGGAATCACCACATAGCCGTCAATATCGAGATTCATCTCCGATTGCCATTTGAGAGCGGCGCTTGCCCCTAGCCCCACTGGGAGCGTGTAGCTGGCAAAGGCATTGACCACCCAGTGCGGGAGACCTGGCAATCGGTAGTCTGCCGTGGGTATAATAGGAAAGGTATTGCTGGGAGAGTCTGGAGAAAATGGGGCCCGTGTGGCGGGCGTTCCGGCCACTGGCCCGTCTATGTAATGAGCCTCCGCGTAAGTCCCGATAAGGCCCGCATTGAAGCTGGCCGTAGGCTGGTAGAGGATATCCCACTCGATGCCCCAAATCTCAATCTCGTCGGGCAATCCACTGCGCGGGCTGGTGCGGTTGCGTTTTTGGTAGTAATTGGCGACTCCCGCAAAGAGGGTATTATCCAAGAGGGAAACCTTGCCGCCCCACTCTGCCAACTGGCTGCTATTTTCCAGCGCTTCATTGGGTATGCGATTGCCCGTCATTCCAAAACCGCCACTCGAAGACGAGCTTTCCACGGCGGCGGACTCATTGAGGGTGAGATAGAGCGTGGCATTGGCCTTTGGCTTGTAGGTCAGGCTTACATTTCCCGACCAGATGCCCATAGCATTTTCAGCTTCTATTGCGGTGAAGCCTGGCCTTGGAAGCGGGTCAATAGTGTGAATGTCCAGGAGGTCCAGCCGCCCGCTCACGAGCAGTGCCCAGTGCTTGTTGAACTGGATAAAGTCCTGCACGAAAAAGCCCCCGTTGTGCAGCGTGGAATTAAGCGTGGCGCTCAAGGAGGTGGTGAGGCGATTCGTGCCGTCATTCCTTGGATAGGCGCCCCCGGGTACGGCGTAACCACCGGTACCGGGCACAGGAAGTACGGCAAAGAGCTGGTTTGTGGGGAGCCTGAAGGTATCGGGGTCTTTCGTGAGATCGAAGGCATTGAAGTATTCATTCAGAAAATCCACATACGATTTTCTATACTCATAGCGGTAGCTGGCGCCTGAGAGCGTCTGATGGCGAAGGCCAAACAGATCGAAGTCACGCGCGTATTCCAGTCTTTGCTCAAAAGTGTAGCTCTCGGGCAGATAGCTATAAAAATAGTATGAGGACTCGCGCTCCGCCTCCACTGACTCAAAGTAGGTACGGCTCACCACTTGGCCTTCCTCCAGCTTGATGGTAGTGATCGCCTGGCTATTGAAGACTTTGGCATAGGCATCATCCCCTGGCGCCAAAAGAATTTGCGACCCATCAATGGGCACCACTCCCGTAGGGGTAAAGGTGTTCCCAAAAAATGAGCCTCCCGTGCTGATGGATTCGCCTGTTATGTAGAGCCCCTTGTCAATCAAATCCTGCGTGGGGCGATTGGTGCCAGGAATCTCCGTAAAATCCGCGTCCAGATACTCCGCCGTGAGGAGGAAGTCCACGCTGTCGGACGCATTGTAAGCAACGGCGGCGTAGAGGCTCTGGGACTTATTCTCGGCCAATCGGTAGAAGCTGCCTGCGTCTAGCCCCTCATAACTTATGCGGTAGCCCCACTTCTCATTTATCGGGCCACCCACATCGGCTTGCCAACGGTAGTAATCCCAGGAACCAGCGGTGAACTTCACCATGCCTTGCTGCGTTTCTTCATAGGGGCGTTTTGTGGTCAGATTCAGATAGCCGCCCGTGGCATTCCCATAGCCGAATACTGCGGGCGCGGCGCCCTTCACGGCGTCCACGGCTTCCACACCGTTAAAGCTCACGGGGAAGCTATTGCGGTTGTAGGCCTTGCGCTGCCCGTTTTGGTAAATCTCACCAAGGTCTCCCCGCATAAAGGGCACCCCAATATTGCCAAAAATCGGGGCGGAAAACGCTCCCGATACAAAGCGATCCAAATCCTCTACGCGCAAGACGTTCTTATCCTGTAATTGCCCTTGCGTGATTGTGGACATCGCCCGCGGTGTGTCTATGATGGACATATCTTGCCCGAATACCGCCAGGGATTTCATGGTCGTGGGCAGTATGCTCTCGCTGGCGTCTCCCGTTGTCACAAATGTCTCCAGCTCGACGATTTCGTCTGCGTTGGGCACAGAGCCATGCGCTTCGGCATGGCAAACGATTATTGCCAGAATAAGTGACAGGCGTTTGGTAAATGTAGCGTCCATGACAGAATTGGATCTCACAAAAAAAGGGAGATTCCTACGCTAATGCCGTTTTGGCAATTCTGAATACGCTGCGCATCACTATTCCGCGCCACGAAAATACTAACGATAGAAAAACGTGATCCGTATCGGCTGCTCTGTGCCAAGGGCCGTCTTCATGTCTTTCGTCCACTCGCCAAAGGGGGCTCTTGCCCTGATGGCTTCCTCGCAAAAGAGGGTGCGCAGGCGATCGGCGTTGGAATTGAGGATGCGTAGATTGTAGATGGTCCCGTCGCTCCTGATAAAAAACTCCACGACCACTTTTGAGCGCATTTCGGCATAGCTGCGTATCGCATCCTCGTTGAGATTGTTCCAATGCAGGGAAATGGCGTCAAACATCCGCTGGAGGTAGTCCCCGTATTCAGAAAAATTAGCGTCAATCGCTATGGCGCCCGCTCTGGAAACTCCGCCAGGCGTCTCCCTAAGCGGCCCAGGCGCTACCTTGGGCACTATGCGCGGGCGCGGCAGGGGGGAAGGCCGCCCCTCTGCGTTTTGGGCGGGCGCCGTTACCGTAGCCGACCGATTTTTTAATTGCTCGGCCATGATCGGATTCATCGGCGTTATGCTGATGGTATCCGTCTTCGTATCGGAGGTTTCCTCTGGGTAAGTCTCACCGTCCAGCGGATCAAGGTAACTAGCCAACCCATCGCCATCCAGTGGCGTATCTCTGTCCAGTTTCAGCGCATCGGGAGTAACGGCAGGCGCAGAGGGCACAGGAGCAGTCTGCTCCGTCCTGGCATATTCCTGCTCAGAGGCATCTGAGGGGCTGGCGGCATCGGGGCCCTCCATAACATAGCGGCCTGGGGCCAGACGCGGCTCATTGTCGCGATTGCTTAATTCCCCCTCCAATATCTTTGGCGAATCGGGCTGCATGTCCTCCGCCTTGATTTGTGGCGAATTGTCATCACTTAAAAATGTGGCGGGCTCAGGCTGGGCTGATTGCTGGTCTCTGGACGAAAAATTTTGCGTCTCATCGGGCTTGTTTTCGGGCACATCGGGATTGGTTTCCACGAAGTTTTGCGGCAGCTCCATGGCCTCGGGTAGCTGCGCGGTATCGGGCAAGAAGGCCACGTCCTCATACTTCACTTCATAAACAGGGCTCCATATCCCCGTGGGTGCGCCGCTGTAGTCATTGGCGATTTTGGCCAAATAGGGCAACGCCAGCAGCAACAGAATATGTATCAATATCGTAGCCAAAACGGCCACCCCTGTGCCTATCCGTGTCTGCTCGTCGCCATAGAGTTCGCGCCGCAACTGCTCCAATGCTGCCGCTTGCTCCGCGGGCGTCACCTTCGGTGCTTTGGTATCCTCCTCTATGGGCGCAATCCTGCTCATGATGAATCTATGCCATTAGCCCGTGCTTCCTTAAAAACAGGGCCAGCCTTTCAGTTGGTAGACCCATAATATTGTGAAGAGAGCCATCCCATTTTTCAATGATCAGGTCCCTCCCCTCCTGTATGCCATAGGCGCCCGCCTTATCCAGAGGGTTCACAACCTTGAAGTAGGCGTCTATCACGGCATCCGTCAAATTGCGGAACGTCACGTAGCTAGTCTCACAAAAGGAATCCCTCAGGCCCTTGCCCTGCCAATTTAGGGCGACCCCTGTGTATACGGTGTGTGTCTTGCCTGAGAGCCGCATCAGCATGGTGCGCGCCTCGGCCAGATCGGCGGGCTTGTTCAGCACAGAGCCCTCGAGCGCTACTGTGGTATCTGCTCCCAAAACGGGAGCATGGGGTGATTGCCAGGCAAGAAAGTCCGCCTTCTTCTCGGCATTGTGCAAGACCATCTCCTTGGGGTCAGCCTCAGGATGCTCCCACTCCTCCACGTTGGCGGGAACAACCGTAAAGGCCACCCCCATCTCAGCCAAAAGCTGTTTCCGCCTCGGTGAGGCGGATGCAAGTATCAGTGGTGTGGGCTGCAACATAATAGGTAAACCCAAATGGCGTGCCCGAGTTTCACGACCCCGTCAACCTCAGGCAATACAATCAGCCTAGTTGCGAAGCACACCCCGCACGTCTCCAGCTACTCTCGCCAAGGTGACCCGACTTAGGTTGTAGTTATAAATAGACTCCACCAGCTGGAATGTGGCAGCGGCCAGATTGGCTTGAGCCTCCACCACGTCACGGTTGTCGGCCACTCCCTGCTGAAAGCGTGTGCGGGCCAGCTCCAGCTCCTTTTCGCTCAGCGAGACTTGCTTGCGGGAAATACC
This sequence comes from uncultured Puniceicoccaceae bacterium, assembly GCA_964533835.1. Classification (GTDB taxonomy): domain Bacteria; phylum Verrucomicrobiota; class Verrucomicrobiia; order Opitutales; family Oceanipulchritudinaceae; genus CAZHQD01. Next base: position 3,889 of record CAZHQD010000119.1, on the reverse strand, counting down.
AATCTGCTGAAAGCGTGAGCGCACATCTTGCAAGGCGATGCGGTAATCCGTGCCATACTGCTCTTCGAGCTGCTTCAGAGTGAACTCCTGCTGCCTTATCAGGGCGTCCGCCTGGATGATATTGGCCTTGATGCGGCTCCCTTCATAAATTGGCACCGTGATGGCCACTCCTGCCAGCCACTCATCGTCATAATCTCCGCTCCAGCCGTAGTCGCTGGCATAGCCATACTCACCGAAAAGACTGAGCGAGGGTGCACGCTCGTAGGGCGCCATCTTGCGGGCGTAGCGGTTTCGCTCTAGGAGCCGCTCTGCCGAGCGGTATTCGGGCCTGCTATCCAATATGGATTGGAAGGAGATATTCTCGCTGGCAGTCAGCGCGGAATCACTCGGCATAACAGGCTCCAGCACGATTGGCTGGTCGAGGTCTAGGCTAAGCAGTCGCTTCAAGTTGGTCGCGCTGGTAAGCACCTGCGTCTCTTGCTGCAAGCGGTCCCTCTCGTCTATCGCCAGCCGCACTTCAGCGCGGGTCACATCTATCGGTGTGGCCACCCCTGCGCGAAACTGGTTTGTGGCGAGATTGAGCAGCACTTGGTCGCGGGCAATGTTTGCTTCAATAACCTGTGTGGCGGCCACATTGCGCAAATGGGTAAAATAGAGTATCCCTGCCGTCTCCAGAATATCCTGCTCCAGAGACTCAAGATCAAGCTGTGCGACTTCCAGGTCCAGCTTGGATACGTTGTAATCCGTCAGTGTCACCGCATCAAAGAGGGTCAGTCGCGCCGCCAGCTTTGCGTCAAACTCGCTGTTGGTGCCACTAGTGCCCGCAGCCAGATTGGCAACTTTGCGCCTGGCTTGCTGGACGTTTAGGTCCACGCTCGGCAATAGCCCCGCCCTTGAGCGTGTCACATTTTGCTCCACGCCAACTAATTGCTGCTGGCGGATTTGCAGAGAAAGATTCTGCACATCCACCAGGCCAAATACATCTTCCAGCGTGAGCAGTCGTGCGTTTACAGGCACCACTGGCGCCTGCCCGCTTGCTGTCTCCAGACTAAAGGAGCCAGACTGAGAGCCTGCCTGCCCCAAAAGCGCCGCCGGAATCAGCGCCGCGAGCCATACAGCAGCCGCGGCTTGGCGAACTGCCCTTTTGCTAATCTTGTTTGCAATTGCTTCTACAGAATTCATCGTATTTTGAAATACCGTATCGTTATACGCCGAAAACGCAATGTTTGGCGAAAAAAATAGACGGTGCGTTAAAAAAATTTGTTTCATGAAAATCGGCCTTGCTCAAATTAACACAATCGTAGGTGACCTGGACGGGAATCTTAGACTGCTGCAATCCGCATACCAAAGCCTTGTAGATGCGGGCGCCGACCTCGTTCTTTTCCCGGAATTGGCCCTTTGCGGCTACCCTCCGCGCGACCTCGTCCTCAAAAGCCGTTTCGTTGCCGACAACCATGCGCATCTGGCGCTTTTCGCTAAAAATGTGGGCAAAGCGCCCGCCATAGTCGGCTTTGTGGATGCCAACACCTCGGGCCGTGGGCGCCCTTGCCGCAATGCCGCTGCTTGGTGTGAGCAGGGTGAAGTAAAGCAGGTGGCCTGCAAGTGCCTCCTCCCTACCTACGATGTTTTTGATGAAGATCGCTATTTCGAGCCCGCAGACGAGCCGACCATCATCGACTGGAATGGTAAAAAAATTGGCATCACTATCTGTGAAGATATTTGGACGGGCAGTCTTCCCATTCGCGCCCGCTACGCAAAAGACCCCCTCGCCTGCCTGGAGACGGCGGGTCTGGACCTGCTTCTCAATCTTTCCGCCAGTCCGTGGCATCGGGGCAAAGGCAACTTGCGACTCGAAATTATCCACCACGCGGCAGCGCGTTGCGGATGCCCTGTGGCTTACTGCAATAGCGTGGGCGGCAATGATGAGCTGATATTCGATGGGCACAGCGTAGTGATGCGGCCCGATGGCCAGCTCCTGGCTGGGATGGCAGGGTTTGCGCCCGATACGGCCGTGGTCCCTCTGGATTCGGCCCCGATTGCGCCGCGCATGCACCCTGCTTACGCTCAGGACTCTCAAGCTGAAGTCTTTTCCGCCCTCGTGCTTGGCCTTCGCGATTACGCTCACAAGAGCGGGTTCAAGCGCGCGCTCCTCGGCCTATCAGGTGGCATAGACTCCGCCCTGGTTGCCGTTATCGCCGCCGAAGCCCTCGGCAAAGAGAACGTCATCGGCGTGAGTCTCCCCAGCGCCATTTCCAGCCAGCACAGCCAAGACGATGCCGAGGCGCTCGCCGCCAATCTCGGTATCCCCTTCCGCAAAATCGGCATCAAGGAGGTAGTGGCTGCCGCTGAGACTACGCTCTCCCCGCTCTTCTCGGGAATGCCTCGCGACGTGACCGAGGAAAATATCCAGGCCCGCGCCCGTGGCCTGCTCCTCATGGCCATGAGCAATAAATTCTCCGCCCTCCTCCTCACTACTGGCAACAAAAGCGAAATGGCGGTGGGCTACTGCACGCTCTACGGCGATATGTGCGGTGGCCTCGCCGTGATCTCCGATTTGCCAAAGATGGATGTCTATGCCCTTTGCCGCTGGATAAACCGCGAAAAAGAGATCATCCCCGCCAACACCATAGAAAAGCCGCCCAGCGCCGAGCTAAGGCCCAATCAGAAAGACCAAGACTCCCTCCCGCCCTACGATTTGCTTGATGCCATTCTCCGCCTCTACGTGGAAGAGGGTAAATCCCGCGCGGAAATCACCGCCCTCGGCTTCGATGAGGCTACCGTCCGCGATATTTGCCGCAAAGTGGACCTCAATGAATACAAGCGCAAGCAAGCTGCCCCTGGCCTGAAAATTACCCCGCTTGCCTTCGGCGTTGGCCGCCGCATCCCCATAGTGCAGAAGTATGTTAGCTAATCCTTGGTGAGGGTATTTTCTACCCGCCTATTCGGACAACTCTTGACGTCCGAATGGTTGTAATTTCGCGCATAGCAGTGCAGTTTGCAGCCCTGTAATCATGCGGCTTGCATGGTAACGTAACTATAACTGTCCAATAACTATGCCGACCCGCGAATTTACCATCGAAGAAGTAACTCATTGCAGCAAGAATGCCCTCACCCGTTTGGCTGAAGACTTGCCTCACGAAATTGCCGTCCGCCTCAAAATCCAGCGCAAGGCTGCCCGCCATGGCACGGAAATGCGGATGTTTCTTCACCATATTACCGACGCGCATCAGCCCTCGGTATTGAAGAAGGACGATTTTAACTACGCCGTTATCTACGATCCCAAATGCCGCTACCACCAGTGGAGGAAGGCCCAGGGCGGCCCCTGCAATCTCCTTGTCCGCTTTTACTGCAATCGCATTAAAATCTACGACAAGAAGGAAGTAGTCGTCCAATATCTCTGGGACCAGATGGCTACCGCCGAAAAAGAGCTCTACGGTTTTCAGCGCTTTGAAAACAACCAGATGATCGGCCTCTTTCGTTTCTTCGACGCAGAGTGCACGCAATCCCTCGAAGAGAATATCTACCAGGGATTCCTCGAACTCATCCCGTATTGGCATCCCATCTACGCCAACGTCATGGATCACTACGGCCTGCCCCTTACCCGCGAGCAGGTCAAAGAGGTGATTGCGAGTCGCGCCCGCTTCAATCCCGGCATAAAATCGGCCTACTCCTCCACGGAATATTGCCGCCACGTGCCCACCCGCATCAGGGAAGCCACCTTCGCGAGAGATGGCCACAAATGCGTCTTCCCTGGCTGCGACGCCACCACAGAATTGCACGCAGACCACATTCTGCCCGTCTCCAAAGGCGGTCTCACCACCTTGGACAATCTTCAGACCCTCTGCGCCCAACACAATCTCTCCAAAGGCAATCGCGACTCCACCGACTA
>CAZHQD010000118.1:0-8852 GCA_964533835.1 uncultured Puniceicoccaceae bacterium | reverse complement strand
GGTTGGGCTCACATGGTCTTTTGCAAAAGTGCCCATGCCTGATTTCCTTGGCGGATTTCTGGGAATGCTCGCCCAAACTGCGGGCCCACTTTCCCTAATTTGTATCGGAGCGCAATTGGCCGGTGCAAAGCTTTCTGAGCAGCTAGGCTGGCCTTTAGGAGCCGGTTTGGCAAAGACAGTAGTCCTTCCAATTTTAGCCTACCTCTTTGGGCAATTTCTGGGAATCCATGGAGATGGTATGCAAGTGCTGCTTTTCTTTGCCACGGCCCCCACCGCTGCCGCTTCAGTAATACTGGCACGGCAGATGGGTGGAGACGAGGTAATGGCCTCGTCTGCCATAGCATTGTCCACCATGCTTTCGATGATCTCCTATACTGTAGTGCTGATAGTACTGGGCTAATACCCGAGCCACGGCGCGAGCCATCGCTCTACCTCAGCCACAGCCATACCCTTCCGCTCAGCGTATTCTGTAATCTGGTCTTTGCCCAAATTACCAACGTGGAAGTATCGCGATTGTGGATGAGCAAAGTAAAGACCACTGACTGCGCTGCCAGGATGCATCGCAAAGCTTTCTGTAAGTGAGACTCCCGCCTTGGCCGTTGCATCAAGTAACCTGAAAAGCTCTTTCTTCTCGGTATGATCGGGGCAAGCAGGATAGCCTGCAGCAGGACGGATACCTTGATACTTCTCATCTATAAGCTCGTCATTGCTGAGAGTTTCATTTGAGGCATAGCCCCAAAACTCACGCCGCACTTTAGCGTGACAGAACTCAGCAAGAGCCTCAGCCAAACGGTCGGCTAAAACTTTTGCCATAATGGCCGTGTAATCGTCCCCTTTGGCCTCCAGCTCTTTCGCAAACTCATCCGCGCCGTGGATGCCACAGGCAAATCCACCAATCCAATCCGTCTTATTGGAGTCCACTGGAGCTATGAAGTCAGCAAGAGATGCATAGGGCTGATTGCTTTCGCCCTCTTTTTCCTTTTGCTGACGCAGGAAGTGAAAGCGGCCAATCTGCTCTTTGCGGGTCGCGTCTCTGAAAACGATAACATCGTCTTTATCCGTTCGATTCGCTGGCCAAATTGCACACACCGCGCGTGCACGGAAACGCTTTTCCTTGAGGATGCGCGCAAGCAGCTTCTGACCTTCGGCAAAAAGTTCGCGAGCCTGAGCGCCATGTTGCGGATGCTCCAGTATCTTAGGATAGACGCCTCGCAATTCCCAAGCATGGAAGAAGGGTGACCAATCAATATATTCGAGCAATTCTTCCAGCGGATGATTATCCAAAACATGCAGGCCAGGCTCCTTTGGGGAAACCACTGTCGCACTTGCCCAATCTATCGTGGTAGCCTTCTTTCTCGCTTCGGTGATCGGCAACAAACGCGCCCCACCCTTGAGAGACTCTTCATGCCTACTGCGGGCGCGCGCATAGTCCTCGCGGATCTCCTTTACGAATTGAGGTTTGTTTTCACTGTTAAACAGCTTGCTAACTACACCCACGACGCGCGATGCATCAGGTACATAGACGACTGGCTCGCTGTAGGCTGGCTCGATTTTCACTGCCGTATGAGCCTTGCTTGTGGTGGCACCACCGATAAGAAGCGGAATCTTAAAGCCTTCACGCTCCATCTCGCTAGCCACGTGAACCATTTCGTCAAGGCTAGGAGTTATCAGCCCTGAGAGCCCAATGGCATCTACGTTGTGTTGGCGGGCAGCGGCCAGAATTTTATCGCAGGAAACCATCACGCCCAAATCAATAACTTCGTAATTATTGCATCCCAGCACGACGCCCACGATGTTCTTACCAATATCGTGCACATCGCCCTTTACGGTAGCCATCAAAACGACTCCCTTGCTGGACTTTCCTGTGGCATCTCCGCGAGCGATAGCCTCCTGCTTTTCCTTTTCCATGTAGGGAGTCAGGTAGGCAACCGCCTTCTTCATAACGCGCGCACTCTTTACAACCTGCGGCAGAAACATTTTGCCTTCGCCAAACAAATCACCCACCACGCGCATGCCATCCATGAGAGGGCCTTCGATGATATGCAGCGGCCTTTCATACTTGGTGCGGCACTCCTCAGTATCTTCATCAATATAGTCCAATATTCCATGAATTAGAGCGTGCTTAAGGCGCTCCTCTACAGGATTATTTCGCCATGCCAATTTGGCCGCGGCACTGGCATTACCTGAGCTCTCTTTGCCATCAGTTTGGTATTGTGCGGCAAATGTTATAAGCCGTTCTGTGGCATCGGGGCGGCGATTTAGCAGCACATCTTCCACATGCTCCAGCAAGTCTTTTGGAATATCCTCATAGACCGCCAGCATGCCCGCGTTGACAATAGCCATATCCAAACCTGCTTTGATAGCGTGAAAGAGAAAGGCGCTGTGCATGGCCTCGCGAACGGGATTATTGCCGCGAAAAGAAAACGAGATATTGCTGAGTCCTCCGCTTGTGCGCGCGCCTGGGCAGGTGCGCTTTATCTCTCGCAAAGCATTGATGAAATCTACCGCGTAGTTGTTGTGCTCCTCTATACCGGTACCAACCGTTAGAATATTCGGATCGAAGATAATATCTTCCGCTGCGAATCCATCTTCGGTGAGCAGCTTGTAAGCACGTTGGCACACGCGAACCTTGTCCTCATAGGTCGCGGCTTGCCCTTGTTCGTCAAACGCCATCACCACCGCAGCCGCTCCGTAGCGACGGATCATTCTCGCTTGAGAAAGGAACTTTTCCTCCCCTTCTTTAAGGCTGATAGAGTTTACTATCCCCTTCCCTTGCAGGCACTTCAGTCCAGCCTCCAATACGCTCCACTTGGAGCTATCAATCATCACGGGAATCCGCGCCAGATCAGGCTCGGAAGCATAGAGATTTAAGAACTTCGTCATGCAGGCCTCGCCGTCAAGCAATGCCTCGTCAAAGTTAATATCAATGATATTGGCGCCGTTTTCCACCTGTTGGCGGGCCACTTCCAAAGCGCCACTGAAATCGTTGGCCAGAATGAGCTTCTTGAAGCGTGGCGATCCCGTCACGTTTGTGCGCTCGCCTATCATTTGAAAGTTGATGCGTTCACCTTGCAAATTGAGGGGCTCAAGCCCTGAAAGTCGAGTTGCTGAGGGCACGCTTGGCGGATCACGCGGGTCAATAACTTTGAGCGCATTCGCGATGGCGTGAATATGATCGGGCGTGGAACCACAACAACCGCCTGCCACGTTTAGCCAACCTTGCTTGGCAAAATCCGCCAAAACGCTGGCCATATTTTCAGGAGTGTCGTCGTACTCTCCAAAGGCATTGGGCAGGCCCGCATTTGGATAGCAACTGGTAAATACGCCGGCAGTCTTCGACAGCGTAGCCAGATACTCCCGCATATCCTTCGCACCAAGCGCACAATTAAGACCGACTGAAAGTGGCGCCGCGTGAGCCACGCTATTCCAGAATGCCTCGACCGTTTGCCCACTGAGTGTACGCCCACTTCGATCGGTTACCGTAACAGAAAGCATGACGGGAACACGACGCCCCATGTCTTCAAACAATTTGCCAATGGCAAAAATGCAGGCTTTGGCATTTAGCGTGTCAAAAATGGTTTCAGGCAAAAGTATGTCCACCCCACCATCAATTAAACCACGCGCTTGCTCGTAGTAAGCGTCCACAAGCTCGTCAAAATTAACTGCTCGGAAGCCTGGATTATTTACGTCAGGCGAAAGAGATGCCGTGCGGTTTGTAGGCCCTAACGCTCCTGCTACATAGCGGTAGCCACCGAGAGCATGGGCCACGTCGTCGGCAGCCCTGCGCGCAAGGCGCGCTGCAGCCACATTCAAATCGTAAGCAATATGCGCGAGATCGTAATCTGCCTGTGAGATACGGGTAGAGCTAAAGGTATTCGTCTCGATGATGTCGGCGCCTGCCTCCAGATATTGCCTATGAATCTTATATACGGCCTCGGGCAATGTGAGGCAGAGGATATCATTGTTTCCCTTTAGGTCTTTGCCGTGTTTGGCAAATGGCTCGCCACGAAACGCCGCCTCCTCAAGCTTAAGCTTTTGCACCATCGTGCCAAATGCGCCATCCAGCATCACGATTCGCTTGCGTAGCAAGTCTTTCAAATCGCGAGCGATTGGCGTTTCGGGTAGAGAGAAAGTTGTTTTTTTATCGGCCATTATATTGGATTTTTGGAGCAGAGTAATATATACGCATCAACGCATCAAGATATATTGATGCAATTGATGATATTTCTGAAGCCACACATCCTTCCTGCCCTCTGCAAGCAGTTCGGTATTTGCTCCAGGGGAAGAAATGTGCCTACCCCACTCAAGACCTACCCAATTGCGCTTCCGTTTGTCTGGATGATGTCTCTGTAGTGGTAAGCGCTTTGCTTTATGGTTCTTTTCTGTGTCTCAAAATCCACATGAATGAGACCAAAACGGTGCTTATATCCCTGATTCCACTCGAAGTTATCCATGAGACTCCAGTAAAAATAGCCCGCAAAGGGAATTCCTTCAGCGAGGGCTCGCTCCACGCCAATAAGATAAAGATCTATAAACTCAGCGCGCTTGGGATCATAGACTTTGCCATCCCTGAAAACGAAATCGTGCTCGGGGTAGCCATTCTCTGTGATGATAATGGGCTTGGCATAGCGCTCGTAGAAAAACTTGCCGGCCCAGTAGAGCGCATCGGGGGTCACAGCCCATTTGTAGGTGTTCATGGCGTGACCGACTTTGTGAGGAATCCACTCGGGCTTACCATCTGCTCCAGCTTTGAAGTAGCTGGTCGTGTAGATATTGGCGCCAAAGAAATCCAGCGGTTGCGAGATGGTCTTCAAATCATTTGGACCAATCTTTGGAGCATTGGAGCCGAGTTCTTCCATGGCTTCCTCCGGGTATTTTCCGAGATAAACAGGATCTGTCCACCAAGCCACGGACCATGAAATCTTCCCGTGATGACGGGCATCGAATGTGGCCCTCTTGGCCGCTGCTATATCTTCTGGCTTGTTGGTGGCAGGGCAACAAATAGAGCCAACGGGAGCGTAACCCACCTTTGGTGGCTTTGCACAGTTTGCGCGAAGCGATTGTACGGCTAGGCCATGTGCAAGCAGTGTATGATGCCCAATCTGCAAGTTTTGGGCTACCGTTAGGCAATCGCCTGGGGCATGCCATCCTTTGAAATAGCCATGATCTACAAAAACTTGTGGCTCATTTAGGGTGAACCAATTTGTTACCTGTGAGCCAAAAGCCTTAGCACAAACTTCGGCATAAGCCTCAAACCATTTGGGAGAATCTGGATTTAACCAGCTTCCCCGGTTGTAAAGCGCTTGTGGCAAATCCCAGTGATAGAGCGTAACCCACGGTGTGATTCCTGCCTCCAACAATCCATCGAACAGCCGTTTGTAAAAGTCCACACCCTTCTGATTTACTGCTCCCGTTCCCTCTGGAATTATACGGCTCCAGCTCAGGGAGCATCGATACGCCTTTAGGCCAATCTCTTTCATCAATGCGATATCTTCTTTCCAGCGATGATAGTGATCGCAAGCAGTCCGTCCGTGCTGCCCCTCCCAGACTTTTCCGGGGCGAGAGCAGAAGGTATCCCAAACGCTGGGTGATTTGCCGTCGGCATCATGAGCGCCTTCAATTTGATACGATGCGGTTGCGGCACCCCAGATAAAATCTTTCGGGAAGGAATTATTAGAGTTAGTAGCTGGCATAGTATTTTGTAAGAGGATTAAGTAGGTAGTAGAACGTTTTTAAGCAAACCAGCACCCTCGCCAAAATCAATTGCTAACTTCTCTCGTATGCTGACTTTAAGCTAAATCAATTAAGCTCCAAAACTCACCAACTAACCGACATACTAACTTGTAGGCTTCTCCCGGGCAAGGGAGCCACATCTTTCAGAAAACCAGTATGCTGGCGTATTTCCTCGTCTAGTAAATTACTTACCCGCAACCCACCTTTAAGCGTGAAGGCATTTAGAACAACCTCACGCTCTATGCCTACACTGAGTTGTGTGTATGCTGCGCTGGGTGATTGGTAGGCAAGTGTGCCAAACACCTCCCTGGGCACTCTCTCTTGCTTGAATGAATGAACAAACTTTATGAAGCTGCGCCACTGGTGCCACTCCCATATTAGTTCTCCCCCCAAACGCAGAGGTGGTATTCTTGGGAGCGGTTCGCCCTGATCAGCATCAGTCGCTCGAACATAATCCGCGAACAAGCTGAACTCAGTTACCGTATTTTGGCTAACAAAAAACTGGTAACTCCCTTTTGCCTCAAATCCCGCAAACTCCGCGCGTGGTGTTTGCACATAGGCGTAGGCCGTGAAGCCGTCCACCTCGTAACCCTGATTTTCCAAGAAGATAAAATCATCAAATACCCTAACAAATCCCGACAAATACGCTGAGAACCTCTCGTAATCAGCCTCTATCCTAGCCTCCGCGCTGTAGGCAGTCTCTAAATCAAGAAATGGATTCGGCAAGATGTAAGAGCCTGTAGCACCATGAGGAGCCTCTATATACAACTCTTCAGCGTTTGGAATCCTTGCCGTGCGCCCCAGGCTTATAATACCACGCACTCTTTCCGTGAGTGGTTGCCTGAGCTCGACCATGAGGGTCGGCGCCAGATCGCTTCGCCTATAATTGGCTAGGTCTTTGCGTTCGGCTTCTTGTAAATCCAAACGTGCGCCAAAGTAGAGTTCGGTCCTGTTTAGCTTTATTTCCGTTATGGCATACAGAGCCGATTGCAAAGTAGAAGTCTCAAGATTATCAACATCTGTCCTTCCCGCGTAATAACTAAGGTTGGTATTTGTGTAGGAATTAGCTCCGCCAGATAGGCCCACGAGAAAGCTACCCACAGCGGGCGCTGATGATACCTCTAGTGTGGCTTGTCCGTTTCTATTGGAGAAGTCGTTTGAGAGGAAGCGTCCCTCAAACTCGCTTTGAGAGTAATCCGATGCTGCCCACTTGAAACGCAAACTCTCAAAAACAAGCTCGCTTGGCTCCCAGTTCGCTTCCCCAGTAAGCCGATTTTGTGTTAATTCAATATTAACGGTATCAGTGGGCGAAGGGCCCGTGATGCCAGACACCCCAAAGGGATTGCCGTGAGTATGGCCGTCCGCAGGAACACCGTAGCGGCTATCGTAGTTCTGAAAACCCATGCTGTAATCTGAGGCGTCCTGAAACCACCCTACCCCAAGCGCAACGACCCTAGTCCTCGTCCAGGTGTTTGGAACCGTTTTGAAAGGGTTGGGGCCAACTTTGCCTTGGGCTAAAGGCGGTATGCGTATCCTGTTGTTAACGTCGTATTCGGCAGTTCGGGCGAATCCTGGAATCTCGTAGTCATCAGTATCACGGACAAGAATGTTCGCTCGGTAAGCAAACGCTTGTTTCCTGTAACCAGTTTTCAAATAACCTGTGACCCCGTTGTTGACGGTTTCATAGATACTGCCGATTTCTGAATCCATGCCATTACGCATGTCATTTTGCGGCATATAATCGGGCACTATATCCACTGCGCCTCCGATCGCGCCACCGCCGTGTCGCAGAGCTGCAACGCCTCGGTCAATTTTCAAGCCTTTGATAAAGAGTGGCTCGATGGTAACAGCATGATCAGGGCTACTTGCAGAGAGATCGCCCGTTGAAAGCCCACCATCAAGAACGCCGATGCGGTATCCCTCCATTCCCCTTATAACAGGGCGGCTGGCGCCTGCGCCAAAGCTTGTTGAGTTTATCCCGACTTCACTTGAAAGAAGCTCTCCCAGCGTGGATTGGCTGCCCAGTATCTCAGTGTTGCTCAAATGCTCAGAAACCGCACTTTCCAGTAAAACACCGTTCTGTCTTTGCTCATATACCTGAAAGGGTGCAAGTTCGACCACAGTGTCATCCGGTGCCGCAGCAACGGCCAACTGAAGAGCAAGAAGGCCCGAAAGTAGGCAAAAAAACTTTTTGGTATTATTTTGTATTACCATGTCTTGACACTCTGGTAGCCTCTATCACATATTCTGTCAACCATGCGCTATCTTGGTAGAGAAATACAGAGTTTTTGTGTGCTAGCTGCTTCCTTACTTTTGTCAGGGAGCAGTTTAATAGCACAAGAAACCGTTATTGGCACAGGACACTTCGACTTGGGTATCAACTACGAAAAACCAAGTGGCTGGCGTGCGTATATTCATGACTACGGAGAAGGCTCCCATCGAGAGCCTTTCAATACAATTTACTCTATCGGCAGCTCAACCGAAACTGTTGTGCCTGAAGACTCAGCGTATGCACTCTTAGGCAATTCGGGAGACAAAATCTGGATTATTCCTGAGATTTACAGTCCCAACACCGTTTTTCTGGGCATAGGAGCTCCCCTTCTGGAGAGGAATATCTTCTCAGGCGGGCTTAGCAATCGCGGGCAGCTCTCTATGCGATTAGTAAGCGTTGAAGGAACGGGCCCAGATGCGGGCGGTACAGTCTCCCTATGGCAGAGCGGCTTCCCGCCTCGCTTCTATTTTTCAAGCGCAGACGGAATTGATGAAAAGGACGCTCTTACCAATATTACTGCCAATTTCCACGCTCACTACAACTGGGGCTTTACAAAGCCTGGCCTCTACCGCGTTACCTTCGAGCTATCCGGCACTTTAGTACCTGAGCTTGGAGGCCAGTTCACATCAACTCAGGTAACCTATTCATTTGAGATAATAAATGCTGGTAACAGCTACCCTTTGCGTTACGCATGGGCTCTCGGCAGTGGGTGGGCATGGTCATCCTGGATGGGCTTTGTCTACACAGAAAACGAACCGTGGTATTACGCCGACAATACAGGCTGGCTCTACATGCCAGAAAGCACGCCTGACTCCTTCTGGGCATGGTCTCCTGAACGAGGATGGCT
>CAZHQD010000117.1:0-8930 GCA_964533835.1 uncultured Puniceicoccaceae bacterium | reverse complement strand
GGGTGTCTGCCATTTCGGTGGGGGTGGGGGCGACGGCGATGCCAGCGTCTTCCAGGGCGGCGATTTTGGCGGAGGCGCTGCCGCTGGAGCCTGAGACGATGGCGCCCGCGTGGCCCATGCGGCGGCCTGCAGGGGCGCTGGTGCCTGCGATAAAGGCTGCTACGGGCTTTTTGACGTGCTGCTTGATGTAGGCGGCGGCTTCTTCTTCAGCGCTGCCCCCGATCTCGCCGATCATGATGATGGCCTCGGTCTGGGGGTCTTCGTTAAAGAGCTTGAGGGCGTCGGTGTGGCTGGTGCCGTTGACGGGGTCGCCCCCGATGCCGATGCAGGTGGACTGGCCGTGGCCGCGAACGGTGAGCTGGTAGACGGCTTCGTAGGTGAGGGTGCCGCTACGGCTGACGACGCCGACTTTGCCGGGCTTGGCTATGTAGCCGGGCATGATGCCGATGTTGCATTCGCCAGGGGTCATGATGCCTGGGCAGTTGGGGCCGATGAGGCGTGTCTTGCTGCGGCGGAGGGCGTGCTTGACGAGCATCATGTCGCGCACGGGAATACCTTCCGTAATGCAGATGACGAGCTCTATGCCTGCGTCTATGGCTTCGAGAATGGAATCTGCGGCAAATGGAGGGGGGACGAAGATGACGCTGGTATTGGCGCCTTCTTTTTCGACGGCTTCGTGGACGGTGTTGAAGACGGGTAGCTTGTCTTCAAACTTGGAGCCGCCTTTGCCCGGGGTGACGGCGGCCACATAATTGGTGCCGTAGGCGATGTTGTTGAGAGCATGCTTAGAGCCTGCTTTCCCTGTAATACCCTGCCCGACAACGCGGGTGTTTTTATTGACCAGAATGGACATTGGGAATCGAAAATTGGTGGTGAATGGTAGTGGACTGGGAGGTTACTTCTTGCCGACGAGGGCTACGATTTTCTGAGCGGCATCGCTGAGGCTATCCGCAGGGGTGAGGGCCAGGCCGCTTTCGGCGAGCATTTGCTTGCCCTCTTTTACGTGGTTGCCCTCCAGGCGAACTACCAAGGGGACGGAAATCTGGACGGTTTTTGCTGCGGCGATAATGCCAGTGGCGATCGTCTTGCAGCTCATGATGCCGCCGAAGATATTTACCAGGATACCTTTGACATTTGGATCGGTGAGGATGATGCGGAAGGCCTCGGTGACTTGCTGCTCGTTTGCGCCGCCGCCCACATCGAGGAAGTTTGCGGGGCTGCCGCCAAAGTGCTTAATAATGTCCATAGTGGCCATGGCGAGGCCCGCGCCGTTGACCAGACAGGCGATGTTGCCATCGAGAGCAATGTAGTTGAGGCCGAAGGCGGAGGCCTCGATTTCCTTGGTGTCTTCCTCGTTGAGGTCGCGCAGGGCGGTGATCTCGGGGTGGCGGTAAAGGGCGTTGTCGTCGAAGGAGACTTTGGCGTCGAGCGCCATGAGCTTGCCTTCCTTGGTGGTGATGAGGGGGTTGACCTCAACCATGGCGCAGTCTTTTTCCCAGAAGAAATTGTAGAGGCCTGTGACGAGCTTGACTGCCTGATTTGCCAGCTCCCCCGTGAAGCCGAGGGCGAATGCGACCTTGCGGGCCTGATAGGGCTGGATGCCGTAGGCAGGGTCTATGTGGATGCGGGCAATCTTCTCGGGGGAGTGCTCGGCGACTTCCTCGATGTCCACACCGCCCTCAGTGGAGGCGATAATGACGGGGAGCGAGGTGGCGCGGTCGAGAAGGATGGCGATGTAGTATTCCTTCTCAATGGTGCTTGTGTCTGTGAAATAGACGGTCTGCACCTTGCGGCCAGCAGGGCCTGTTTGCTTGGTGACGAGGGTATTCCCGAGCATCCTGGAGCCATACTCTTTGGCTTCGGCGCGGCTTGAGGCCAGCTTTACGCCGCCCTTGAAGCCATCAGTAAAGGTGCCCTTGCCGCGGCCCCCCGCGTGTATCTGGGACTTCACGACGAGCGTGCCTTCTGGGAATTGAGCGAGAGCGGCATCGATCTCAGCCTGAGTTTGAGCGGCGTAGCCCTTGGCCACCGTGACACCATACTGGGCGAAGAGCGCCTTGGCTTGATATTCGTGAATATTCATTGCGAAAGTGAGACGAAACTAAGAAATGGGAAAAAAGTCATTATGGCAGCCAAACCCGTGCCAGTGGCAAACATTTTTGAAGAAAATTCAAAATTAAGGCAAGGTATCGAGTCGGGAAAAGGCAGATAGGAGGATAGTGAGTGAAGCAATCACTGCGAAGGAAAGCTATCCAAGGCTAGGGATGGGTGAGCCTAAGCAGTGGTTTTTGCGGATTAGTATGGGGGGCCATGAGTGCGCGAAATTGAGCACGCCGCCGCAGCGCAATTTACACCTTTTTGGACTCGCGCGGGTGTAGTTTGGGCTCCCAGGAAGCGACGGATTGCGTATGGGCCAGAAGCTCGTGAACGATAGGATTCGGGAAGCGGCGCACGCGAACAATCGAGTAGAACGTCTCCGTAATCTCTGTAAAACGATGGTATTCTTTAAGCAGGCCGTCTCGCAGCTCGTCCTGGACAACGACAGGCGGCACGAGAGTGAGGCCCGGCCATTCGCGGGCCATAAGCCGTAGCATGGCCATATCGTCAATTTCTGCAGCGATCTTGGGGTGGATGCGATGGCGATCCATGAAGACATCGAACTCGGTGCGGATATCGCTCTCCAAGGTGGGAAGGACGAGGGGGGTGCTCTCCATGTCGTCCGGAAATTTCCAGTTGCGCATGTGTTTGCCAGGGCGGCCTACGAGGCTTACGGCTTGGCGGCTGATAAGGTGGTTGCGCAAGTGGGCCGCGGTGTCGCGAGGGGCTTCCCGATTGGACAAGACAAGATCGATATCGTGATTTTTGAGACGTTCAATGAGCTCAGTTAGCGGTCCTGAATGGACAATGAGTTCGCAGTCATCGCGCTG
Source organism: uncultured Puniceicoccaceae bacterium (assembly GCA_964533835.1). Classification (GTDB taxonomy): domain Bacteria; phylum Verrucomicrobiota; class Verrucomicrobiia; order Opitutales; family Oceanipulchritudinaceae; genus CAZHQD01. Next base: position 6,003 of record CAZHQD010000117.1, on the reverse strand, counting down.
CATGAGCGGAGCAAAGAATGCGATTTGGAAATTACGGGAGAGGGTAGAGCTTGCCCCAGCGCGGAGGATACGCCGCGGGGCTTGTGTCAAACGGCTCAAAGTGTCCTGGAGCTCTTCGCCTGCGCGAAAGATCTGTGAAGCGTAGTCAAACGCGATACGGCCAGCCTCGCTAAGCTCCAGTCGCTTGTGTTCGCGCAGGAAGAGCGGTTGCCCGAGGCTTTCCTCCAGCTTGCGCAGTTGCAGGCTGAGGGCCGACTGCGAGATGCTCAGCCGTTGGGCTGCGCGCGTAAGGTTTCCTTCTACCACAATAGCATGGAAATAGCGCAGGTGATGATAATTGAGAAAAGCCATCGTTCTCTTTTATAAAAGAAAAATATAAAAATTTTCTATTAAACAAAAGAAAATAAAGATGATAGACTTGGTGCATGGCACAAAAATCAATGGAAATGCTGATTGTACTGCTGGCGGCAGTTGGGCCGCTGGTATTGCTGATTTGCGGAATCGGGTGCTTGCGAATGAGCGGGGCCAGGGCCGCGCGGTTTGCGGAGCGGGCCGCTTGGCTGGCATTCGCGGCTGCGGTAATGGGGAGCTTGATGCTAGCCGTGGGCCTCGCAGCTAGCCGCAGTGGGGCGGCAGCCTTTAACGGGACCATATATGTGGATACAGTGTCTGCGGCGATGCAGGTGCTGGTTTCGCTGTTGTCCGCAGTAGTGCAGCGGTATTCGGCGAGGTATATGGCAGGGGAGGCCAGGCAGCATCACTTTCACGCATGGCTAGCGATAACGGGGGCGGCGGTACTTTGTGTTGTTATTGCGGGGAATCTGCTCTTGTTTGTACTGGCGTGGCTGGCGACGAGCATGAGCCTGCACCAGTTGCTGATCTTTTATCCAAATCGGCCTGAGGCGGTGATGGCAGCGCACAAGAAGTTTGTCGTTAGCCGATTGGGGGATGTGTGTTTGCTGGGGGCGCTGGTCCTGGTGTGGCAGGTACATGGCACTTGGAGCTATGTGGAGCTGCTGCAGCAAGGCCCATCAATCGAAAGCGGGTGGAGTTCTCATGCCATAGCCTTGCTACTGGTTATGGGGGCGCTGCTGAAGTCGGCACAAGTGCCATTTCACTCGTGGCTGCCCGAGACAATGGAGACCCCGACGCCAGTCTCGGCACTGATGCACGCCGGGATAATCAACGCCGGCGGGTTTCTGGTCATTAGGTTTGGTCCGCTCATTTCACACTCGGGCCTTGCGCTAATGGTGCTGGTAGTGGTGGGCACGATTACCGCGATTTACGCTTCGATAGTGATGCTTACGCAAACGAGCATCAAACGAAGTTTGGCATTTTCCACGGTTGCGCAAATGGGCTTCATGCTTTTGCAGTGCGGGCTGGGGCTATACGCACTCGCACTGCTGCATATTCTGGCGCATTCGCTTTACAAGGCACATGCATTCCTGTCTTCAGGCACGATTGTAGAGGGCACTCGGCAGACGCGGCAGCCAATGCGGCTCAACGCAATGCGGCCTGTAAGGGCAATCAGCTCGCTGGCATTTTCTGTCGGTGCGGCCATTCTGGCTGCCCATCTTGCCGGGCTGGATTGGCTGCGCGATACGGGCCAGATAGCGCTGGCAGCCGTGCTGGCCATGAGCATCACACAGCTATGGTGGGCAGGTCTGGAGGGTGAAAGAAGGCTGCGGGTATTTTCTAAGGTTCTCTTTATCTCTGCCTTGGTGGCGAGCGCCTACTTCATACTGCACTGGGCAGCTAACCAAGTATGGGGCGCGGCTGTGGCGCCTGCTGCTTACGCTAATACGCTTATGATTGCGCTGGCAATCGGTGTGGTTGCTGCGTTTGCCGCGGCCCTTCTTTTGCAAGCCAGCGTTGCGGGGCAGAGAGGAAGATTCTGGACAGCTCTGCATGTCCACGCGTCTCACGGATTTTATATGGCATCGGTCTTCACTGAGGCATTGCGCCGCGTCTGGCCCGTTCGGGAGTCTGTTGAAAACAAATAAATCAAACGATGAATACTTTAACGACAAAATACGAGATACCAGAGCGAATCGAATCAATCGTGAGCGACAAGAATGTCGTCACCGATATCCAGAGCGCATGCTCTAGGGTAGCGCCGCTCTGGACATTGAAGCACTTTGTGGCGGTGAATCCCTTTTGGGGGCTGAAGGAGATGCCCTTTCCTGATGCGCTGGAATATTCACGCCGAGTGAGCCACTCACCCCTGCGGATGTCAGGCGCCTACTACAAGGGACTGGCAGATAAAGGGCAGATAACGGCAGAAAGCCTACAGATGGCTACGCAGGCAGTACCAGATTGCCACTACTCCCTTGAGCAACTGAATGATGCCCTGAATGATGAAGCGCCGAACCCGATTAGCAAAGTTCAGACGCTGGCCGATTTTTTGGATTCCTACACAGAAGCAAACTATGCGAGCACAATAACGCGTAATTTAGCTGACTTCTGCGCACGGTATTTCGATGAGGGCCAGGCCCTCTGGCACGCCCCCTATGCTGATCAGCCACTGTTTTCTGCGTGGCGGGAGTGCGCGAGCCTGGACTATAATCCTGAGCTTAAGGGGATAAGGGGGTTGCGCTCTTTGGCTGGTAAGCTGCCTGATGAACCAAGAGCAGTAATACAGAAGGCGCTACAGATGCTGAATGTGTATCCTGCCATGCGGGTAGAATTCCTGCATCGGCAACTGATGAGTATCCAGGGGTGGACCGGGTATTGCCGCAGGCTTCAGTGGGAGGCTAATCTTAATGGCGAAACCAACGATTTGCTGGAGCATCTTCTGGCCGCACGATTGGTGTATGAGATGGCACTGTTCCCTGTGGTGGCTGCTAAGGAGCTAACCGTCGAATGGGTGGGTGCGCAAGCCCCTGTTGCGGAACAGAAAAGCGATACCACGCACCCGCTGGATATTTGGCAAGAAGCGCATGAAATAACGTGGAAAAAGAAACTGGCAACGAGCCTTACCGAAGCGAAACCCACAACGGTGCGTAGCAGGGCATCCGCGCAGGTGGTGTTCTGCATAGACGTGCGTTCGGAGGTCTTTCGGCGCTCATTAGAAACAGTGGCCCCCGAGGTGGAGACACTCGGGTTTGCAGGGTTTTTCGGCTTTGCTGCGAGCTTCAAGCCATTTGGCCATGAAGAGGGAGTCGCCCATTGCCCGGTATTGCTGAAGCCCAAAATGGTGGTCTGTGAGGACTGTAACACGCTAGCGCACAGGCATGAGCTAAAGGCTCGCAGAGCGGATCGATTGCAGGTCAAAACCGCGATGACTTTATTTAAGACATCCGCAGTGAGCAGCTTTAGCTATGTCGAGGCGCTGGGCCTAGGATATGGATGGAGGCTACTGCGGGATACGTTTGGGCTCAACGGTGGTGACTCCAAGGTGGATGGTCTTTCGGAGAAAGAACGGGCTAATCTCAAAGTGGCCCCCAAAGAGCCAGCCATAGACAATCCAAAGGCATACGCAGAGGTGGCCGCGGGTGCCTTGCGGAATATGGAGCTAACGCGCGACTTCGCACGGCTTGTCCTGATCTGTGGGCATGGGAGCACCACCCACAACAATCCATACACAAGCGCGCTAGACTGTGGGGCATGTGGCGGAAACGCCGGAGGGCAAAACGCTCGTCTGGCAGCCATGATACTCAACGACTCCAGAGTGCGCTCCGAGCTGGCCGCACTGGGTATCCATATACCAGAGCACACCCACTTTTTGGCAGGCCAGCACGATACTACCACAGACATAGTGAAGTTCTATGATCTTGAGACTGTCCCTGGCACACATAAGAAAGACATAGAAATTCTGGAGCGGCAATTGCAGCAGGCACGGACCGTGGCGCTATCTTGTCGCGCCAGCAAGCTGGGATTGCAGCCCACGAGCCAATGCCTTGCGGAGGCGGTGGAATTACGCTCGCGCGATTGGGCGCAGGTAAGACCCGAGTGGGGGCTGGCAGGCAACCTCGCCTTTATCGCTGCACCTCGGTGGCGGACGTCGGGTATTGATCTGGGGGGCCGCGCCTTCCTGCACAACTACGATCCTGCCCAGGACCCTACCTGCAGCACACTTGAGCTGATACTCTGCGCGCCGATGGTTGTCGCCAACTGGATCAATATGCAATACTTCGCATCCACGGTGGACAATGAGCGCTTTGGCAGTGGCAGCAAAGTCACACACAATGTGGTTGGCGCTACGGGCGTAGTTCAGGGAAATGGAGGCGATTTGAAGACGGGGTTGCCTTGGCAAAGCCTACACGATGGCCAACAGTTCGTGCACGATCCAATCAGGCTGCAAGTTTTCATAGAAGCCGCTCCCCACAACGTGGATGCCATTATCTCCCGGCAAGAAACCGTGAGGCATTTAGTTGAAAATCAGTGGGTACGCCTCCACGTAATCAACCCCAGGGACGGATCGATCTACGAGCGCCGCCCTCACGGGGAGTGGACGGCAATCGCTTGATTCATAATGCCTACAAGCCGGCGATGGAACACGGCACCTGCCCCGCGACCATTTGAGTTGCGGAAGAGGGCCATAGGCTTTCCTTGGGTTGCGGCTAGCTGGCTCCGAGGCTTAGCATGGCGTCGGAGATGCGCTTAAAGGCGGCGATGTTTGCGCCTTTTACGTAGTCTACCCAGTCGCCTTGGGCGCCTGCTTCCACGCAGAGCTGGTGGATGCGCTCCATGATGGCGGAGAGCTCGGTTTCCATGCGTTCGCGGGTCCACGACATGCGGATGCTGTTCTGTGTCATTTCAAGGCCAGAGACGGCCACGCCGCCCGCGTTGGCAGCCTTTCCTGGAGCAAAAAGGCACTTGGCGCGCTGGAAGAGCTCGATGGCTTCCAGGGTGGTTGGCATGTTGGCGCCTTCGATTACGCCTTGGCAGCCGTTGCTGAGGAGCGACTTGGCGGCGTTTTCATCCAGCTCGCCTTGGGTGGCGCAGGGGAAGGCGAGATAGCAGGGGATGCGCCAGGGCTTTTCGTCTGGGTAGTAGGTGCAGCCTGTTTCTTTGGCATAGCTTTCTAACCGCCCACGGCGAACCCATTTTAACTGCTTGATCGCGGTGAGGGCAGTTGTGTCCAGGCCGTTGGGGCAGTGGATAAAGCCGTTGGAATCGGAAAGAGTGATTACCTTGGCGCCTACGGCAATCAGGCGCTCAGCGGCGAAGAGGGCGACATTCCCCGAGCCGGAAACGGAGCACTTTTTGCCTTCGAGCGATTGGCCTTTCCTGCGAAACATGGCTTGGGCGAAGTGCACGGCGCCATAGCCTGTGGCTTCCGCACGGAGCACACTGCCGCCGTAGCCTACGCCTTTGCCGGTGATGACGGCGCGGGATTCGTCCTGCAGGCGTTTATACTGGCCGTAGAGATAGCCGATCTCTCTGGCGCCTACGCCAATATCTCCCGCGGGCACATCGCGGTCTGGCCCTATGTAGCGCGCGAGCTCCGTCATAAACGCTTGGCAAAAGCGCAATACTTCACGGTCTGACTTGCCCTTGGGGTCGAAGTCGGAGCCGCCCTTGCCGCCGCCCATAGGGAGGCCAGTGAGCGCGTTTTTGAAGACCTGCTCGAATGCCAGGAATTTCAGGATGCTGAGATTGACCGAGGGATGGAAACGCAACCCGCCCTTGTAGGGGCCGAGGGCGTTGTTGAACTGGACGCGGTAGCCACGGTTGACTTGTATTTGCCCCTTGTCGTCTTCCCAGCAGACCCTGAAGGTGAAAATGCGGTCTGGCTCGACAAGGCGCTCAAGAATGGCATCCCGCTGGAGGTCTTGCCGTGCCGCAGCCGTAGGATAAACCGTTTCCATGAACTCCCGAACTGCGTTGTGGAACTCGGGTTCGTGCGGGTGGCGCTGAGCGAGCTTATGCAGAAAACAGTCCAGGCTCGGCGCTGCATTGTGCGGGTTATTCTCGGATGGGATTTCGGCTGTGCCTTTGCGAGTCATGCTAAGCTGACTCTCAAATTGAGCAAATGGTTGTCAATGTCTGATTTATACA
>CAZHQD010000116.1:0-8992 GCA_964533835.1 uncultured Puniceicoccaceae bacterium | reverse complement strand
GTAGCTCACTAGATATACTTCAGCACGGCATCCGCCATTTCCTTGGTGCCCACGGCGGGGCGTCCGAAAGCGATATCGCCTGTCCGCACGCCGTCCTTGGTTACTGCGGTGCGCACGGCATTTTCGATGGCGTTGGCAGCAGCTTCTTCGCCAAAGCTATGCCGCAGCATGAGGGCCGCGCTTAGTATTTGCGCGCAGGGGTTGGCTATGCCTTTGCCCGCAATATCGGGCGCTGTGCCCCCGGCAGGCTCATAAAGGCCAAAGGGCTTGCCAAACGTGTTTTTACCCGTTCCCAGAGACGCGCTTGATAGCATTCCCAGAGAGCCGCAGATCACGGCCATTTCATCGCTCAGGATATCGCCAAACATATTTTCCGTGAAGAGCACGTCAAATTGGTTCGGGTTGCGCGCCAGTTGCATCGCGGCATTGTCCACATACATATGGGAGAGCTGGATGTCTGGATGGTGTTTGGCAAAGTAGGCCGTCACGGTTTTGCGCCAGAGCACGGAGGTCTCCAGCACATTTGCCTTGTCCACGGAGCATACCTGCTTGCGGCGGCTCTTGGCCGTCTGCGCGGCCACTTCGGCTATGCGCTCGATCTCTGAGGTTTTGTAGATCATGGTGTCCCGCGCTTCCTGCTCGCCGTTCTCCAGCGTACGCGTTTCCTTGGGCTGGCCAAAGTAGATTCCGCCCGTCAGCTCGCGGATACAAATAATGTCAATGCCGTTCGGTATGCGTTCCACCTTGAGCGGAGAGGCATCCACCAGCTCAGGATAGAGCAGCCCAGGGCGTACGTTCGCAAAAAGGTTAAAGTGCTTGCGCAGAGGCAGCAAAGCGGCGCGCTCAGGCTGTTCCTTTGGTGGCAGTGATTCCCATTTCGGGCCGCCCACGGAACCAAATAAAATCGCGTCTGCTGCGCGGCAGGCTGCCAGCGTGCCCTCGGGCAGCGCTGTCCCAAATTCGTCTATGGCGCACCCGCCTACTGCGTGGGTGGAGTGGGAGAGGGCGAAGCCGTATTTCGCGGCCACGCGCTCTAGCACCGTGAGAGCCACGGTCATCACTTCAGGGCCTATACCATCACCTGGCAGAACTGCGAATTTGAGCGTTTTCATAAGTAATAAACGGGAAAAACTACCCTTCCTTTCTCCCGCTGAAAAGAAAAAACCGCAAGCGGAGCGCCTGCGGTGTTAGGAAAATCTTGCTCTTGAGTTTGGCCTACTTGTCAGCGCAGCACGCGCTGCCTTTCTCGCATCGCTTGCTTAGCCATGCGCCTGCAACGGGTATTTGGAAGCGTCTCAGATAAAGCACTGCTGCGCTGCTCACAAAGGTGATTATGGCCAGCGCAAAGAGCGTACCTCCGTCGTCCAGTACGCTGATCCCCAGAGGTGTAAAGAGGTGACTGCCGATTGCCCCTGCCATCACCCCCAGAGAGATGATAGCGCCCACCGCAGCCAGCCCTGGAGTGAGCAGTAAGATTACGGCGATCAATTCCGCCACCCCCGAGGCATACCGCCCAAAGGGCTCTAGCCCCACCGTTTGAAAGATGTAAACGGATTCAGGAGCGCCAGTGAATTTGAAAAAAAGCGTCTGGCCAAGAATGACCGCCGCGATGACTTGAAAGACCCATGAGGTGATGAGTGAGCGTTTGGTGAGTTGCATAGTGTGATGGTTTCATATGCTTCGTCGCGCTCACCAGACTTTCCTTACGCGGAAAATTGCCCGCCTTACCTAAAATCTTATCAGGCTACTGGTCAAATCGCTCACCCTTGGCCAGGTTTTCACAAAGCCTGCGATACACGGAGTGCAGCACCTGCCGCGTAGGGTTCGAGCCCAGGCGTCGTGTAAGCCGTTCGGCCAGCGTGCCATTTTCCAGTATAAACTCTATTCCCTCCCGCCAGTCTTGGGAATCTTCGGTATTCGGCAACACACTCAGCAGGTGCCGCCATACTTGCTTTGCCAGTACCGGACCGCTGCCTGTGTAGCCCAATAATCGCAACAGGGCAGGGCAGTGGATTTCTGCCATGGAGCCTGCATGTATCGTGCTCAGCAGCACAGATTCCAGCTCTTCCACTCCCACGGAAAGCTGCTCTTCCACGTTCCCCGTCTCTGTCAAATGCTTCAGCACCGCCACCACAAACTGTACAATAGCCAAGTCTTGCTTGGGGCACTCTTGCAGGTCGAGAACGCGAATCTCTATGCTTCCTCGCTCAAAACGCGTGATGGCTCCGCGAGCATTCAGCCACTCTTCCTGGAGAATGCCCGTCGGGTCAAGCGGCCCTATCTCCGCAAACATCGGCGCAAATATCTGGCTGCGGTATTCTGCCTCACTGCGGACGGCCTCTGGTATCACTTTGCCCGTTACGCTTGGGATGCGCGCGCAATTGCTTCGGTAAAAATGGAGCCGCATATCGGCATGAGGACCTTTCATGCCTTCGCAGTAGGGCGAGCTCGCAGCCAGTGCGGGCAGCAGGGGCAGTATCAGGCGTATTGCGCTATGCAGTCGGGCAAATTCTTCGTCTCCCGAAAAGGCGATATTCAGATGCGTGGATTGCAGGTTGCTCCAGCCATGCCCTCGGCAATCAAACACGGCATTAAACGCCTCATAAATCTCTCGGTTTCCGTGTGTCCACAACCGCGTTTCCGTAAGCGGGTTCATCCACGGGTGCATGGCGGTGGGCATAAGCTGCCAACCGCGCAGGCTCAGGAGCTCATTGATAAAATAGACCTCGTCCTGGAATTGCTGCGCTAGCCCTTGCAGCGTGGGTGTCGGCTCGTGGTTCCGCATCTCTATCACATGCAGCGCCAATTCATTGCACCACGCTATCGGCCCGTGCTCAAAGTCTTCCACTATCTCCCCTGATGCCAGTTTTATCAGCTCATCTGCGGCAGGCTCTATGTCGTGGCTTTGTGCGTCCACGATCATGTATTCCAGCTCTACGCCGTATCTTGAAAAGAGGGGATAACTGGCAGATGACATTTGTTTCTTTTGCAGACCGTTACGGCGTTACATGCGTTCCAGAGTTTCTAGTCCTAAAATATGAAGACCTGTCTCAAGTGTCCGCAAGGTGCGGCTGCACAGCAATAGCCTACGCCCGCGCACAGCGGCATCCTCCACCATCACTTTGTCGGCCTTGTAAAAACTGCTGAATGCCCCTGCCAGTTCATAGAGATAGAGGCAGAGGAAGTGTGGGCGAAACTCTGCCGCGGCTTGCTCTACTGCCGCCTCAAAGCCCAGTAGTTTGCGGGCCAGCGCCAGCTCGCCTGCTGTCTCTAGCTCTGTCGCCTCGGTTTCCCCGTCCCCTGGCTTGAGCCCATTGCGCCGATAGATGCTATGGATACGGGCTACCGCGTAGAGCAAGTAGGGAGCGGTGTTGCCTTCCAGTGAGAGCATTTTATCCCACGAGAAGAGGTAGTCGCTGGAGCGATTTTGCGAGAGGTCTGCGTAACGCACTGCCCCAAGGCCAATTACTTTCGCGATCGCCGCGCACTCCGCATCGCTCAGTTGCTCTTCGGCGGATCGCTCACCGTTCTTTTGTAGCACCAGCGTATGCGCCCGCTCAATCGCTTCGTCCAGCAGCTCGCGCAGTTTCACGGATTCCCCAGAGCGGGTCTTTATCGCTTTGCCGTCTTCGCCAAGTATCGTGCCGAAACTCACGTGGGTGATTTTTGGTATCTCCCGCCCTGTAGCGGCAAACCACTTCTCCACCGTCAGCTTCAATTGCTCAAAGTGATCGCTCTGGCGGCTATCCACCACATAGACCATCTCCTTTGCCTTCAGCACATCGGCGCGGTAGAGCACGGTTGCGAGATCGGTCGTGGCATAGTTGCTCGCCCCATCACTTTTCCGTATGATGAATGGCTGCGTCTTGAATCGTGGGTGCTCTGGGTGGAAGACTACGAGCGCCCCTTCACTTTCTTCTGCCAGGCCCACTGCCTGTAGTTCCTTGTAAATGGTTTCCACCTTGTCTCGGTAAAAGCTTTCGCCCAGCACTAGATCGAAGCGGATCCCCAGGAGCTGGTAGATTTTATCAAACTCCCCGTAGCTCACTGCCGTGATTTGCTCCCACAGCTTCAGGTTCTCCGCGTCGCCGTTTTGCAGTTTTACCAGCTCCGCTCGGGCTGCGTCTTGCACTTCGTTGGACTCCTTAAACCGTGCGCTTCCGTTCTTGTAGAGCCCCTCCAGTGCTGCCAGCGGGCTGTCACCCGCGTTCGATAGGTCAAATTTCGTGCGCTTGATTTCCTCAATCAGAATGCCGAATTGCGTGCCCCAATCGCCGATATGGTTGTCGCGAATTACCTTTGCCCCGCAATGCCCAAGCAGCCTTGCCAATGCTTCCCCGATCACCGTGGAGCGTATATGGCCCACGTGCATTTGCTTGGCCGTATTTGGGCCGGAATAGTCCAGTATGATGATTGGCTGATCGGCTGTCGCATCTATTTGGTTAGGCTCATATTGCTTTACCCACTGGGATAGAAATTCGGGAGTTAGTGCGACATTGATAAACCCTGGACCGGCTACGGAGATACTTGCCCAATTCTCTGGCAATTTGCCTCCGTTCTTTGCTTCCGCCACGATCAGCGATGCTATCTCCCGCGGGTTGCGGCCCAGTTTCTTCGCGGCTGGTAACACGCCATTGGCTTGATAATCTCCAAACCGCGGGTCGGCTGCGCGCACGTCTGGCTCAAACCCTTCGCCGATTATCGGCTCTGCGGCTTGCGCGAGTATGGCTCTTATGGCGTGTGCAGGATGGCTCCAGATTGCAGACATACCACCAGCTAAAAGCCAGCTTGCCTCTCGGCGCAAGGCTTTAAGTGGTCTTACCAGTGGTTACAAGCTGGGCTAAAGCCCTTTAAGAAAAGATAACGCAAATCCCTTTTGCCAAACCTTCGCTCCTGTGTTTATTCTATTTCATTCCAATAGGATATGTCCTGCCTTAACAAACTTGGGGTCATCTTCCTGCGCTCTTGCGCTTGGCGTTCCTTTCTTTTGCTGTCACCGCTCCTTGCTAAAATCCCTCTCGATAAAGCGGCGAGCCTTGCGCAATCGGCCAATCACTTTGGCGGTAGCGGTCGCGAAGTGGCCGCATTTATCCTCAAACTGGGCTCCACACTGGCCGCTCTCGGTGGCTACCACACGTTGGCAGGCGCTACCCAGATTATCTATAATCAGTCTCCCAGTCCCGCCCCCACAGGCGCCAACTTTATTGCTGTTTTCCAGGTCGGCCAAACGCCCACGGCCCCTCAATCCTACAAAGCTGAGGGCCAGCTCCCGCAGGGCCTCCGCTTCTATCTGGATGCCGAGCTGACTATCCCTGTGGAGGGCAACATCATCAATGCGGGGCGTCTCTTTATCAAAGGTCAGCCATATACGCCCGGCGATTACCCTCTCACCGTGACCGCCTACAAGGGCAGAAACGCCGATGGCCTTGGCTACGACCCTGTAAGCACGCAGATCACCTTAAAGGTTGTCGGCGATCCCATCCCTCAGCCGCAAACACCCCTTGTTGCCTCCTTCGAGCAAACCGTTTCCAGTGGCTCCTTTTCCCGTATTTACTGGGAAGCCTCAGATCTGGATTCCTATGTGGATGTGCTCCACACGCGCAATCTCTCCGGCTTCCAAGCCTCTGTGGTGGCTGAGAGCGGAGTAGGGGAGTCTGAGGTTCCTTTCCCTGAGTCCCTTACGATGGGCACGGGCGACCATTTCTTTTGGCTGCGCGCTAGGCGCGGGGACTTCCTTGGCGACCTCGTCGGTCCGCAGCTCGTCCATATCCTACCTGCGCCCCAATCCCTCTCTGCCTCCCAAGGGGACTTCGCCGACAGGGTAGAGCTTGAGTGGACGCCCATAGCAAGGGCAGACGACTACCTCGTCCACGTCAGCGGCCAAGCCGACCCCTTCATCACTGCCGAAACATCCCTTGCTATCCCTGCTTCGGCTGGCTCCGAGCTTTCCATCACGGTCTTCGGTCGCTCCGCCGGCATCATGGGCATCGGCACATCCGTAACAGGCAAGACCAAGGACGCGCCTCCTCCGCCCCGCAAGTTCCTCAGTGGCTTCCTAAGTGGCGACGATGGCTTCCAGTTTAACGCCATGGGCTTCTCCTATGAGGGCTTCTACCCCTTCCTCTACCTCTTCAATTACGGTAGCTGGCTCTACGTCTTCAACGACCCTCCCAACGACACCGATGGCTGGTTCCTTTACGATTTCCACTATCAGGGCTTCGGGTTCACCGCCGCCCAGTTTTACCCCTTCTACTTCGGCCTCTCCGAAGGCACGCCCGAGGCAGTGGATCTCTCCCAGCCCGCTCCTTAGGCTACATGCTAAAGCTTTCGCCCAGGTAGAGCTTTCTGGCCTGAGCATCATTTATCAGGAAATCGCTCGTGCCTTCCACCAGCACCTTCCCTTGATAAAGCAAGTAGGCCCTATCCACTATACGCAGCGTCTCCCGCACATTGTGGTCGGTAATCAGCACGCCGATGCCCCGTTGCTTGAGCGACACCACGATCCCCTGCACATCCGCCACCGAGATCGGGTCCACCCCGCTAAACGGCTCATCCAGCAGCAAAAAGCGCGGGCTGGTAATCAGTGCGCGCGCTATCTCCAGCCGCCTGCGCTCACCACCGCTCAGCGTGTAGGCTTTCTGCTTGAAAATCCTCGTAAGCGACAACTCTTCGAGCTGCTTGGCCACCAGCGCCTTTCGCTCCTTGGTGGAGAGCTTCAGCGTCTCCGCCACTGCCATTAAGTTCTGCTCAACCGTGAGTCGGCGAAAAACAGAAGGCTCCTGCGGCAAATAGCCTATCCCCTTGCGCGCCCGCTTGTGCATGGGTAGGGGAGTGATATCCGCGCCATCCAGCATCACCTTGCCCGAATCGGCCTTGATCAGCCCCACAATCATGTAAAACGACGTCGTCTTGCCCGCGCCGTTCGGCCCCAGAAGGCCCACAATCTCTCCTGCGCTTACCGAGAGCTTCACATGGTCCACCACCGTCTTTTTCCCAAACTGCTTTACCAGTGCCTCCGCTTGGATGGCGCCCAGCTTTGTAGGTGTTTGGGAAACGGCTTGCGTGGCGGTCGTCATTAGTGAAATCGTTATTGCGGTTTAGCGTGCGGGGTCCAGAGGCGCACCGCCGCCTATCCAGTCTGAGCCTGTGGCGGGTGGAGGCTCTTCGCGGTCAAAGTTAAACTTCGGCAGCTCTCCGGAGAGGATAGTCTTCCCATCCTTCACCCGCACATTCTTCTGCTTATCGAGAGTGATTTCGCTGCCCATTACCGTCGTCTCCCCATCCACAATGCGGGGATTCTCCGTGAGAATAAGCAATCCCAGGCGCGGGTCCATCACGGCGTGCCCTGCATAGGCCGTTCGCGTGCCCTGCGTGATCACCACGCTCCCCTTGGCGATGATCGTCTCTATTGCTCCGATTTTCCCGATGGTCGCATTCGGATCACCTGCTCGGGCAGACACCACCTCCAGCCGCTGGCAAGTCAGTGTAAGGTTTTCCCCCGTCACCCTCACGTTTTTCGTAAAGGTAAAGTAGTTCTTATCTGCCGTCCCCTGCATTTCCATCTGGTCACTCGTGATGGTGGTCGGCACATTCCCCACTGCCAGGTTCCACGCAAACAGCGATAGCAGGCAATAGACGGGTATGAGAGTTTTCAAGCGCATGTATTAAAATTGGTTGAGAGCCTAGAGGGAGATTGCCGAGCGTCTAGTCCAAAAGATAGTCAAACACCTCGTAAAAAGTCACCTGCGCATCCTCCCGCACGGCAATCGCATTGGTGCGCCCATCCCACTTCCAGTCAGAGCCGCTCAGCGTAAAGTTCGCCCCCTGCACCTTCAGGCTGGATTTTCCCTCGGCCCGTGTTTCCTCAGGCACCACCAGCGCGCGCGGGCTCTGCAAAAGCGTATCCACCGTCACCCCGTCCGTCGGCAGAAACACCCGCACCGTCAGGCCCTCGATATCCACCTTGTCTTGCCCCACGCGCCGAGCGCTCTCGCCCTGCAACTCCCACTGGCGCAACCCAGTAACATGATCGAAAAACGGCAGGCTGAAATACTTCACGGGCGTGTTCGTGTCCAGGCTCGCCGCCAACAGCAAAGGCAAGGCCATCGCCACCCCAAACACACTGCGACCCACCATTCCTCGAAAATTGCGCATAAAGTTTCTCAAGCTAAAAAAGGTTAGGCCATCTCTAGCACAGTTTGCACCAGCTTCTCAATACCCGTCGCTACCGACCCTATATCGGGCCCCAGCATATAGGCGGGCGTGCTCACCACCCTCCGAATCGGGTCAATATGGATTTCCGTCACCCCGCACTCAAAATGCTTCGCCCCGCAAGCCACAATCGCCTCTGCCGTGCCCGCATCATTCCCGATCGTCACCTCCACGCCCTGCTTCCCCAGCAGCTTCGCCGCAATCACGGGCGCTATGCAAATAAACCCTATCGGCTTCCCCGCAGCGTGCGCCTCCCGCACTATCCGCGACACCTCAGGATGCACGCTAAAATCCGCCCCCTTCACCGCAAAATCGCACAAATTCTTCGCCGCCCCAAACCCCCCAGGCAGCACCAGCGCATCAAAATCCCCCGCCGTGATAGACGCCGCATCCTCAATCGCGCCACGTGCAATCCGCGCCGCCTCCACAAGCACATTCCGACGCTCCCCCTCCATCACCTGACCCGTCAAATGGTTCACTACATGCAGCTGCTCCACATTCGGCGCAAAACAAATGCTCTGCGCCCCCGCACGCTCCACCGCAAGCAGCGTGAGCACCGCCTCATGCACCTCTGCGCCATCAAACACGCCACACCCCGACAATAAGACACCGATTTTAGCCATAGCAGAAAGATTACTCGTTAAAGGTTAAAGACTACAGATTAAAACTTACCGCCCCACCACACCCATTTACAAGCCAAACACTCATCCCCCAATAGACAACGAAAAACCACACCAGTTCACACATTTATCCCACCCACCAAGCAGGCTAGGGGAGTGCC
>CAZHQD010000115.1:1325-9077 GCA_964533835.1 uncultured Puniceicoccaceae bacterium | reverse complement strand
TGGAACTCCCCGCAAGCAAACGGGCAGCGTCCCATTGCGGGAGCTGCACCCGCTGTATCAC
This sequence comes from uncultured Puniceicoccaceae bacterium, assembly GCA_964533835.1. Classification (GTDB taxonomy): domain Bacteria; phylum Verrucomicrobiota; class Verrucomicrobiia; order Opitutales; family Oceanipulchritudinaceae; genus CAZHQD01. Next base: position 9,016 of record CAZHQD010000115.1, on the reverse strand, counting down.
CGCCTGCCCGACCAGTGCGATAACAGGGCCTTGGCAACTGGACGCCCGCCACTGCATCAGCTACCTGACGATTGAGCACAAGGGCGCCATCCCCCTTGAGCTTCGCACAGCGATAGGAGATCACCTGTATGGGTGCGATGACTGCCTAAACGCCTGCCCATGGAACCGCTGGGCACAACAGAGCCGTGAGGCCAAATTTGCCGAACGCCCGCTGCCCGATCTCCGCGAGATGCTCCAGTGGGACGAGGCCAAATTTCGCGAAGTATTTCAGGGAAGCCCCATCAAGCGTATAGGGCTTCACCGCTGGCTAAGGAATTGCTGCATTGTTTTGGGCAACTCCGGCAATCTAGCTGATCTGGATTCGCTCAGGACTCTCGCGGCCACCAGCGACTCCCTCGTAGCAGAACACGCCACATGGGCAATTGAGCAAATCCAGGCACGCTGGAACACAAATTAGCTAACCATCATTTCCTTGCCTCTGGAAATAGGAATCCCTATTCAAATGCCACTTCCCTATGGCTACCGCTATTGAACAGCAAAAAAGACAGAAAAGGCTACTCGCGCTCTTACAGAGAAATTTCCAAAAGCGCCCTGCCTCCCCCACCCCGCTGACTGCTCGTGAGCTTTCAGCAAAGATGGGCTCCGATCTCTCCGAGCGCACGGTCCAGCGAATCATGCAGCAACTAAAAGACGCAGGCTACGACATCCACTCAAGCCGCAATCCTTCCAGCCCAGGCTACTACCTGAAGAGTGGTGTAAAAGAGATCAACCGAGTGAAGTTGAGCGACAAGGAGCTCGTAGCCGTGGCAATAGCAAGGCAGCTCATCGGGATATTCAGGGAATCACCAATGGAGAAGCAGTTTGATCGCATCCTTAAACGCATCGTGGAAGGCATAGACGATGCCAGCCTTAAGCCCTATCGGTTGCTTTGCTCCTTCAAAACTACGGGCCACGAGTCCACGGACTGGGAAAAGTTGTTGTGCATTGCCTCGGCCATCCAGAACCATTGTTTTCTCGATTTCTACTATCAGGGCAACCGCGATACCATCCCGCGCAAACGCCGGGCAAGACCTGCCCACCTACAGTGGATGGATGGCAAGTGGTATCTCCTCGCAACCGATGAACAAGGCGAAGAGAGCCGTGTGTTTGTGCTCCAGCGCATGCACGATGTCTCAGTAAGCAACGAGCGCTTTATCCCCTTCACTGACGACGAGATTGAGCGCTACCGCGACAGGCCCTCTCTCGGTATCCGCTACGGAGACACGAGCGCCTACACCGCCCGCATCCGCCTGAGCGGCTGGGCCGTGCGCCATGCGATGGAGAAACAATGGTTCGTAGACGAAACCATCTGTGAGCAACCGGATGGCTCAGTCATCTACGAAATGCGACTGACCGACTACAATGAAATTGAGCGCTGGGTATGGAGCTGGGGCCAATGCGCTCAAGTGCTCGCCCCCGAGGAGTTGGTAAAACGCCACAAAGAAATGGCTGCTGCCATTGATGCTCAATATGCCAACGGCAAATAGTTCCTCCTTTTTTCTGAAGTTCAAGGATGCGTAGTCTCTAGGGTCAAATGGCCCTTTCCATCTTTTCACTTGCTGACGACGCTAGTATCCCACAGCTTGGATACAGGGTGTTTACTTCATGAACCTGAAACCTACCTTTTTCTGCCTTGTATCACTTTTTTTGCTCTTCTGCCCCACGGCATACGGCGACAAAATCACCTTCAAGAATGGTGATTCGCTGACGGGACGCTACCTGCGTACAGAAGACGGATACACCTACTTCCAAACAGAAGTGATTGGCGAAATCAAGGTGAGCAGTCTCGACGCCGAAATAACGCGCGACGCCGAGGGCGCATCCGAGGAAATTACGCCGCCGGCTATGCCCGTGACGGAGCCCCCCCCACAGTCCCTCCTATTGCTCAAAGCGCCGAGAAGCTCGTGGAGCCACCTCTTGCATTTATGCAGCCCGCTGCCAGCGTCCAGCCTGCCGCTGAAGAATCACTTCCTTGGTGGATTGACAACGACTTCACGCGCTTTCTTGCCCGATACCAGCTACTGGAACACTGGAAATCCCGTCTCAGCGCCGGATATATCTGGCAAAGCGGTGAGAGCAGTCGCAAGGATGTGGTCCTGCGCTTCCAAACCGAACGCAAGCTGGACAAGCAGAGCCAGCTTCAGTTTGACGCGCGCTGGGATTACAGTTGGCAGACATCGGAAACGCTCCCCGATGTAATTACCAGAGATTTATACTTGGTAAATGGCAGGTATCGCCACGACTGGGATGAGCGCTACTTCGGCCAAATCGGGACTCGCTACCTCAAAGACATGCTTAAAGGCATAGACCACGATACCGAGGTAAATGCGGGCGCGGGCTGGGTCTTCCTCCGAACAGACAGGATGCGGGCCTCCGTTGCGCCTGCCCTCTCCGCAAAATACCTCAGCGTAGAAGGGCGCACAGATGGCTGGCGCCTTATGACTACGCTGTTCCAGGACTTTACTTACAAGGTAGGCAAGCAGGTCAACTTTGTTGAAGAAGCCCGTTACAGTGTTGAGCCAGGCGACACCGAGAACTGGACACTGGATATCCTCATGCGCTTGGAAGCCAAAGTGGATAGCGGCCTGGGCGTCGCTCTGCAATGGGATTACAACTACAATAGCCTCGTAGCCGCCAGCATACGCAAAGGGCAGCAGCGCGCCTCCACCAGTTTGTTTTATGAGTTTTAAGTCACCATAATATGAACGCTGGTCCATATCAGCATTCGGAATTACCAGAAGGCCATCCCGAAAAAAAGGAGAGGAAAAAAGGCCGTTGGTGGAAAAGAGCGCTCCTGTGGTTTTGCCTGCTGCCTATTATATTTCTGCTTTTCTTTTGCACCACGGGTATCAGGCTGGACCCGCTGCTGCCACTATTCAAAGGTCAATTGCAGACACTTCCCTGCAAGATAAACAGACCCATCGTCTGGGTGAAATGCTCTCTTGGCAGACTGTCCTTCATCGCACGAGTCAGGGGACTAAAGGCTTTCCATGAAGATTCCAAGCCAGCTGTAGAACTGGACTTTTTGGAAGTCACTTTACCGTTTGAAAACTTAATGGAGAAAAAGCTCCTGCCCGACCGCTTGGAAATCAATGGGCTTAGGCTTGCCTTGAGAAAAACCACTGACGGAAAGCTGGAGCTGTTCCCAATGCCTCAAAAGGCCACCGCAGAAGCGCAGCCTTGGTCCACTCCTGATATTCCATCCTTTTTACAGCCTCTGGAGGAATTGCCGTTCAAAACAAGCCTATCCAATTTGCAGGTGACTGTAACCCACCAAGACAACGTACAACACACAATAGTCCCCAACGCATCTATCGAGACCAGTTACAGCTCCGCAAAAGACTCGCTCCATTTCGATCTCCAATTGACCCATCCTGTCCAGCAAAGGACGACCACTATTTCTTTCACGGGCTCCTGGAATCTGAGTGATGATTCTATTCACGCCCGAACGGAATACACTCAAGTAGCTCTAGAGGAGTGGATGCCGCACCTAATGCCGTCAGACCTGCCCTTTGCACTAAAAGGCACTTTAGAGGGTCACCTCGCGTTTGCGCTCAATTTGCAGACCTTGCAACCTCGTGAATTGGATTACTCTCTTGGGTTAGATGGCCTAGAAGTCACCGCCGATGATTGGCTCACAGCTCCTCTTGTATTCGCCCCTTTCACCCTTTCTGGACATGTATCATTTGGAAACACGCTCCGCGCTGAGTTTAACGCCACTCCTCTAAAAGCGGGCCCGTTGGCGCTTGAGTTTAGCCCGTGGGTAGTGGAGCAGAATGATCGCGTGAATGTTCACGGAGAAGTAAGACTGCACAAATTGGCGGCAGTGAGTATTCTTGATTTGGTGCAGCCCAGTCGGCTTGCCAGCATCCCCGCTGACTCCATGGCCCTTCTGCGGCTCGACGGCACTGGCCCCGTCATTGAGCACCTCGGCATAAAGTGGAGCGTATCCGCTCTCCTAAACAAAGATTACTCCATTCAAGACGTGGCAGGCTCCGTAAATCTCGGCATGGATGTAATGCTCAAAGAGGAACGCATCCTGCCCGAGCTTACCGCTACCTACACGCAGACAGGGCAAGCTAGTGCTAAAGTAAATGTGGAGGCCAAGCTCTTGCAACCCATCGTGCCCGCTCGGTGGTCGTTTCTTGTTGCGGAACACAAGGCCCGTTTGGACTGCATCAATTTGCCGCTCTCCTTCACGATGCAAACCACGGCCTCGGTGAATACTGCGGCAGACAGTCTCCCTGAAATCGAATCATTAACCATCAGCGTGAGCGGTGGGCCAGGAGAGCTGCTTCCTCTGCCCGAACTTAGCAATGACTGGGTCGCTCCTTTGAAGATCGATCGGCTCGCCTTCGACCTAAAATCCAGCGACCAACTCAAGCGCACAGAAGTTATCCAGGGGATTGTTCAGCTCGATGAGCCCTCTCTGGATTTCAGCGGAACAACGCTCACCTGCAGCGCCTCGCCTTTGCTCGGAATCCCGCAAAGCTTCTCTCTTAAAGGCAATCTTGAGGTCACTCAAGTGAGCCTGCCATGGGTATTCGGATTAATAAGTGAGGCTCACCGCAGCAAGCTGCCACTTACGGCAGAAGAAATAGCTTCTTTTACGCTAAAGAGTTTTTCTCTCAAAACAGATACTACAGCTACCCTCTTTGCAGATAAACAACCAACGGTATCTGGCACTATCCGCAACACGACGACTCTGGGATTAGGAGAGACGGACTGGGTATGGGATACTCAAGCTGAGATGGACGCCGCCAATGGAATAACGGCCAGATTCTCCACTCAGCCTCTGAAACTAAGTCAGATAAAACTTCCCTTGATGGAGCGTTTCGGAGTGCAGCCAGACACCATCCATGCCGATTTCGCGCTGTCTGGAGAAGCTAAGTTAGACAGCACGGGCAAGCCGCTTGCTGCCAGTGGCTCTCTTGCGCTCAGTAACGGGCAGGTTTCTTTCCCGCAATACCTGGCCCAGCCATTCCATTGGAGTTCCCTATCCGCAAAAGGCAGCATGGATTTCACAACGGGAATTTTCCCTTTGCTGGAAGCCAATCTGGATAGCCCGCTTGTATCTGCATCGTTCACGATGAAAGATACGGCTCTGGCAGACGACTCCATAAGCACAAGCCTTACCATTCAGAGCAAGCTTCCCTCGCTTTCTAAACTGATTTCAGGTCTCTCGCCAAACATCATCCCGCAAAGCGGTATCGATGTAGGCAGTTTGCAACCAAACGGCAGTGCAGAGGCCAACCTATCCCTCACCTATAAAGGTAGCATCAAAAAGCTGGAGCCTGAAGGGATGGCTGACTTGAAGGGCTATCTAGCCCTAAATAATGTCTCTATCGTCTGGCCTTCAGATCTGCCTATCGGCTTCGATTCATTCCGCGTTGAGCTGAAAGAAGATAGCCTGTTTTGGTCCTTGGCAAATGCGCAGATAGACCGAGCCGCAACCCTCTACGCGAAAGGCAGCCTAAATGAGTTGCTCGGGGAGAATCCCCGCATCACCGCCGAGGCCAAAGGCGCAATTGACGTGAGCCAGGCACCCACTCTCATACAAAAACTCCCGTCACAGAATTTGCCAACGGATCTTATAAAAGCCGCCAGCGGTACCATAACCCTGCACTTGGAAGGGAACGCCTCACTATCCACCTACACAGCCATTTCCACGCTACTAGAGAAGGCAGCCCTAACCCCTGATTCAGTAAACTGGCCGCAGGAAACAAAACAGCTCCTTTCCTTCATTGAGAGAGACTTCACGGCATCTGCGACGATAGATGCCAAATCGGTCAGTCTTCCTGCGCTAAATGAAAAACTGCAAGGCATCACTTTCACTCCAATAAACGCGACTGTTCGCTTTGATGGCAATCCAGTGGCTCTTTCTTTAAGCGCCTCTGCAAATCTGGATAACCTCACTATTGAAAGTTATGCCAAGGGCTCAATCCAGGGGGGTGCCTCTGCAAAACTCACCAAGACAGGCACGCTCCAGGCTGAAATCTACACGAGTCTTGATGATTTCAGTATTGCCCTCCCCGCTCTTGGCTTAGGAAAGGCTCAGGGCGTTCCTGCCCATTTCCGATTTACCGCAAAACTGGATAATGCTTCTCCTTTCATTCCTTATTTTGTTAACGCACCTAAACAAAAATCTGACCAGCTTTCGCGTCTCGATTTCGACGTGAATTACTTGTTCCTGCTGGGAGGTGATTTCTCTGGGAATCTACTATTTACCCCAAACCTGACAGGAGACTTCTGGGGAGCCAGACGCCTGCAACTTAACGAGATAGACCTTGGCAATACCCACTTCGATCTGGAAGCAAAGGTAGTGCCAGACCACGGTGTGGAAGCGCGGCTGGATGGATCGCTTTTCGATCTTCAGGAGTTGCTCACAATCGGCGCCCCCGTTGTCTACAAAATGATGTTGGAAAGCCCACCACAGGCTCCCGCAAAAACACAAGAGACGGCTGCCTTTCCCCCAGAATTGGCCCTCCTTGGAAAAACGATAAATGCTGCTATCCATTTCGACCAAATCCGATTTACACCCTCAAAGCAGTTGACTGATTTTACGGGCGCATTTGAGTTGCGAGGGCTCAAACCCTACCAGGCAGACCTGAGCGCTGTGGAGAGTGACCGCAATCTCTTTGCCCTAAGAATTGAGCCGCCCAAGACAGGTCTGCACGATATTAGCTTAATTATCCCCGACTGCATTGCTCTGGCGGACATAATGCTCTCGCCGCTCGAACAACTGCGATTTACCGATGCAGAGCTACAATCAAAAGTAAACGCGCTCGTTGCCGTGCCCGACAGTTTCAAAGGCGGCGTGCTCCAAATGCATGGAAAATCCACACTCGGGCAGAGCGCTGGCACCCTCTATGACGGCAATTTGCGCATAGATGACCTCTCCCTCACAACAGCCCCTAAACTTCTCCGTGTCTTGGCCCAGCGCACTCTAAAGCCCATAACGGAGCAAAAAGCCTTCAACATCTTTAATGCAGAAAAGATCGTTATTGACTCAAATCGTTACTTAATCCGAAACTTTCGCGTAGAAGGACCGCTTACCCTAAATGTTAAGGAAGCGCTTTATAGCGTTCCTGATGAACTTATGACTGCCGAGGGCGATCACGCGCTGGTCAATTTCTGGGTCAAATGGCCTACAGATAAGCCGTTTGGCGTAGCCTACATAGACCTCGAAAACAAGCTCATCCGAGCTCTGGGCACAGACATCTCGGAGTTTGGAGACATGGGAGACTTTTAATCACTGTCCGTATTGAACCATCAACTGATCATCAAAAAATGAATGCTACAAAACTAATCACCTGCGCGGGGGCTCTTTGCCTTTCGCTGTTCACTGCCAACGCCAACACTTCTGCCCCCTTCTTCATTTCCGCACAGGGCGAGAACGGCCTGCCCGTTTTTGTCACCGCTGAATCAGTACCCGATTTGATTTCAGCTTTTATCCAACATGAGGGGCAGTTTTCTGGGCTCAGTGGAATACAGAGTCTGGCTACACTGAACTACCTGGGAGTGAACGATGCGCTGAGATTCGACTATGACTCTTCCAGTTTCACAGCGAGGGTGACGAGTCCAGTTACAGGTCTTGATCGCACCTTCGTGGGCACGAGCACCCAGGACCTAGATGACCAGCTCGATGCGTT
>CAZHQD010000115.1:0-1225 GCA_964533835.1 uncultured Puniceicoccaceae bacterium | reverse complement strand
ATCGCACCTTCGTGGGCACGAGCACCCAGGACCTAGATGACCAGCTCGATGCGTTTGTGAAATCCGAAGGTGCCAATGAGTGGGCAGCTATCCTAAACGAAATCAACAAGCGCTCTGCGGCCTCCATCAGCGATGGCAATCCGAACGCCGCCACTGCCGTGCTCGCCAATAGCACATTCAATGCGGCAATGGATAGTATCGAAGATTTATTCCAGCAAATCGGAGAGCAGCAAGATGGTGACCGCGCTTCAAGCGATCTCGGTTTCGGCCTAAACGGCGGCAAGTTTAAGGTCACTCTGCCCGATGGCCGCGAAGTGGAAGGCAGCAACACCAATCTGGAAATCCCTTACAAAAAGCGCTTCAACGAAACCGTAAGTCTTTCAATGGTAGTACCACTCGGCTGGACAGACCTGGAGGGTGCCAAGGCCTACCATGTGGGCCTGAATCTCGGTCTCCCTCTTGATGTAGTAAAAATGTCGAAAGACAAACGTCTCTCTTGGAAACTGACTCCCGTCGGCGGCGTTCTGGCCAGGGGCTCCGCAGATTATGCGTCTGGCGCCGCGCTCTATCACGTCGGGCTAGCCAGCTCGCTTACCTACAAAATCGGCAAAACTTCATTCATCTCTTATGGTGCCCAACTCAGCCATTATGAGAGTTTTAAAGTGGAATTCGATGATGTGGAAATCGATCCCAGTATCTCCCAGCAAATCCTCAAGAACGGCCTGCGCCTTACTCACTTCTTCGGCACAAACAACCGCTGGGTAGCACAGGGAATGTATGTGAATACCATCTTTCTGGAAGATGCCGCTGTGGACACCTACCACACCTTAGGCGCGGGTCTCTCCTACCGCTTTTCCAAGAAGATAACTGTTGGTCTCCATGGGAACTACGATTTTGGCGACAACTATGACCTGTGGAACGTAGGCATCGGCAGCGTCTGGAAATTCTAGCGCGCCGCTTCACTCACTTTCTCTTCAAAGCTACCCTCAGCCATGAGGGTAGCTTTTTTTATGGAATGGCCTTTAGCTGCATTCCCACTTTGCCCAGAGTGAGAGCGGCAGGTAGCACTGATTCGCCGGATGATCGGGGCGCAGGGCCAATTCGCCGCAAGTCACTTTTCCGTTTTGGCGACTAAGAACACTGGCCATCAGATTGCGCGCCATAAGGGCGCTGGCTTCCAGATTGTAAAGCGTGAGCAACACAAAGGATGGATGCTCCGATAGAA
>CAZHQD010000114.1:5495-9525 GCA_964533835.1 uncultured Puniceicoccaceae bacterium | reverse complement strand
CCGCCGATATCCATATAAGTGCGACCCGACTGCGCCGGCGCAAAGGCGGTGGATGTGGTAAACGTAGTCTGCGCAGAGGCAGCGCTTACTCCTAAAAAGAGAAGGGCGAGCCATGCCCAGAACAAGCAGGACTTAGGAAGTGACAGCCTCATTTGTCCCCTCCTTTCTCAGAGTCTGAACCCCAGAGATCGCGGAAAAAGTTTTCATCAAACTTGAGGCGGAGCGTAATGAAGAGCCCCTCGCGGCTGTAGGCAATCTCCTCAAAATCGCGATCTTCGTAGCCAAAGAAATTGTAGCCCACGGCGAGTCGCATATTTTTCTTAAAGTTCAGGCCGACCTCAGGACCAAGGGCATACTCAAAGTTATCGCTGGCTCCATTGAAAAATACGCTGGCAGAGAGACCTGCATCTACGCGCTTGGTCACATCGAAAAGCACACGCCCGCCAAGGAGGTGGCCAAAGTAGGAAGAATCGCCGAGGGCGCGATTTTCTTCCACATACTTGGCAGCATAGCGACCGCTGACGATGAGGCGCTTTTCCGGCTGCCAGTTCCAGCTCAGCGCGCCGATATGAGCAACGCGCTTGAGGTCGTCCTTAAAGTCGAGAGAGCCGTCTTCGTATTTGATTTCGTAGCGAAACAAAGCATTCCAAGTATCATTTTTGATGGGGCGGTAGGCAAGCCCCGTTAGCAGCCGTGCCTGCTGCATATCGCGGGAATCTACGGCGGAATTTTCCTGCTGGAAATAGATGGTGCGCGTGAGGAACGTCCAGTTGTCATTCATCTTTCGAGCGTAGCCGATGGTATGGAGAAACGTGTCGGTAGCATCGCTGAAGCGGGCTTCCACACGGGTACTGGCCTTCCAATCTTCCCGCTCAGTGTAGCCGAGAGAAACGGTGCCGGAGGTGGACTCTTTCTCCGTCTTGCCATCGAAGGGGGTGGTGCGCTCGAAGCTGGTATTGAGATCGAAGCCAGGGGCCACATCCCACTTGTTGCGGAGGCCCGTGGCCGCCTCCGCATCGCGAGCGCCGATGGAGTCGCGCACACGGTATTCGTTGAAGAGCTGGCCATCCTTCATGTATTCGGACTCCACGCCAAAGAGCGTGCGGTTGTTTTGCTGAGTGGAATTGATCTGAAACTCGCCTCCGAGGGAATCTATAAACTCATGGCGGGCATACAGGCGCGTCTTGGCTTTTACCTGATAATCGCCGCCGATCGCGAGGATACGATTGTCCGTCTCTTTCACGTCATTTTCGATTTCTCCGTAGATGGAGGCGCCCTTTACGAACGGCACGGGCGCGCCGACTTTGAGGCGCACGCTACGCACTTTATTGGGCACGGTGGTGGGGTCGGCTGCCGTATCTGCGCTCGCGGGAGCGGCGGATTCCTGGCTCACGCGGCCCCCGACCTCCACGGTGATTTGATGGTCGAGTGTCTTGGCCACATCAAGGCGCACGCCCTTGCGGTTGCCGCTTGATGCGACGTCCTCGGAGTAAATACCCTCCGTCTTGAGTTGATAATCCTTGGGGAGCTGGCGCGTAGCCTCAAAACCGGCCTCCACGCGGCCTGCGGTGAGGAGCGCGGTGTCGTTCTGGAAATCTTCTTCGGCCTTGCCCGCATAGATGCGCGCATCCGTCTTGCCATCCGTATGGCGAAGCTCCACGCGGCCTGCCATGCCATCGGCCATCTGGCCCTTGTCGTCTAGCCCTTCGGAGCGGGCTACTTCGCCGAGGAGGAAGGTGTTTTCTCCGAGCTTGATAGTGGAGTTCACGCTAGAGAGGTTATACTGCTCTTGGATGTTTTGGTCTTCAGCGTAGCTCGCGCCCACTTCCCACCAATCGGTTACGCGCACCTGTCCGTCCACACCCCACACCCATGCCTTTTCTCCGCCTTCCTCTTCCATTTCGTAGGTCACGCGGATGGACTGCGGATTCAGGTTGGAGTCGAGGCTGGCTACAGGCGCACGCAAGAGCAGGCGACCCGTAAATGGCTCAAACTCGTAATCAGTGAAGCGCTCCAATGCGCGCGCCTGCAAGATGAGCGCAGGCTGATTACGGTCGCGCGTGATGACCTCTACTACCTCCGTGTTGCGAAAGCCATCGCCTGCTGCCGTAATAGAGAAGGGGCCGCTGGTGCCATTGGCGGGAATCTCTACCACCACGCGACGAGCTGCCGTGTAGGCGGCCCAGGCATTTAGCGAAACTCTGTCATTCTCATAGTGAGAAGAGACACCCGTGAGGCTGCGATTGTAAGCGCCAAGGCTCCGCACATCGCCCGCAGGATTGATATCTGCCGACTGCGGCACCGTGGTGAAATCGCCCCACTGCACGTAGTTGTTCTTGTTTTCCAATCGGGCAAAAAGTGGCGAAGTAGATTGCGCCTCGAAGCCGCGCACAGACTCGTCTCCATAAATCGGGAAGTAGGCATCGGGCTCGATGTCGCGGAAGAGATCGCCGTCGCGCTCTTTGGCGGAATCGTAGGAAGCAGTGAGGAGCCAGCCATCTTTGACTTCGCCCTTGGCAAATGCTGCAATGCGCCCCGTAACGTCGCCATCGTCAAACGTGGCAATCTCGCTCACCCTATCCTCAAACGGGCTGCCCTTATCAAGCTCGGAAGCCCCACCCTCCCCTGGGGCAGACTCGCCAGAGGAGAAATTCGCGCGAACCTCGGCGATACCTGCCGTAACAAATGGGCGCATTTGCGCCATGAAGCGCACGCGCTTTTCCGAGCGAAGCACACCACTGGAAATTACTATGCGGGCTGCGCCTGGCTCCGTGTGCGGCATAAGGGCAAATTCCCCGAAGCCTCCCGTGAGGAACGCTTGCACGCCTGGCTCGTCGGGATTGAGATCTTCGGCTTCCCACTTGCCGTAGTCCGACTCCAGAGTGAGCGGTATGCGGGATGTAACACGGCGGCCTTCGGCATCTTCCAGATAAACACCTACACGAAGCGGTGTGGCGCCGTCGGCGATGGGGTCGAGATCAGAAAACTCCAGGCGGATTTTTGCCAGACTATCGGGCGCATAGACAGTTATCTCTTTTGCCCCACGCGGATTGCCAAACTCATCAATTTGCGTAACCGCTATGCGATTGGCGCCTGGCTTTAGGGTGAGACCGATATACTCCGCAAATTGGATCCCCGAAGAAGGGTTCTGAATGAATTTACCAAGACGCTTTTGTGAAACCTCGGCGTCATTGACCGTCAGCCTAAATGTAGTGGTGGAAACGCCTTTTACGCGGACATCCGTGTAGGCGATGGGCAGGGTGTCGCCTTCTTTTAAATCAATGAAGTCCAAGGCAGGATCGGTGATCTGCGCGGCCAGAATCGAGAGATCAATGGCGGGAAATGCCGTATCCACTTGAGTAGGCAGGCGGGAATTTGCGCCACTTAGTGTGCCCGGAGGCAGCAGGGACTCATAGCCGTAGGCCGGACGGGATTGATTCTTAACCGTGCCGCTGGAGGCAAGCGCCTTGCGATCCGTTAGCACAGGATACGCGCCGTCGGCCTCAAATGTGCGTTCGAGCGCTTGCGTGATTTCAGTGGTGCCTCCCTTGGCAATCTCGCGGCGTCGCTCCACTTCCTTCAAAAGAGACTCGGAAGGAGCCACGGCAAAATTCGCCTTGTGCAGCTCCCCATTCTTCAAATCAGCAAAGCGAGAGCCCGCGTCTCCGGCATTGCGAGTATCAATAATTTTCAGCTCCGTGCCACGAGGCAGCGTGAATGGATCGAGCTTTACTATGTGGGCAACTGGCCGCTGCCCGTAGATGCTGTATTTGCCCTCACGGTCGGTAATCGCATAGGTGCCATCTTCCAGATAGATGCGCACGCCTGGAACACCAATATCGTTTTCAGTGGGGAGCAAATCGCCATCATTGTCCACAAACACGCGACCAAAGATAACCCCTTTATCCGTAAAGACACCCTCTTCCACGCGAACCTTTACGCGGGCCTCATTGCTATAGAGTAGCGGCGGCCCAAAGCTAATGGCTTGGGCTCGATTGATGCCCGTGCCTTTATTCGAGCCTGGGCCCAG
>CAZHQD010000114.1:3040-5395 GCA_964533835.1 uncultured Puniceicoccaceae bacterium | reverse complement strand
CCAATCTCGGCGACGTTGCGGGAAACTTCCTTAGTAAGCAGGAAGCCATCGGCGGCCTTGGGGTCTAGCGGCACATCAAACACGAAAGCGCCCAGTTCCTGAGCTATCTCAAACTCCCCGCCCCACGATGCCGGCTGCACGATATTGCGGCCATACTCCATGAGAAGCCCCGAGGGCACTGTGCTGGGGAAGGTGTATTGCTCGGGCGCCTCGATAATTACATGGTAACGGCTCTCAGCCACCAGTGGGAAAAAGAAGATGCCATCGCTGCCCGTAGTAACGGTAGAAGGAGCAGAAGACTCCAAGTCTTCGGCAATCACTTGAGCAGGTTGCCCAGGTTTGCCACCATTGCCTTGGCCAGTAATATCAATTAAGGTCACCTTCACACCGCTAACAGGCTCATTTGTGCGGGAGTCGAATACTATCCCGATTGGGTCCACAAGTATTATGGTGCTGGTGATGGTGCCGCCACATTCACGAATAAAGGCAGTGAGCACATCGTTGGTAATGGACTCCAGCGTGCCATTGCGCTTGACGACTTCTACCTTGGCAGCATCACCTGTCGGCACTGTCGGGATTATGCGGAAGACTCCCGTATTGGGGCCTGTTTCTGTGGCGGTGTAGTATTCCTCGTCTCCTGTAAGTTTGGAGAAAATGCCAATCGTTACTTGCTCAACAACCAGAGGCTCCCGATTGCAGGCAGCGGCATCCGCCTGGACAAAGAGATCGCGCCCAAGGCGGGTTATTGGCGCAACGCGGATGAATTTCTCGTTTGTGAAGTAGCGGATAACGGGTTCTGCGAGTGGCACTTTTACCGTAACTAAATTGGAGGCTAGCAGCGATGTCTCCACACCATCAAAATAATAGACCCCTGCCGTGTTTGGTATGGAGTCGCTGGCGTTTTGATTGATTTCTGTGGCAAAGGATAGGCGCAGGATCTGCCCTGTGCGCAAACTTTCGAAAGCCCATGCAACGGCAGCAACCGTGGATAAATCTTCAGGAGCATTGCTCTGGTATTGGTGCGTGGGCTGCCCATGCAGGTTATATAGCGGCTGGCCTCCATTGCTCTGCACGAAGCGGCTGAATGTAGTGTTCACAGGGACAGTGTCGCGAATGATTATGCGCTGAGCGCCCGTGCCATCTATATTCACGCCGATGGGCTGGGGCTGCCCCGCCACAAAGAGATCAATTGTCCACGTCACTTCCTCACCACGGGCTGCGATCCCTGGAGAAACAGACTTTGTAATCTGAATAGGGCTGGTGGAGACGATTATGGTGTCTCGATTGGCTGCGGTTATTCCATGAATCAAGGCCTCTGCCTTCACATTAACATGGGTGACCTGCCCGTCTGTGGTTAGCGGAGGCACTCTGCCAACTATCAAGAGCGGTACCGACTCCCCGGGCAGCAAGCGCAAAGTATCCACTGCAATTTGCGCAGAGCGCCTCTCAAGGCGAGAAGCGCGGGCAAGCACTGTCTCCCCCGAGTCGGGAGCGCCGTTGGCATTTACATCCCACCAGAGCTCGGCATTTTCCAAGTAGTAGTCGTCCACACCTTCAAATGAAATCGTCAGCGCGTAGTCTGTAGTGATATTTCCCGAGTTGGTGAGCGTATGGCTGAGAGAGACGCTGGTTCCTGGCGCAGCGTAAAGTATGCGATCTGCCTCAAGTGCGATGCCTGGCTTTGTGCCTACCTGCACCTCTACCATATTTGAGAGGAGCGGATAAGTTATGGCACTGGCGGGCTCGGTGTATTCACCTGATGCCTGATTCAAGATGCGGCCATTGGGGGAAAGCGCGTTGAGCGAGCTGAGTGCGCAGCACAACAGGGCAACTGCCGCAAATATCCCCTTTGCAAGAGATGTTCGCGGGAGGCGCCTATGCAGGCTATGCGCGGAGAAATGCTTCACCGTTGGTATGCGCTTTGTGGGTGCACAATTCACCCACTGTCAGTTCTTTATTTAGCGTTAGGAATAAGTTGCAGCCCTCACACTATGAGGCCCATGCAAACTTTTCCTCTTCGGGGGCCGACGGGATGTGAACTCACATCCCGTCGGCTTTAGTCGAAGAACACCAATAAACTGCGAGAATCGCGCCTAATTAGGGAACGATAGGATCAATCGTCACACCGAAGCGGATGACGGCAGAAGCATTCGGCGTGAGATCGCCCACATTGAACACGAAGCTACCCGTGGCATTGTCAGCGGGCTCAGTGGGAACGGCAGCCACGCTATTGACGCCATTGACGGAGGCGATGCTATCGCCCACGCGGTTGTAGGTGGTGTTGGCAGGAGTGCTATCGAACACTTGGATAGCATCGGCATCGGTGTTACCCGAGTTGGTCACTGTAATACGATA
>CAZHQD010000114.1:0-2940 GCA_964533835.1 uncultured Puniceicoccaceae bacterium | reverse complement strand
CGCTGCGTCTCGTTGGGAGCAAGGCCATTCCAGGTATTGTCAGGAGCATTTGTCAGATCGTTAAGGATCGTCACGGCAGGGTCGGCAGGATCCAGATTGCCGTCGCCATTCTTATCCCAGAAAATAACGGAGTTCCAGCCTTGCGCAACGAGAGAATCCGTGAGCGACAGTGTGATGATACTTGGGCTGCCTGTGGCTTCGTCCACGTTACCGTTATTGGTGAGCAAGTGGGCATAGACAACGGAACCACCGGGGAAGACCTGTCCCGCGTTGTTGCTGACGATGCTGATATTACGAACGGTGTTCACCGCCACGGCGTCGCGCTTGATATCGTAGGCACCTGAAGTTGGCGAGAGTGCGCGGAAGTAGATGTCGCGCGTGCCAGGAGTTTCAAATGCAGGAACAGTAACTTCAGCATAGACGCGGATGTTGGAGTTAGCGTTTATGCTGCCTGTGTTGGTAATAATACCGCCAGGATTGCCTGCGTTGTCATTACGGAATACCACGCTCCAGCCTGCGGGCGCCGAAGCGCCACCAAAGTTAGCAGCAACATTTGAGCTGAGCTGGTAGGTGTCAGCGGTGTTGCTTGTATTGTTCACGTAGAGCACGAATGTGGTTGTGGTGCCGGGGTTGGTGCTATTTGTCACGAAAGGAGCGCCTGAATTGTCAATGGCTGCAGGCGTTGTGGGCACGCTGCCAGTTCCGAGCACGCCACCGCCGCCAATAGCTGCATTGTTCGTCAAGTCCACCGTTTTCCCCGTGATGGCTGTCAATACGTCGCTAACGGTGTCGCTGACAGTCGGGTTGAAGCCCGAGGTGGCGCGTTTCAACAGATTGTAAGGTCCCCCTACAGTGGCATTGGCAGGCAAGAATGCCTTTACTACGACCTCGTAAGCGGAGCCTGGAGCTGTGGGACCGCCTGGCTGCAACACGCCTGTGTCAGGTATCGAATTGCCGTTGGTGTCGATGAGCGGTGTATTCCCATCCGCTTGGAAGAACTGGAAGGTAGTGCCCGAGGGGAAATTATTGGAGACGAAAGACATGTCGAACGTGTCGGGCCCGTTTCCTGTATTGTAGATACGATTACGCCAGGTAACCGTTGCGCCCTGGACGGCTGTGGCCACTTCCACGACATCATCAAACGGAGCCGCATTGCCACCTGCTTGGTCGTCTGCCACCACACCTGCTTGTTGTAGCACCGTGAATGGCACAGTGTTTGTGGGGGTGGATGTCGTGGGCGGATTTACGCCTGGGCCATCTGGATCGTAGGTGTGGTAGGCGGTGTTGGGGATTACCTGTGGCGCAATACCCATATTCACGCCAACCTGGAAAGTCATGCTACCTGACTGGCCGGGAGGCACTTGGCTGATAATGGCCGTGATTACATTTCCGGTGATGGAGTAATCAATGGTGTTTGGCGCGGTGCCTTGAGCGGCGCCCGTAGCATCGGTGAGCGGAGTGCCTGCGCCCGTCACGGACCAGCGACCGCTTGCTGGGATGTAGGTCATGCCTGTTGGCACAGTATCCACAAGAGTGAAGTTCGTGGCCGTATTGTTACCCGTGTTGGTGTAGGTAAGTGTATAGGTAACGGGTGTCGTGCCAGGGAAACCGGAACCGATGCTGATCGCCTTGGTGACGATCATAACGGCATCAGCGGTTACATTGGCAGTGTCCGTATTTGTCTGAGTCTGCACTGGGCCACCTGCAACGGTTTGCGAGAAATCGCTGGTTGCGCTCACCGTAAGAGTGGAGGTGTGCGGTGCGGTCTGTGCGCCAGGCATCGTCGCTGCAACTACGAAGTTGTAGCTCGCGCCTGCGGCTACGTTTCCAGTCGTAGCAATCGGAGTAAAGTTGTCGGGAATACCGTTGTTATCGGTATCGGCATACACGAACACGCTGCCAGGGATGAAGTTCCCTGGAGCCACGAGTGCGGACACATCGAAGGAGTCCGTGCCGTTGCCTCGATTGGTGATTGTGTGCGGGAAATACACCGTGCCGCCAGGAGCTACAGAGCGTGTATTATTCTGCACAAGCGTGAAAGCAGCTACCTGTTGCACGATCGTAATAACCGTATTGGAGGTAGCCGTTCGCACTTCGTTCGTGTCATCGGTATAGGTGGCAGAAGCCTGATTTCCGATGCTGGTTCCGGCCAGTGGCGCGGCGGCGTGCAGCGAGGCACCCGCGAATAGAGTGAGCAGTGCCACAGAAAGCGACAGGCTCAGTTTTTTTGTATAGGCAGTTTTCATTGGTGTGACTTAGGGTAAGAATGGCAATACTAGGGCTTATCTTTTTTTATTATTAAGTATTAAACCCTATTAATAATAGAAATTCGTCCCTATTGGGACAATTTTGAGCATTTGCATAAATAAGGACAGACGGCTGGAATCAGCCTACTAATTCACTTTGGCGCGGACGGACGCTTCAAACTTTGCTCCCGTTGGCAGCTCGCTAACACTCCAGCGCACGGAGCGGATACTTACGGGATTTTGGGCATCGGCAACGGCTGCCAATACCACTTCCCACGGCAGAAACTCAACCCCATCCAGACTAGCCTCCGTAGGTGTGGGCTGCGCCGTTTCGGGCAGGCAGGTGACTTCGGATGGGATCGGAATAACGGCCTTTATTCCTGTAAGCCGCCCCTGTCCTTCGTTCGTATAGACTGCCGTATATTGCAGCAGATCGCCTGGCTTAGCCTCCTGGCCTGCCACCCACTCAGCCTTACCCCCTTCAGTAGCTACTTGCTTGCGCACGCTGAAGTCGACGGTGAGTGGCTCTTTAGTAGCCTGAGCGGAAACACTGGCAGCCAAGCCGAAGCCGAGCAGCGCTATAAGCAAGAAGCATTTACTTGTTTTCATGATCTAATATGGGGTTGACTCCCCATATATTCGTAAAACTTCGTATCTGTGGTAAATCATTATTTCAGGGAATAAGGGTATAAAG
>CAZHQD010000113.1:0-9557 GCA_964533835.1 uncultured Puniceicoccaceae bacterium | reverse complement strand
TCGCTGCTTGAGCGTGCTTCGGCTACTGCTTTTGCCGCATGACGGCCCTTTTTTCCTTTCTTAACAAACGTAGGATGGGAGGTGGTTTTTTTAGCAGTGTGATACTCCTTGCGGGCCACTACCTTGTCGCCGTGAAAGGCTGTGTGAGTATCTTCTGAGCGAATCTGAAATGGCTCCACGCGTGTGCCAGGTGGCGAGCCTTCCGGCGCATCGGGAAAAAGAAGGGCTCCGCTCTTGCCTTTGAATCGGATAATTCCCGCAACAAGGTCTGCCTCCTCGGGTAAGATAATGCGGTCTCCCTTTATGCGCAAAACTTTGCCTGACTTGAGCAATTGCGAAAGCTCCCTGTTGAATGCATCACGAGCATGCCCATCTTCCGCATCCAATGCGCGGGCAAGGGAGTCAGAAGGCAGAGGGATATAATCGTGACGTGACAGTAAAGCGACAATCTTGGCAGAAAAACTCATAAGGTGGCCTTACTATACTAGCTGCTACTTGCAAGACGATAACTAAAACACTCTAACGGATACTGCTGAAGAAATGAAGGCAAGATAATGCTTTTAGCTTGTAGCTGCTGGGGGAATTCGTTTTTATAGCAAGCTTTAGTGGGGAGTTAGCTCAGTTGGTTAGAGCATCAGCATGACACGCTGGGGGTCCCGAGTTCGAGTCTCGGACTTCCCACCATTAAAAACCCAGAGAGTAGGTTAAGGATGTGAGGGGATAATCACACGCGCCTTGGTGCCCTTCGGCAGATTTGGCTCTAGCATGATGTCGCCCCCGATTCTGCGAATGTGGTGACGCGCTATGGTCAAGCCCAGGCCACGCCCAACGGCAGTGTCACTGCTTACAAAGGGCTCGAATACGTGGGATTCTAGAGCGGGGTCTACGCCTTTGCCGTTATCCTCTATGTAGATCAGCAGGCTGTTGCGTTCAGGCAGGTCTTCAGTACGAATTACTATTGGCCGCTCGGATACCGCTTGGGGGTAGCTTTCCCATGCGTTTATGATTAAACGGCCAAGAGAGTCTTCCATGGCCTCCGCGTTTGCATGAATGATATGACCACTTTTGTGGCATCGAATGTCTACTTTTGCTTCAGGTTTGTTGTAATCATTCCGAAATCGGACAACCGCATTATTCAGTAGTGTTTCAAGCGGGATAGGGGAGAGACGAAGGCTTTCTGTGTTTGAAAGAGTGGTGAGCTGGCGAATGATCTTCGTCATTCGTTTCAGCGCTTGTTCCATTAGATTGCAGCTACGTAGGACCTTTTCAGGAGTGTTGTAGGCTGACTTGGTAAGATCCAAATAACCTATGACGACTCCCAGGAGATTGTTTAGATTGTGAGCAATGCCTTGCGTTATGGAGCCTATTACTGCATTTTGCCGGGCTTCTGCCAGGCGGTTTTGCAGGTCTAAATTGATACGGTGGTTTTCGCGGATTCGAAGCTGAGTTTTGATACGTGCAAGTGTTTCATCCAAATCAATCGGCTTCGTGATATAATCGTCGGCACCTGCTTGCAGGCCTGCAATTTTGCCTTCTTTAGAAGACTTCGCGGTTATGAAAATTACAGGGATATCTTGAGAATCCGGATCTTCACGGATTTTTCGACAAACCTCCATGCCATCAACATCAGGCATCATGATATCAAGCAGGATGAGGTCAGGATGCTCAGTCTGGATTTTTTCCAGGCACTCTTTGCCATTAAAAGCAACGACAACCTGCATCCCTTCGCGCTGAAGCTTAAATTCCAAGAGCTTCACGTTTACAGGTTGATCGTCCACCACAAGAATTTTCGGGGTACTGGATGTTACTTGTGTGGACATTTTCTTTTTAGATGTGAAAGGGGATAAGGGTTATGGAATCGCTTAATGTTTTAGGCGTAAGATCGCGGTTGTCACTCCTTAAAACTACGCTGTGGCAAGGGCTTCCGCTGCTTTATCCTCTTCTAAGGTGATCATATCAGGGGGCACGTTGCCGAGAGATTCTATCATGGTAGAAGTGCCCTCTTTTACCTTGAGCATGGAGTCTTGGTGGAGCGTTTTCATGCCCGTGCGCATAGCAATACGCTTAATTTCAGCCGTCTCTACACGCTGATTGATGGCGCGCGTGATGTGTTCGTTATTCAGCATCAGCTCGTGGATACCAACGCGGCCTTTCATGCCGAGACCACCGCAAGTGGGGCAACCGTCGGGGTTGGCCTTGTAGATTTCGCCCACCCAGCCGATGGCGCGCTCCAGAATTTCTGCCTCATTGCCTGTAGGCATATACTTAATCTTACAGTTTTTGCAGATACGGCGCATAAGTCGCTGAGCACAAACGCAAAGCATAGAGGCCGAAATCATAAAGGGCTCAATGCCCATATCTGTAAAACGATTGATGGTAGAGGGAGCGTCATTTGTGTGCAGGGTGCTCAACAGCAAGTGACCAGTAAGCGCTGCCTCAATGGCAATCTCGGCCGTTTCTTCATCTCGGATTTCCCCCACCAGAATGATGTCAGGGTCCATACGAAGGTAGCACCTCAGGGCAGAAGCGAATGTAAGGCCTATTTGTTTGTGCATCTGCATCTGATTGATGCCGGGAATGGTATATTCGATTGGATCTTCCGCGGTCTGGATATTGATTTCAGGAGAGGCAATTTCGCGAAGAGCCGAAAAGAGTGTCATAGACTTTCCAGAGCCAGTGGGGCCGCAGTGCAATATCATACCGTAAGGTTGCAGGATCACTTCACGGTATTTAGTAAGATTCTCTTGAGAGAAACCTAGGGCCGTTATGGGTAGAGCAGCCTTGGTCTTATCCAAGATACGCATACAAACTTTCTCCCCATGGTTCATGGGGCCGATAGCCACACGCAAGTCGATATCGATATTCTTTTTTGTAAATTGCTTGAATACGATACGACCGTCTTGGGGTAGGCGTTTTTCTGCGATGTCCAAGTTGGCCATGACCTTTAGACGCGCAATAAGAGCCCCTGTAACAGCTTTTGGGAGGCGCAGTTTTTCAGAGCACACACCGTCAACACGATAGCGCACCATGAGCTCTGTTTCCTGTGGCTCTATATGTATATCAGAAGCTCCTGAGATATAGGCGTCTTCGATTATACGGTTAGCCAAAAGAATTACCGGTGCAGACTCTTCGTCATTAAACTGGTCTTCCGCTTTCTCGCCGCCTGTTGTGGAATACTCTGCGCCGATTACGTCTTTTAATTCAGCAAGGTCTGTCCCCGTTTCTTGTGCCGAGGGGCCAGCTTTAGCGGTTTCTTTGAAGTGAGCTTTCAGCAGTCTCTCGAATAGGGATGCTGGGCAGACGTGAACTTCCTCCAGGAAAAGCTCCGTGGCATTTTGAAAAGACTCACGTCGTTGATAGTCTAGCGGATTGGTCATCAACGCCGCTACGCTGGTCGGCGAAATACGCCGATACGGAAAGATTCCTTCGCGGCGGATTACAGCGTCGCCCACTACCTCTATAAGCTTGTCATCTATGGTAAGCGATTTCTCGTCGGTTATGAGATCACAGCCTGTGAAACGAGCTACAAACTTCGCTGTCTCCGTGTCATCTATAACAAACTTCGGGTCAAGCATTCGCTGGATTAGAGGCGCAGAGTATTCGGCGACTTCAGTCAAAAGCTGTAGGTCATCCTCAATAAACTCATCTGCATCTGCGTCTGGCTCCTTATTTAACACCTGGATGGCCCCAATAACTTTTGTGCCTTTGAGTGGAACGGTGAGCATGGACGTTACAACAAATCCCGTGTTTCGAGCTATCGAGAACATGGCATCTTTGTTGCGCCGTGAATTAAAGAAGACAGGCTCGCCTGATTCGATTACTTGGCCAACGACACCCGTGCCGAGAGGCAACTTGAGCTCCAGTAGTTTTGTACGCTTTTCATCGAATTCGTTTTTCCTCTCTGGGGTGTCTGCCCATAGACTTGGAGAGTAATAAACGTGCTTGAAGGCAATTTGATTGTTGTCGATGAGGTACAGCGTCATGGACTGAGCCTGCAATGCTTCCACGACTCTGCTCGCTGTAAGCTCAATCACTGAGGCCACGTCCTCACGACTTGGCTGCGGTTTCGATATTACTTTTAACAGGAGCGTCTTACGCAGTGTGCTGGAGATATTGTTTGCCATGGCTTTTGCGGTATTCTGTCGTGGGTATGGCTTGAGGTAGTGACTGATTATTTGTGCGACATGCGACATTAATCGGCTGGCCAAGAGTGCCAACATTACCGATTTATAAATAAACTAGACTAACTTCGTGGAACGCTCAAGTGGGAAAGCATTGAATGTAAAAGCCTCTAAATGGGGTGATTCCCTGCTTTCAGTAGGCCGCTTCTTGAAGAGTACATTACAGTCGGTAACCGAGGTAATGCTTCGGCGTCATGCCAGACAGACCCAGAAGCAAATTGATGGGCAAATGGCGGAAAAGGCTGCCGCAAAATTTTTGCGAGTGCATGAGGGATATGAGATAATCACGAGAAACTGGAGGCGCGGCAATCGCATCGAATTGGATATAGTTGCCAGGGATAGGGAGACACTTGTCTTTGTCGAAGTTCGTGCGAGAGCGGCCGGTGCACTCGTGAATGGCTACCAATCTATTAATGATGCCAAACGGCGATCTGTCCAGAAGGCAGGGCGCGTTTACCTCTCGTGTTTGCAAAGAAAACCGATGGCCTATCGTTTTGATGTAGTGGAGATTGAACTCCAAAAAGACTCTCCATCATCGCAGCGTACTCGAGTCAGTGCATTGCGCCATCACAAGGGAGTATTCCGCTAATTAGGAAGTGTGCCGGATAGTATAATAACGTGATTTATGGATTGGTTTATTCGGAGAGTAAGAACACGTGTGAAATAATCCACCTCGGTATCAAGAAACTGGATACGATGAAAAAAAGTGTTGATATGAAGAATATTTCTCTTGCGAAATACTGGGCAGCCAGTATCTCAATATAAAGAAACTTGTTAGCAGTCTAAATTTTTAGACCTAAAAGTTTGCCAACCAATGCAAAGCACAGTCGTAGCGCCGGTCACATTTGAGACCACTGCGAGCATCGAGAAAAAACTCGAACGCTACCGCGGCAGAGGATGCGCCGACACATTGAGCGCGCTAGTGCGGATTGCAGTGGATTATTTTGATTTTCAATCGTATCAGCCCGAGGATGCGGGGCGGCGGCAAGTCTCCGTGCGTCTGCCTGCAAATACACGGGATTATCTGGTGCGCCTTTCCCGGCACAAGAGGGCCAGTGTGGGCGAATTACTTCGCGCTGCTCTGGTGTCTCTGCCGGATAAACCGCCGCAAGGCATATCAGGAAAAACAACAAAACCAACAGGAGACACCATGCCCACAGCAACGAAAGCTCCGGCCAAAAAGGCCGCTGTAAAGAAACCCGCCATCAAAAAGGCGCCCGCGCTGAAGAAGCCCGCTGCCAAGCCAGCTGCCAAAAAGGCACCCGCCAAGAAGGCTGCTGCACCTAAGGCCGCTGCTCCCAAAGCCGCAGCAAAGAAGGCACCCGCCAAAAAGGCCGCACCTGCTGCCAAGACGGTTGCCAAGGCTGCTGCTGCGCCGAAGAAGGTGGCTGTAAAAAAGGCCGCACCCGCAAAAAAATAAATACGATACGGTTGATGCCGATCACGGAGATACCTGCCTAACGTAAAAAGTGTGGTAGGCTATCTCCCGTTAAATTCACATTAACCTTGGGCGGAAAATGTGCCGCCCTCGGTTATTTTGCTTTATTGATAAGCGGTATTTATTTGCGACGTGTATATTTCGCGACGCAAATTGAATAATTGTGTGTAGCGTTACTCTTTTGTGAAACCGTAGGTTTCGCGGACGATGTAAAGGGGGCGGTCTTTTACTTCCAGGTATATGCGGCCCAGATATTCGCCGATAATACCGAGGGTGAAGAGCTGGAGGCCGCCAAGGCACAGAATGACAATCATCAAACTTGGATAGCCTGCGACGGGATCGCCGAAGAGGAGGGTTTTTCCGAAAACGTAGATTGCGTAGAGAAAACTGAGAAATGAAATGGCGAGGCCTACGTAGCTCCAGACGCGAAGGGGCAGGGTGCTGAAGGCGAGAATGCCGCTGAGGGCGAAATTCCAGAGTTTCCAGTAATTCCACTTTGTGGTTCCGAGTTTGCGCGCTTCACGGGCGTAGGTGACTTGGGTTTGCTTGAAGCCCACCCAGGTGAAGATGCCTTTCATAAAGCGGTTTTTCTCGCGCATGGTGCGGACGATGGCGATGACGCGCTCGTCCATAAGGCGGAAGTCCCCTGTGTTTTCGGGGATGCGGATTTCGGAGATGGAATTGAAGAATTTGTAGAATTTTCCTGCGGTGGTGCGCTTCATCCAGGAATCAGAATCGCGCTGGGCGCGGGTGCCATAAACGACATCCCAACCTTCTTGCCATAGCTTCACCATTTGCGGGATGACTTCGGGCGGGTCTTGCAAATCGGCGTCTATCGGGATGACGGCTCGGCCTGTAGTGTAATCAAGGCCTGCGGTGAGGGCGGTGTCTTTGCCGAAATTGCGCGCGAGGTTCACGATCTTTACGCGGTGGTTGCGCTGTTGGTGGCGCTTGAGGACCTGGAGGGTGTTGTCGCGGCTGCCATCATTGACGCAGACTATTTCATAGTCGTAGCCTTCCTTTTCCAGAATGGGCTCAACGCGGGAAAAGAAGTAGTCGGCGCCTTCTTCTTCATTGTGCATGGGGACGACGATGGAGAGCAGGGGCTGATTAACAGCGGAGGAAGGCGCTTCGGTGGTGGGCATAAAGTGGCGGTAAATTTAGGGCAAGGGGCAGGCAAAAGGCAAACGGATAGTAGCGGGCTTGTCTTTCGTGGGGAGGATGGGTTACTGAGAGGCCATGACTTATAGCATATCTTCGTTCCTAAGGCTTTTGGTGTGGGTTTGTGTGGTGCAGCTTTGTGGGGCAAAGCTTGCCGCAGAGGAGCGGGTGGTGGGGATTGTGGGAATAGAAAAGGCGGACCATGCCTATGTGGCTTTCAAGGCAGGAATGCAGGAGGCTCTGGAAACGGGGACGGATGCTGAGCAGAAGGCTATGAAGCTGAGGCTGCTGGACTTTACGCCGCGCTCGGAGCGGTGGGAGGAGCGGCTGAAGGCCTTTGAGAATGCGGTGGGCGAGGGGTGCACGGTGGTCTTCTATTTCTATAAATGCCAAGAGTCCATTGAGCCCGTGCGGGAGGCGGGGAAGCGGGCAGGGGTGCAGCTCGTAGGGGTGCATCAGCAGTTTGTAGGAACCAATTGCGGATGGCGGGGCACCACGCTTTTCGCCCCGATGGATAGCCGAGGGAATGGGCCGCTGGCTGGCAGGGACTGGGTGGTGCTGGAGGGGGCTGCGGAGCTGGAGCCTTATGTGGAGATGCTCTTTATGACACCTGAGCTGTTTATGCTGAAGGAGGCGGAGCGGAGGCCCAAGGTGGTGGTGGAAGAGCAGCTTTTGGGGGACACTCGCTTGCGCCCAGAGCTGGTTCTGGTGGGAACCTTGGATGGGCCACGGGTGCGGGAAAAGCTGGATGCGGAGGGCAAGAAGGAGACACGGCTCCTAACTGTGGGGTGGGGGCCTGAGCAACTGATGGCTCTAGATTCAGGAGCGCTTGAGCTAGTGGCCTGGTATGACTACGAGGAGAGCGGGCAGCGGGCGATGCGCCATCTTATTAATGATAAAAAACAATCGTTAATAAGGGTGAATTCGATGAAGCTGATAACGAAGGCGGAGGCGCAGGGATTGCTTGAAAAATGGGAAAAGTGGCTAGCGGAGCCCGCGCGGTAATGCGTGACTAGTGGTTATCCCAGGGGAGGTGGACTTTTATGGGAGTGTGTTTCCAGACGGGGAAGGGCTGAAAGATTTTGCCCGGGTTTAGGATGCCGTTTGGATCGAGCGCTTTTTTGATGCGGATCATGGCGGCGATTTCTGCTTGGCCGTGCTGGAGGCGGAGGAAGGCGGACTTGGCCAACCCGATGCCGTGCTCGCCCGTAATGGCGCCTCCGAGGCTGACGACTTTTTCCATCAAGAGCTGGACGCCACGCTCGGCTGCCTTGCTCTGGGCAGGGTCTTCCCGATTATACATGAGGTGGACGTGGAAATTGCCATCGGCGGCGTGGCCGAAGGTGGGTGTGGCGAGGCCCGTTTCCTTCTTTAGCTGGAGAGTATAGCGGAGGAGCTCTTTTTGGGCGCGGAGGGGGACGACGACGTCCTCGTTGAGCTTGGTGTCGCCCATTTGAAACATGGCTTTAGAGCAGCGGCGGCGGATGGCCCAGAGCTGGGTAGTCTGGTCTTCTGTGGCTGCTTCCTGGAGACAGAGGAGGTTTTTCTTGAGGGCGAGGGAGAGGCGGGCTTTGTCTTCCGCAACTTGAGCCGGGTGGCCATCCAATTCGATAAGGAGGAGGGCAGGCGCGTGGGTGGGGTTGGGGGCGTTGAGGAGATTTGCCAGGAGGGTTTCGCCTTTGGCTGCCTCGGAGCGGAGGGTGCATTCGACGGTCTGCCTGTCTAAGAACTCGAGGACGCTGGGCACGATGCGATCGGTGAGGATAGCTTTTACTGCATCGAGCGCGTGGGCCTCGGTTTTGTAGGTTGCAAGGAGGGTGACACGGCTTTGAGGCTTGGGCAGGAGTTTCAGGACGGTGCCCGTGATAATGCCCAACATGCCTTCGCTGCCAATCCAGAGGTCGCGGAGATTGTAGCCTGCGGCGAATTTACGAAGGTCGGCACCCCAGCGGACAAACTCGCCTGTGGGGAGGAAGCCTTCCAGCCCCATGACGTAATCGCGGGTGACGCCATACTTTGCGCCACGCATGCCGCCCGCATTGCACGCGATGGTGCCGCCGATAGTGGCGAACTTATGGCTGGAGGGGTCGGGTGGGTAGAGCCAGCCTTTCTTTTCGGCAGCCTGGTTGATAGAGGCGATGGTTGCCCCTGGCTGGGCGTAGGCAATGCCTGCGGCGGGGTCTATTTTTACTTTGTTCCACTTAGAAAGGTCGATAACCCAGCCGCCCTGGACGGGGGAGGCTGAGCCTGTGGTGGAGGTGCCCGCTCCGCGAATGGTAATGGGGACGAGGGCTTCGTTGGCCAGTTTGAGAGTTTTGGCAATGGACTCGTTGTCGGCGGGGAATATTACGGCCTCGGGCAGGAAGGAGAGGCGGAGGTTATCTATGGAAGCCGCCTTGAGGGAGTCCGCGTCTTTGCGTACCTGGCTCGGGCCGAGGGCCTTGAGGAGCTTGGGGAGGGGGGAGGCGGTGGGAGAGCTGGTTGGTGGTTTAAGGTTCAAGGCGGGGAGGGGAAGGAAATGCACAATGCTCAATGCACAATGCACAAATTGAGGCAGGCGCGCGTTATTTCAGATTTATGATTTCAGATTTATGATTTTGGAGACAGGTAAGGCAAGCGGAAGGTAGTGGGTGGGAGTTGGGAAAGGCAGAAGGAAAAAGTGAAGACAGGGTGTTCGTTAGGATTGTTTGAAATTTGAGATTTTTTATGTGTTGGTGGTGAGGGGTTTGTGGGTGCGGGCGTTTGGGTGTGGGTGTTTTGTGGTCTTTTTCGCTCTC
>CAZHQD010000112.1:0-9610 GCA_964533835.1 uncultured Puniceicoccaceae bacterium | reverse complement strand
AACGCTCCCTAACCCGAATGATAATGCAACAGTAGCGACAGTAGACAGTTTCATGCAGGCTACTAATAATAAAAAATTGTGTATTGAAAAGCTAAAAGGTGAAATTTCTTAGACTAATGACCCTATTCCTTTACTAATCCCTCAAGCCGCACAGCTCCCTCTTGAGGATATGCGAGAACATAGGTGATTTTTTGCCTGAAGTTAGAAGCATTCAAGGGAATGCACCGTGCTACTGTACGCTGCACTGGATAAGTACTTTGCCCTTTAAAGGCTGCAAACAAGTAATCCTTAGGAAAGAGTTCGAAACTCTCGATTAGGTCGCTGCGGGTATCTTGAGTAGTGCGATTACACATTTCATATATAACAAAAGGACGCTGACTAGAGATAGTCTTTTGCAGCCCCCTTAGTACTGGCATCTCGTGGCCCTCTACGTCTACTTTGATAAGCGCAACTTTAGACCGAAGCTTTCCTTCCAAATACGAATCGCCCGTGACAACGGGCACCGAGAAAGAACCCTCTATGTCTATCCTTCCTGTGCCCAAGTTTTTACCTTGGGGTGGAGCAAACTTGAGTTCACCGACCGAGTCGCTAAATGCTAAATTATGACAGAAAACATTGGAGCGTACTTGCACTTTTTTTATCAAGCGATCGTAAACGGGCTTGTAAGGCTCCACCGAGTGTACCTCATCAAAGAGAGTTGAAAAATAAAGCGAATGATTTCCCACATTAGCCCCCACATCTATTGCGCATCCATTTAGTCCCAGCGCACTAATAAAATTCAAATAGGTATATTCAAAAAAGTCTCCTGTCACATATACAACCCAATCAATGTAATTATCCAAAATGCCACTGTAGCTAACACCATTTAGGGTGATGGTAAAAGTATCGTCACTGTAGGGCACAAGGCGCTTTGCAAATGCCCTTCGAAGACTGAGTGGAACTCTCTTACTACGTAAAAATGCTGGTGGTGTCTTAGCGCTCATTTCGGTATAAAATTACTCGCCCCACATTTCGGCTACCCAGGGCGTGCGTTTGACGAAGCGCTTCCAGCTGCCTGATTTCCCTGCCAGCGCTTCTTCGGGAGTAGGCCGACCATGAAATACAACGACTTTTGCGCCTTGTGGAATCTGTGGCACGCGAAAGAGGCTGAGTGGGAATTTCCACATACAGTCACGCTTGAAGCTCGGGCACCATTCCGACGGCCAGTGGACTAGCTTTCCGCGGCTGTGCACGTAATGAGATAGGTATTCCTGCTCGTTGCGAAACTGCTCGCGTATCTGGTCCCGCTCCTTACGGAAATGCTCCAGAATACCCGTCCACGCTCCTACCTCGAAACGGTAGACCGAGGAGTTCCCCACATAGCTTGCGAGCCTGAGCGGTTTGTAATCCCGTATAATGCAAAACTCTCCAGGGTGCTCAAAAAACGGATCGAGTGTATCCACCACAAGAATATCTAAGTCTAAAAAAAGCGCCATACCCCGCAAATCTCCTAACTGCGGTGCAAAAGTCCCCAGCTTTCTCCAGCCGCGCTCAGGGATACCATCGGGAAGGGCCACTTCTGGCAGTGGGAATACCTCTACTCCAGCGTCTAGGCCATCGGCATTATCCGTAAAGCATACAAACCGATGGGCACGCTTTAGGTGTCGCTTCACCATGCGGTGCAGCCGATTCACATATTGCGGGCCAAACTTCGTCCCCCACTTCATGCAGATCACATTTACTGGCTCAGTCATAGCGCAAGCCTAAGCATCCACATACTGGGCGATTGGGGAAGGAAAAAGATTTATCTACCCTTACAATCATCCTAATTATTTACAGTGCAGCACTTTCCGATTGCGTATCTAGCATTTAAGGCACACGCATTGAGGTGCCGATTCGGCATTTGTCTATTATGAAAAGCATCACTCGTCTTCTCTCTGTTCTCGCTGCGCTCTTTGTGAGCCTACCTGCTGCCAAGGCCGCAGAATTCACGTGGTCGCCTAATTTCCCCTTCGTCTATTCCTTTAGCGATCAGGGCTGGCTCTGGTATAGCACTCTTGGCACCGATGGCATCTATGCCATCACTCTGGATGGTCCAAATAAGGACGCATTTGTGGAGCTTGTAGCGCCCACGCCATCCAATGCACCCACGTCCATCGCGGACAAGACCTTTTCACTCAGCATAGACGGTGAAAATGTAACCGTCCAATATAACTCCGATGGCACGTTTATTGAATCTGGCATAGACGATGGCACGCCCTACACCGAAACGGGTTCTTACAGCTACTATAAAACTGGCCCAAACGGCGGCATCATTATTGCTGACTTTGATAGCGAGGTCGCTCTTCTCACGGTAGTCCTCGACTTTGCTACAACCAGCTCTGGTACACTAAACTATAAATTTGTCAGCGCTACGCTTGGAGACGCCGATAGTGCCAGCGCCAGTTTCACTGTGCAGTAAGTCCACGGTTCATCTGTGCGCTTGCGCCCTCTGCATTTTCCGCCTAACTAGCGGGAACGATAAGATGCAGGAGCCGCCCGCCAACCCATTGCCCACCTCGTCCGCATCTAGCGGCGGCGCAACGCTGCGCGGGGTGCTCGCACGCATCGTTTTTGCGAATGCGGAAAATCACTACACCATAGGCGAGCTGGAGCCTGAATCGGGTGGGGATGCCGTGACCATCACAGGCGTGCTACCCGCTGTGCAAGCAGGGGAGACGCTGGAGCTCACAGGCGAATGGGTGCGGCACCCTCAGTATGGAGCACAGTTTAAGTTCACGGCTTACCGCAGCACGCTGCCTTCGTCCGTGCATGGTATTCGCAGGTTTTTGGGCAGCGGGCTAGTGGCTGGCATCGGGCGTCACTTTGCCGATCGTATCGTTGACCACTTTGGCCAAGAGACCCTCCGCATCCTTAGCGAGGATTCAGGCCGTCTTCGCGAGGTGCCTGGCATTGGCAAGAAGCGCCTCAAGCAGCTCAAGGAGTCGTGGGATTCGCAAAGTTCCTTGCGGGAGGTGATGGTGTTTCTCCAGTCCTATGGAGTTACGGTGGGCCACTGCCTCCGCCTCGTAAAACACTATGGCCCAGGTGCCATCGAAATTCTCAAGACCAATCCCTATCAAGTCGCTCGTGACATATCGGGAATTGGTTTCAAAACGGCAGACAAAATTGCGCTCAATCTGGGCATTGCCACCGATAGCCCCGAGCGCATAGATGCAGGCATCCTGCACTCATTGGGCACCGCTGAAGATGAAGGCCACACGGGTTGCACGCCCGACGATCTCGCCCGCAAAGCGCAAGAGCTGCTCGGTGTCCCGCAGGATAAGCTGGTCGATCGGCTCAAGCTCCTTCTCCAATCCCGCCACATTCGCCTTCCCGCAGATGGGCCGCTCTTGCAGCTCCCTGCGCTGCTGAACGCTGAGGAAGCCATTGCCAAGCGCATCCACTTGCTGCTCGCCACCCCTGGCAGCCTGCCGCCCATCAAGGTAGATGCCGCCGTGGATTGGGCGCAGGAAAAGGCGGGCTTCACCTTTGCTCCTGAGCAGGCGGAAGCCGTCCGCACCTGCATTGGCAGCAAGTGCTCTATAATCACAGGCGGCCCAGGCACAGGCAAGACGACCATCCTCCGCGCCGTTGTCAGCATCCTGCTCGCCAAGAAAGCGCGCCTTCTGCTCGCCTCGCCCACAGGCCGCGCGGCGAAGCGAATGTCCGAAGCCACGGGCTCCTTTGCCCAAACCATCCACCGCCTTCTTCGCTTCGATCCGGCGCAGGGCAAATTCACCGCAAACGAGGAAAGCCCGCTCCGCTGCGATTGCCTTATTGTGGATGAATGCTCCATGCTCGACACTCGCCTTGCGGCGTCCCTTCTCAAAGCGGTACCGCTCTCGGCGCACGTTATCCTGGTGGGCGATGTCAACCAGCTCCCGAGCGTTGGGCCTGGGAATGTCCTCGGCGATCTCATAGCCAGTGGCCTTATTCCCACCACGAGCCTCAGCCAGATTTTCCGCCAAAGCGAGCGTAGCGCCATCGTGAGCACTGCGCACAATATCCTCAAAGGCAGCGCCTACCCGCCCAAGGCCAAGGCGAATCTCGGCGCGCTTGATCCCGCCGAAGACCTCGCCTTCCTCGCCGCCCCCACTCCGGAAGCCTGCGTGGAACTTATTACCTCACTCTGCCGCGATTGGATTCCCCGCCATCTCGCTGTGGACCCCATCATGGATGTCCAACTCCTTGCCCCCATGCACAAAGGCATCGGTGGCATCGCCAATATCAATACTACCCTGCAAGCTGCTCTTAATCCAGGCGCCCGCAAAGTGGCCCTCGGCTCCACCGTATTTCAAGTGGGAGACAAAGTTATCCAGACCATCAACAACTACGAAAAGGGTGTCTTCAATGGGGACTTGGGCCGAGTGACCGCCGTCAACCCCGAATCGGGGACTATCGCCGTCCGTTTCGATGGAGACGAAATCGACTACGACCGCTCGGAAATGACAGAGATCCAGCCCGCCTACGCTATCAGCATCCATAAGAGCCAAGGCAGCGAATTCCCCGTCGTGGTCATCCCCCTTCTCAAGCAGCACTACGTGATGCTCCAGCGCAACCTCCTCTACACTGCCATCACTCGGGGCCGCAAAAAAGTCTTCATCGTGGGGGACACCTACGCCTACATCCAAGCCGTCCGCAACAAGGAAGCCACCATCCGCCAAACCGACCTCTGCCGCAAACTGCTTGAGCGCCCGGATGCGCTTACAATACAGGAACTTGCTATGGAGGAGTAGCTTGACTCTCACTTTTAAAAAAGCAGCCCGCCTATCCCGAGGCGGGCTGCACTCCTTTGTTCACTCGTTGGTTAGGTGGCTTATGGGCCGCTGTTTCCATTGCCTGAAGTTACCGTTAGATCATACTTATTGACTGTCTCTACGACAGTGGTCCCGTTTAGCATTTCCACCCGCATATAAGCCTGCGATGTGGACACACTGCTTGAGTAGTTGATGGTCAGTGTGGTGTTTCCATTGCTGGTTACAGTGGCCGTTGCGTCACCTTTCCATCCCCAGTTACTATCCCAAAGGGTTGCTTTTATTGTTCGCGATCCGGCCACTGTGTAATTGACCCGAACAGAGGCGCTGCCCGTATTGTAGATGGTAGTGGGCCAGTTCACACTCGTAATATCATCCACACTTGTGCTGCCCACAGTAATGTTGTAGTTGTTCTCAGTGTCCACAGCAGTGCTGCCGTTGAGCAACTCCACACGCATATAGGCTATGCTTGTAGAGATACTCGAATTGTAGCTAACGGACAATATCTGGCTCCCATTGCTGGACACCGAGACGGACGCTTCCCCCTTGTATCCCCAGTTGTTGTCCCAAAGAGTAACTTTTACCGTACGGGTGCCAGCTACAGTATAATTCACAGTGACGGATGCGGGGCCTCCTGTAGTAATGCTGCTCGGCCAGCTCACGCTTGTGATATTATCCACACTGCCGGAGCTGCTAGAACTAGACGAGGAGCTAGAGCTTGAGGAGCTGCTACTGCTGCTATGATTTTCCCAAGTAAATCGCTCCCAAGAACCCACCGCTGCGCGGTTGGCAATCAACGGGTCATTTCCCCCGTTTTCTGCGCACACATAGTTGGAATTCACACTTGCTTGCAAGGAGACTGTTCCACTTGTCGCTGTGGCAAACTTAAACTTCTCCCATGCGCCGATGGCAGTCCGATTTGCAATTAGCTCCTGCGCGCCGCCATTCTCAGCGCATACATACTTGCCGCTTGCGACGGACTTCAAAGCGATCCACCCGCTTCCAGCATCCACCACGTCAAACTTTTCCCCATCGCCTACCGCGGCGCTGCTGGCAATCAGTGACGTGCTACCGCTGCTGTCAGACTTTACGTATTTGCCGTTCACTTCTGCCTTGAGCGCTATCCGATTGCCCACGGCTGGCAGCCCGCCGTTCGAACTGCTGCTTGATGAGGAACTGGAGCTCGACGAGCTTGAACTGGAGGAGTTTGCCCCAAACCAGTCCTTTATCGCTCGGTATTTGTGCGCCTCAGACTCGCTCTGCCCGGCGTATTCTTTTGAACCCCATGCGTCCGCTGGTCCGTATTGGTTATAAATAGAATAGTTGCAAAACATACCCTGCATTTTCGAGTTCATGGCGTTCAAGTAGTCAATGTAGAGTTGATACATGCCTGAATCGCGATTGACAGTGTCAGCGTTCACTTTGCAGTGTTGACCGCCTTCATACATAATTAACTTCAAACCAGTATTTGCAAAGAAGTCGCGGTATTCCTGACAAAAATTTTCTTGGCGTGTAATATCGTTGCGTAGAGCCGAAATAGAGTCTCCTTCCAAATATGGAGCAATTGCAATTACATCAGCCGTTACACCGTCAGGGTTTATTGTGGTGTTCTTAAAGTATTCATACATCCGGTTGCCACCCCACGGATTGTAGGCCATCCAAGCCAACACCTTAACCACTCGAGAATTGTTTGAACCGAAGACCTCATTCACTTTTTTAAACAGTCGGGCTGACTTATAGGCGTAAAATGAGCGCCCATACTCATAATAGTTTCCGCTTTCCCAATTTGGAAGCCCTAAAGCCTGTCCCTGCTCGCTGCAATAATCCGCCTGCGGAAAAGCATAGGCATAGTTCCAGCACTCATTGGAATACTCGATGTAGAGCTTTACGTTGGAGGTGGTATCAATGAAGTTAGTCTTAAAAAACTGAAGGAACGAATCGATGAAAGCGTCACTTGCTTGATGGGGCACGCAGACCCACATATCTGTGCCCTTGCGTTTGGCCAAGTCCACCCACCATTCATAAGCCACGCCGTAGGAGGTGTTGGTGGTGTCATCCGTGTTGTAGGTGTCGCTGCGGTTTGTGCCACTGTTCCAGCAATAGTGGTTGGCTGTTTTTGGGATACGGTCGCTCCAATTCACCAGCTTAGACCCATTTGTGGGACCCCAGTCCATAAACCTTATACACTTGTAGCCATTCAGATCGTTTAAAAACTCTTGCTTCCATGGGTTTGTCGTGGTGGACCAGTTTACATTTTCCGCAAAATAGTCCTGCCAAGTGCGGCCCCAGCCGATATTCCAAACATTGGTTCCCATGATCAATTCCGCGGAGAGCATCGTCGGCAGCAACAATACGCAGAGGCACGCCATGTGGAGCATTCGATAAAGGCGGTTAGCTTTTGCCGCGCCTTTGCACAGTGAAGTATAGTGGGCAGCAGCGTGCCCGTAGTGATTAGTATTCATCAGGAGTAGGGCTCTCGAAGAGCCATTAATTGGTTTAACTTTCAGGGGGGTACATGACGGCAGGGTATTACCGCCATGTTCTCATTTCTAGACACTCTTCGGCCGCTCTCAATCCACTCATTAGTTAAATCGTTGACTAACGTTTTTTAATGAGTTTTTAGTCAACGATTTTACGCCCCGTCCCGTTGTGCTGCTTTGGCTTTGCTGCAAGATGATACACGCAACAGCTCAAATCCTTAACCCTAATCTGTTTCGTAATCATGAAAGCGCTACTAACCTCCACATTTCTCCTGACATACGCAATGGCAGCACACGCAGCCATTTATTTCAATGGCGATTGGGCTTCCCGCCCTGCCGATGGCTTCACTTTTGAAGAAGGAGTAACGGCTCTCAATTCAGAATTCTCTTGGGGATCCGCAATGGCAGCGCAGGCCAGCGGAGGCAATCCCGATAGTTTTCTAGAGTTCGCCGATTGGAACAATGTCGTTTGGGTCGCACTTGAGGCTCCCACTACGGAGACCACCTATACCTTCTCCTTTGATTATAAAATCGAGTCCTCTTGGGATGCCAACCAGCGCGGGTGGGAAGTGATAGCCGCCAGCAGCGGCGCATTTCTCAACAATGTGGGAGACCCCGTTTTGGGCACTGTTACTGGAGGCACACTACTGCATAGCAACACGGTGGCCATCGCCACTGAGTGGACCACTATTTCTCAGGATGTAACCATACCTGCGGGCTACGATGCATTCGTCTTTCGCGTATTCCGCAATGGCATGGTGGGATCGGCATCTGGTGTGGACAATCTTTCAGTTTCCGTGGTACCGGAACCTCAAACCTACGCTCTGGCTTTTGCTCTGTTAGCAGCAGGATTTGCAATTATCAAAAGACGCAAGAATTAATGCCAGATTCTGATTATTGTCACCACTGCCCGCGTCCGTTGGACGCGGGCATTTTGTTGCCAATTTTTGCAGCCTTGTTTGGCATCGAAACACCGTTGTGCCAGATAGTTCTTATGAGCGTTAGCTTAGTTTCTTGATCAATGCCTAGCATTCTATTGCGAATCTGATGATCAAGCTGAAAGAGGGCCGCTTCCAGCAAGCGATCTTCCAGATAATCCATGCCTGCAATTATTCCTTGCCTGCCCTCATCCTCATTGTATCGGTGAAGCATGCAGGCAAATGCGGATTCTTTTGGGATTTTTACTCCACGGTTGCGAAGCAGCCACTCTATCCCTGCATGAAACCCTACCACTATATCCGGTTTGTACTCCCGAAACCATTCCATGATGGACTCCTTCAAGTCAAACCCCTCTTGAATGTGGAGCGGCACTCGCTGCTCGGTGGGGGCTTTGTCGTTTAGATAACGCAACGCTGCCAGTCTTAGATGATCATCCGTGATCATTGGCTGGTGCAGCATCAACGCCCAGCCTATGCGCTTGTAGCCGTAAGAATGAGCGATAGTCTGCAGGCGCTCAAGCGACTCAAAGTAATCGGCTGAAATATGATGAAAAGGATAAGGCACACGGACATTCCCCACCATGACTACGGAAAACTTTTCCCACTCAAGTTCGGGCAAACTCAGTTCGTTTGCCTTTGGCGAAATAATGATGCCTTGTACCCCTCGCGCGTATAGCTGGCGACTAAAGCCCTTCTGTTTGCCTGCCTTGTCGTAATCATACAGATGTATCTGATAGCCTATGCTGTCTGCGCGTTCTTTTGCCTTATCCAAATAGATGCGTTGATCTTCGGACTGGCTTCCTGAAACGGGTTGCGGCACAAGCAGAGCAATAGGTATGCGGTCTTCCCGGGCGGAGGTCGCAGAGAACTTTCGCCGCGCAAGAGAGGAAAGGAGCGGGTTTGGTATGTAACCCATTTTTTGGGATACTGCACGTATTTTCTCGCGTGTCTCGGGGCTAAGATTTCCCTTCCCTCTTAAAGATAGCGATACCGCAGCCACGCTAAGGCCAAGATTGTCAGCCACATCCTTTAGGGTCACTCTTCGCATAATCGATCTGTCTCTGCCTTCACGCTAGTCATTCCAAGACAACATGCAATATCCCTCTGTGCGGAGCTTGGTTGCAAAGTTTTAGCCTCCTTCCCTAAATCTCAAACCAGTCCCCGCACTCGCGGAGGACGGTGAAGGCTTCTTTTACGGCAGCCATGTGGGCGCGGGTGCGGTGGAGGAGGTCACCATTGCTGGGCGTCTCGAAGGTGTATGAGTGGCGGGTAAAGTGGTCGATCATATAGAGGGACTCAGGGTAATCCTCTCCAACGAGCTGCGTCGAGGGACGCCCCACGGGGCGGATGATGCCGTTTTCGGCGGGGTGCCCGTCTATGTTGGGCGAGCGATCCACGGGCACGAAGCGGTTGGCTG
>CAZHQD010000111.1:7843-9792 GCA_964533835.1 uncultured Puniceicoccaceae bacterium | reverse complement strand
ATGAATACATGTGCGCGCCTCACCCCTATATGCACGGGAAAATCATCATTAAAGAAAATCCCATCCAGGCCACCATCGGCGACAAAGGGTCCGCTAGCGGCATGGATACGGGCTGGCTCCTCCCGCTCGCCATCGGTGCCTTTGTTGTGGCTCTCTTCAGTCTTTACCGCAGTCAGGCAAAATCCGAGGAGGTCAAAGGCTAGTCGGCATTTCAGTTGCTAGTCTCCCTCACCCGCAGGAAACTGCTTCGCTTTCTCTTTTCATGTTTATCTACGGTAAAACAGCCTCCAACGCCATCGCGGTAATGAGCTATCTCGCTGCGGATCCTGCCCGTCGGGCGGGGTCCGCAGAGATCGCCGAGTCTCGCGGCATCTCCCGTGCGCTCACCGCCAAGCTCCTCACTCAGCTCGCCACGGCGGGTCTGGTCGAGGGGCAGCCTGGCCCTGGCGGTGGCTACACTCTGGCAAAGCCTGCCTCCACCATCAGCCTCATGGCTATAGCCTCCCTCTTTGAGCAGACAGATCCCCCCTCTCTCTGCCCTTTTGGCGCAAACTGGTGTGGCAACGGCGATCCCTGCCCGCTCCACTACCAAATTAAAGACATGCTGGACGCTAACCGTAAATTCCTCGAAGAAACGAATCTAGCCATCTTTGCCGGTCGGCAAAAAGAGGGCTTTTCTCCCGCTATCTAAGCAATGCAAGTCAGTGATTCCGCAAACGTAACGCCCTCAAAATCCGTTGGCTACTGGCAGCTCGTGGCCCTTGGTGAGCCCTACCGTCTTCTCTTTCCCATTGGGGCGCTCCTCGGCATAGTCGGTGTTCTCCTCTGGCCTTTGTTTGTCTGGAAACTTTCCACGGCCTACCCTGCCGTAGCGCACGCCCGCATCATGATTGAGGGCTTTTTTACCGCCTTCGTTTTTGGCTTTTTGGGCACCGCTCTTCCACGTTTGCTCGGTGCCCCAAAAATCACCCTCGGCGAGTCCCTTGCCTTTGCGATCCTGCTACTTGGTGTGGTGGCCTCCCACTTGGCAGGCGCTCACTTCTGGGGCGATACACTCTTTTTCTTTACGCTCCTTGGCTTCGTTAGTGTTCTGGGTATTCGCTTTTGCTTTCGCAAAGACACCCCGCCCCCTGGCTTTCTGCTCGTGTTACTTGGGCTTATGGGTGCGCTCCTTGGCTCCTTGTCCATGGCCATCAGCGTCGTCGCGCCCTCCGCTTTGCCGATGTGGCTTGTTAGTGTCGGCAAAATCCTTCTCTACCAAGGCTACATCCTATTGCCCGTTATGGGTATTGGCGCATTCCTGCTGCCGCGCTTCTTTGCCCTCCCCAATAAGCACGATTTCCCCGAGTCCCTCGCGCTGCCTTCAGGCTGGGTGAGGCGGGCCTCGTGGTGCTTGGCCATCGGCCTGTTAGTTATCGTTAGTTTTTTACTTGAAGCCTACGGCCATTTGCGGCCAGCCTACCTGCTCCGCGCTCTCGCCATGATTGCGTATTTTTACACCGAGCTTCCGATGCACAAGGCTGCCATCACTCGCAGCACTCTGAGTTGGGGTCTTCGTATCGCGCTTATTTCCCCAGTGCTGGGATATGCCCTCGTGGTGGTCTGGCCCGCCTACAGGCTTGGCATCCTCCACGTCGCCTACATCACGGGCTTTGCGCTCCTCACGCTCACCGTTGCCACCAGAGTCGTCCTCGGGCACAGCGGCCAATCCCATCGCTTCAAGGAGTGGAGCTGGCTCTTCTTCTCCATCATCGCTCTTATTATCGTCGCCATGCTCACCAGAGTCACTGCGGACTGGATGCCCACCATCCAAATGAGCCACTACGCTTACGCCGCCCTAATTTGGATCACCGCCACTATCCTCTGGCTCCACATGTGCCGCAAACCCCTCGCCCAATCCGACGACTAACCAACTCTCCTGCCTCTCCTCCGCCTTCCGCTTATAATTT
>CAZHQD010000111.1:4237-7743 GCA_964533835.1 uncultured Puniceicoccaceae bacterium | reverse complement strand
AGGATAAGCGCGGCCTTCGGGTGAAGGTAATCCCACAGCCCTGCCAGCAGTTTGCGGCCTATTCCCGCCCGCTGTACGGTTTCATCCACCGCAAGGTCAGACAGGTAGCAACAATACGAGAAGTCAGTCAGTGCGCGCGCTACCCCTACTATTTCGCCATCAATTCGCGCCGTAAGGATCAGATTGGCATGAGCAAGCATAGCCCTCAGCCGCTCCTCATCTTCTATTGGTCGCCGCTCGCCAAGAGTGGACGCCACCAGCGCCTTGCGGAATTCCTCCACAGTTAGGTTCTGCTCGCGCGCTATTATGACTTCTCTATGCATAGGATATTAGGCGCTACTCGGCTTTCTTATTATGGCAGCAATCCTGTTTGCCGCAGCCCTGCATAGGCAGTTCCCCATGCGCGAAATACCAGCCGATTGCGTCCAGTATATTTCCGGCAGGCACACAGGTTTCCGTAGAGTTGATTAGGTCTTTTAGCTTCACCGTTTGGTCGCGCAATTCATCGCTTCCGTAGATCAGCGCAAGTCGCGCCCCCGATTCTCCCGCCGCTTTAAATTGCTTCCCAAACGCTGTATCCTTTAATGGATACTCCACGCGGATGCCGTTGTGGCGTAGAGTCGCGATTACGGGCAAGGCCGCAAGCCGCTCCGCTTGCCCGGCAACTATTACATACACCTCGGGAGACTCCACATAGGCGGGCAACAGCTGCTTCTCCGTCAGTAGGTCGGTCAGCGTCACATCCCCCATGCCAAAGCCCACTGCGGGCAGGTCTTGGTACCCCAGCTTTTTCACCAGGTGGTCATACCGCCCGCCTCCTGCCAGCGCGCGCCCGCGCAGTCCGTTTTCGCTCAGCTCAAACACCTCAAACACAAATCCCGTGTAGTAGGCCAGCCCGCGCACGATCCCTAGGTCCACCCGCACCAGATTGCCCAAGCCGTAGGCCGTTAGCCGTGAGAGCAGCTCTGCCCAATCAGCCAGCCGCTTGCTCAGCGTCTCCTGAAGGGCAGGGGAGGTGACATGGGCCTTCAGAAATGCAGTTAGCTCTTCCAGCGAGCGAATGGCCACCAGCGTCTCTATCTTGGCTAGGAAGTCAGGCGCTGCATCATTAAACAGCGGTTGAAGCTTTTCCAGCACAGCCTCGCGCGGCAGTCGCTCCATCTTGTCAATAACGGCCAGCACCTTTAGCGCGTCGCCTCCTTGCAGTCCCATTGCTTCCAGATAAAGCATCCACAGATTGCGGTCCGAGAGCCGCAGCACAATGTCTCTCTCCGTAAGGCCAAATGCCAGCAGTGCGCTCAGGCACAGAGCAATCAGCTCCGCATCCGCGCCAGGTCCAGCCTCGCCCAAAATATCACCGTTAAGCTGGTAGTGGCTGCGTAGCCGCCCCTTCTGCGGCTTCTCATAGCGAAAGTTCTCTCCGATAGCGAACCACTTGATGGGCCGCTTCATCCCGCCCGCCTTCGAGCCCACCAGTCGCGCCAAAGACGGCGTCAGCTCGGGCCTCAGTGCCACCGCTCGCCCGCCCTTGTCCTCGAAATTAAAAAGCTGGGATACGATCTCCTCCCCGCTCTTCTCTATGTAGAGCTCCAGCGGCTCAAGAATCGGCGGATCATACTCGGCAAACCCAAACGAGCGCGCCACCCGCTTCCACTGCGTAAAGATGTGATTGCGGCGGGCACATGCCTCGGGATAAAACTCGCGGAACCCTGGTAGTGTTTCGAACATAGCTTTGAAACCCGTAACATCTCACATGCCTTCCCTTTGCTCCAGAAAAAAAGCCACTGGGTCCATTTTGCTCTTCTAAGTATTTTATTGCGTTAGTTACGTCGCTTTTGCGGAAATGCGCTATTTTATTACCGTTAATCTAGAATTCGCTATCGGTTTTCTTTGACAGTGCATCGCTTTTGTTTAGCCCTTCACTTAATGAACCTGTCCAAAGCATTCCCATCTGTCGCCACTGCCCTCGTGGCCCTTTCCCTCTCGCTGCTGGCTCCTCTCAGAGCCGATACCCAGCTTATCTACCAAACGGGTGTCAGCACGCTTCCGAATACTGAAACCACTTTCACCCAATTGTTTGGCGCAAACCTGATCGGCCCCACCCCTTTCATTTATGGCCTGACTCGCGTCAACAACGTCACTCAGCACAACGGTATCCTCTACAAAGACGGTGCCCTCACCACGCTCTTCGACGGCCAAACAGGCTTTGTCGATGGCACTTCCCTCCTCCAGCTCAATCCCTCTACTGGCAATTCTGATGCGCACTACTTCTCCCTCGTCTCTTTGAATAATCCCCGCGATGGTGCCCTCGTGCGCTACCAGGATGGCCAACTGATCACTGTAATCGCAAGCGCCCGTCTGCTCATGGAAGCTGGCAACGGTTCGCGCCACTTTGGTCGCGCCGCCGTTTCCGATGCTGGCCCAATCGCCATGACAGGCTTCGATGCCTCCTTCCCGCACTTCATGCTCCGCTACGCCAATGGCCAATTGCAGACCCTCGCACAGGAAAGCGTCACCACCGTTCCAACCAGCGATGTCAAATTCGCCAGCTTCTCCCTCCTTCCGCAAATCACGCCCGACGGCAACCGCGTCTATTTCCATGGTAAATCCGTAGGAACCTCTGCCGATGCCTCTTACCGCGAAGGCCTCTACTACTGGGAAAATGGCTCCCTCGCCAAAGTCGTAGACAACAAGGATACCTTCCCTGGTGCCAGTGGCACCTTCGGCAGCCTTAACAACCGCCAGCAAATGTTCATCGCCGCCGATGGCACCCTCTACTTCCTCGCGGGCACCGCTGCCTTCACTCCCAACTCAGAGTCCGACCGCCTCGGCATCCTTTCCTACTCCACAAGCGGTGTCCTCACCAACCTCGTCGACAATACCACCGTCATTGGTGGGCTTACCGTGGGCACTATTTCCGATTTCGCCCTCTCTGCCGACGGTACCCTCGTCTTTACCGACGGTCTGAATTATTTCTCCCACAAAAACGGCGAAAACAAACTCCTTATCCAAAGCTCCAGTAGCGGACAGCCCTTCGGCAGATTCTGGGTCATCGAAAACGACCTCTACGTCGGCATGACCGTCTACTCTGGCAACCCGATTACCTTCAAGAGCGACATCTATAAAGTCAGCCTCGCCGACGGCTCCAGAGAGGCCATCTACCCGCTCGACGGCACCTCTCCCCTCTACGACTCTGGCTTTATCGACATTTACTACTTCGACATCAAGGATGGCAAATTCCTCATGGGTACCCTCACCAAGCTTATCTACGGCGACCTCGCCGACCTCGGCGAATCCCCTCATCCCATCGAAAGCTACTTCTACTCGTTCTTAGACGCGGGCAACGATATACACTACGTGTATGCCTACGAGTGGCTTTACGCTCCCCGTGCCTACTGGCCCATAGTTTACTCCTTCACCGCCAATCACTGGCTCTACCTCGTAGGCGATTGGGGCTACCCTCTCACCGCCTACGCCTTCGGCATCGGCTGGATCTACTCCGAAGC
>CAZHQD010000111.1:1930-4137 GCA_964533835.1 uncultured Puniceicoccaceae bacterium | reverse complement strand
CGCTACCAGCAGCCCTGTCCGTAGCGTCCAAGCCACCGTGCGTATCCAGTTAGTGCGCACGAGCTTGAAGTGCGTTGCACGGTCAAATCCCTGCCTCAAGCGGTTATGTAGCGGTACCTGCAGCGCAAAGGTGCTCAGTAGCGCCACCACCAGCAGCCCATGCGCGCTCAGCGTGATTTCATTCACTGGCTGGGCAATCATGAGCCACGCCGAAAATCCAATCTCCAGAAGTATTCCCGGCACCACCACGAAAGATACCCACCAAGTATAGCGCAAGTGGTAAGCCACAAACGCATGCGGCGGCACATCCCGAAACAGCGGGTAGATGGCCAATTGCACAAGCCATAAAACCCCCGTCATAAAGGCGGAGCTAGCCAGACATAGGGCGAGCGGTAGCGTTGTCATGCCGTTGCGCTTGGCTTTGTGAAATCTCTTCCTGAAATGGCAGTTGCGAGAGCGAG
Source organism: uncultured Puniceicoccaceae bacterium (assembly GCA_964533835.1). GTDB lineage: Bacteria > Verrucomicrobiota > Verrucomicrobiia > Opitutales > Oceanipulchritudinaceae > CAZHQD01. The sequence goes on along the minus strand of CAZHQD010000111.1, from coordinate 3,676 downwards.
CGGTAGTCTGGTTGATCGGCGACGCTCCTGTGGCGAAATTCCTTCAAGATGCGTCCCTGCTTCAATAGAAATACCCCTGGCATGCGCAGTCCATCGCCTCTGAGAGTGCCTACTTTAATTCCTTGCCGCAAGAGCGAAACACCGCGCCACCATGTCTTCGGGCCGAATAGCTGCCCTAGCGAACCTTGGCCTAGCCCAAACACCGCGTAAAGTTCACACGAGGGGTCGCTCACGTGAGCCAAGTCCGTCAGTCCCCATCGGGAGAGCGCTGCCCTCCCTTGAAACGGATCGCTCATGTGCACGATTACGATTTTCGCCCCATTGCTCTCAATCGCCGCTCGTTCCTGCGCGATATCCTTCAGAGCCTCTTGGCAAAACGTACACCCCAGATGCCGCAAGAACACCATCAGCAGCGGCGTCTTTTCCGAAGCGTCGGCTATCGTTTGCCCATCGCTCATGCGGTAGTAGCGCAGCGCGGCAGGTAGGGATAGGGAGGAGTTGGTCACAGCCCTGCCGCTCACCGTTCGGCGCAGCGTGTCATAGAGGATCACTGCCAGCGGCGGGATCCAAAGCACATCATTCACGAGGATCAGCGCGCCAAATGCCATCGTAGCCTCCCCTTGCAGCCACGCCATTGCGAAGCCCACAGGTGCCGCCGTCTTTGCCAGAAATCCCATCAGCGCAAGCGGCCAGTATTTATGGGGCGCCGTGGCGGCCAGTAAAAAGCCCAATCCCAGCAATCCCACAAACAGCCCGATTCCTTGCCACACAAAGGGGTGGCTCAGCTCGCCCATCCCTGTCCACTCAAATACCGCCTGCGGAAACAGCACGCACACAGCCGCCCAGAGCAGGTGGTAGCCCCCTGCTATTTGTAGACAGGCACGTTGCCAGCGCGGTGTCATGGGTTCGTTTTGTTGCATACCTAAAAGTGAACCCATTTGCCAAAATGTCAAAGCAGGTATTGGCTAATCTCAATGAATAACGCCTTCCCAACAAATTCCGCCCTCTGCTTCGCGGGTGCCGATGGCTGCCGTGCGGGCTGGCTAGCCCTCATTGGCAGCAGTAGGGCAGGGTGGCGCATCGAGTGCTTTCCAGATATGCCTTCCCTCTGGCATTCTGCCGCTGGCGCCCAACGCTTCCTTTTGGATGTCCCCATCGGTCTCGCCGATAGCGCCCACCCCACCCGTGGCTGCGATGCCATCGCCCGCAAGCTCCTCGGGCGCCGCCACGTTTGTGTATTTTCCCCTCCTTCCCGCGCCGCTCTCTATGCCGATTCTTACTCCGCTGCCTGTTCCAGCAATTTCGCCGAGATCGGTCTCAAGCTCTCAAAGCAGTGCTGGCACATCATGCCAAAAATCCGCGAGGTGGACGCCTTCCTCCAATCCACTCCCGTTGCCCGCACCCTCATCATGGAATCCCATCCCGAGGTTTGCTGGCTCCGCCTCAATAACGGCCAGCCCCTCCTCGGCAAAAGTCCCCCGACGGCCTGACCCAGCGCCTAGCTCTCCTCCGCATGTACTTCCCCGCTATTCACGCTCCTGTAGCTGCTTTGCTCCGCAATCGCCTCCCTCGCGATGTTAAAACAGACGACCTCCTCGACGCCGCTGTTCTCGCGGGTCGCGCCGAAGCTGGCGATATTCTCACTCTCGCCGATCCCCCCAACGCCCTCGACTCCACGGGCCTCCCCTTGCGGATTGTCTATTAGCCGTTAGTAGCCATAGAGCTGTATTTTGGCATCCCGCGCGC
>CAZHQD010000111.1:0-1830 GCA_964533835.1 uncultured Puniceicoccaceae bacterium | reverse complement strand
TCTTCGTTACCTCATCGCAGATCGCGCCAAAGATCGTCGCAGCGTTGCGCTCCTTCAGAGAGCTCAGCATCCGCAGTGCCTTCAGGTCAGGGTGCAAGTCCCGAAACAGCCTCCCGGGCGTTATCTGGCCTACCATTATGGCGTAGCGTGCCCCAAGCTTCTCAAGGGATTTCAGCATCTTGCCCACTTGCCCCACCTTGATCACCGCCCGCTCATTCTCGGGAAAGGAGTCCACTACATCCTGCCGCGTCTCCCCCTCAAACGCCACCAACCTCACGGGCACATTCGCGCTCCGTATCGCCGCTATCGTCAGCACTGGGTATAGCTGCCGCCCCGCTATCACGGCCACGGGCGCGGTCGGGTCATAGTTCGCTGGCAGAAATTTGGAGAGCACACTCATTAATACTTAGTAATAAAATCCTTACAATCAGGTTACAATTTACCGCATCTGGGGGGGAGTCCTTCAAGCCTTGAATTGTTAAATCTCTAGCCGTTAGTAAGCTGGCCGCCGCTTTCCTGCCTCTCCGCCACTATCGCATTGCGCAACCGCCGTCTCCGATTACCGTATTCCCCATGCAGCACTCTCAGGCATCCCAACAGCTTTTCGACCGCGCCCTCAAGCGCATCCCCGGCGGCGTAAATTCCCCCGTCCGCGCCTTCCGTAGCGTCGGCGGCACCCCCTTCTTTACCTCCCGTGCCGATGGCCCTTTCCTCTACACCGCCGATGGCGTCGAGCTTATAGACTTCGTTTGCACCTGGGGCCCAGCAATCCATGGCCATAATCACCCTGCCATCCGTGCCGCCCTGGAGGCCGCCGTCAGCCGTGGCACCAGTTTCGGCACCCCAAATCCAGACGAGGTCGCCATGGCCGAGCTCCTCTGCCAAATGGTTCCCTCCCTCGAAAAAGTCCGCATGACCAATAGCGGCACCGAGGCCACTCTCTCTTGTATCCGCCTGGCCCGCGGTTTCACGGGCCGCGAAATGATCGTCAAGTTCTCAGGCTGCTACCACGGCCATGTGGATTCCCTCCTCGTAAAGGCAGGCAGCGGCGCGCTCACCCTGGGCCACCCTGATAGCGCGGGCATCCCTGCTTCTCTGGCCGCGCTCACCCTTGTCCTCCCGTTTAACGACCTCCCCGCCCTTGAGCAGTTGTTCGCCTCCGAAGGCGCCTCTCTCGCCGCCGTTATTCTGGAGCCCTATCCCGCCAATGTCGGCCTCCTCTTGCCCGATAGCGGCTTCCTGGAGCGCCTCCGCCAGCTTTGCTCCGCCAACGGTGTCGTTCTTATTTTCGACGAGGTCATGACTGGCTTCCGCCTCGCCCTCGGCGGCGTTCAGGAGCTCACTGGCATCCGCCCCGATCTCACTGCCCTTGGCAAAATCATCGGCGGCGGTCTCCCCGTTGGCGCCTTCGGTGGCCGCGCAGACATCATGGACTTCCTTGCGCCCCTCGGCCCTGTCTATCAGGCGGGCACCCTCAGCGGAAATCCCCTCGCCCTCGCCGCGGGCCTCGCCTCCCTCCGCTTGCTCCTCGATTCCCCTCCCTACGCCGCCCTCGATGCCGCGGGTAAATACATCGCTATCGAGTTACTTGATGCCGCGAAAAAGAAGGGCATCCCCCTCCAGGTCCCCCAAACGGGCTCCATGTTCTCCCTCTTCTTCACCGACCGCCCCGTCCGCAACTACGAAGACGCCATCGCAAGCGACAAATCCCGCTTCAATAAGCTCTTCCACCACGCACTGGCCCATGGCGTCTATCTCCCCCCCTCAGCCTACGAGACCTGCTTCATCAGCACCGCCCACACCCCAGCCCTCATGGAAAAAGCCGCCAAA
>CAZHQD010000110.1:6579-9988 GCA_964533835.1 uncultured Puniceicoccaceae bacterium | reverse complement strand
AACACTAACGATGGTGGCCCCAATATAGACCAATACACTCTATCCAACTAGCCTTTGGATAACGGGAATTAGGGACAAGTATCGGATAAGGATAGAGTAAACTAAGAACAGGGCCCCTCGGCAGCAATGCCGAGGGGCTTCTGTTACCAAGTTTCAAATTCGTCTCGAACTACGCTTTTAGAGATGCCTTTATCTGATCAAATGGAGGCAGTTGCTTCGGATCATCGCTCGACCAGGCGAACTGGATGATGCCTTGCTTATCGATAACAAACGCGCTGCGCTTTGCCACGCCTTTGAAACCGAGTAGGTCGGCGTAGATTACGTCATAAGCTGTAGCCACTTCCTTATTAAAGTCTGATAGCAGGGGGAGCTTTATGCCGTTTATTTTGGCCCAACCTTCCTGCGCGAAGGGACTATCCACGCTTACCGCATAAACAGCGGCATCCAAGCTCTCGTATTCCGAGAGTCCAGAGGTCACATCACACATTTCCTGCGTGCATACGCTGGTGAATGCGAGAGGGAAAAAGAGCAATACAGTCTTCTTTTTGCCCAGATTGGCTTCTAGCCCCACATCGGCCAAACCTTCTGCGGTCTTTGATTTAAGAGTGAATAACGGAGCTTTAGTTCCTACTTTGAGTGCCATAATTAATGATGGTTGAGGTTAATAAAACTAATGGTGCATAGTAATCCACCATCCTTTGGAAAATCCAGCCTTATTGTAAAAATCGGCTTCTCGCTGCCCCAATCTTGTTTTTTGCCAAATGAAATTAAGCACTGATACGATTTTGTCATTTCTTAACGGTTTGACCTTTTAGAAGCCATGGGCTTATTCTAAATCTTTGCAATGAAGCATTTTTACCTAACAACAGCAATTGACTATGCCAATGGCGCGCCCCACTTGGGCCATGCTTACGAAAAAGTATTGGCAGATGTTATTGCGCGCTATCGCCGCCTGCAGGGCGAAAAAGTCCACTTTTTGACGGGTCTGGACGAGCATGGCCAGAAGGTCCAGCAATCGGCACGGAAACAGGGTGTCGAACCCCAGGCATACGTGGACAGCATAGCGCCTCTTTTCCACGAACTTTGCCAAAAGCTTTGCATATCAAACGATGATTTTATCCGCACCACGGAGCCCCGCCATAAGCTAGCCGTGCAGGCTGTATTGTCTGATCTCTACGCAAAAGGAGAAATCTACCAGGCGGAATACAAGGGCTACTACAGCGTGCGCCAGGAACAATTTGTTCTGGAGAAGGAAAAGGTGGACGGCAAGTGGCCTGAAATCTACGGCGAAGTGATTGAAATTGCGGAAACCAATTACTTCTTCCGCCTTGCGAAATACCAAGATTGGTTGATTGAATTTCTAGAGAATAATGATTTTGTCTTCCCGCGCTACAGGCAAAAACAGGTCATTGAGTTCCTCAAAGAACCCTTAAACGATCTCTGTATTTCCCGCCCAAAAGAGCGTCTCTCTTGGGGCATTCCCCTGCCTTTTGACGACAATTATGTGACCTACGTATGGTTTGATGCCCTATTAAACTACGCCACTGCTGTAGGATTGGGCAGCGATAAACTGGCAAACTACTGGCCTGCCGACTTCCATGTCATAGGCAAAGACATCCTAATCCCCGCTCACGCCGTTTATTGGCCAATAATGCTTAAGGCAATGGGCGTAGCACTACCAAAAGCGCTCCTCGTGCACGGCTGGTGGCATATTTCAGGTCAGAAAATGAGCAAAAGCACGGGATTAACCATCAATCCCATTGAGATCGCCTCCACTTATGGAGCCGATGCCTTTCGCTATTTCGTCATCCGTGAAATGAGTGTTGGCTCGGATGGTGATTTCTCGATGGAGGTTTTTGCCACCCGCTACGACGGCGAACTTGCCAACGCCTTGGGCAACCTCGTATCCAGACTGCTCAACCTCACTAGCAAGCATTTCGCCACTGGGCTGCCAGCTGTAAGTATTGAAGAGGCTCCCGAGCAAGAATTGAAGACACTTTGGCAAACCACACGGGATGAAGTCCAAAAGCTCTACGATGGCTTTGCGTTTCACCTCGCACTGGAAAAGACCTTTGTCTTTATCTCGGCCCTCAATCAATACGCGGAAAAGCGAGCCCCTTGGAAACTGGCAAAAAGCGCTGATCCGAGAGATCGCGCCCTTCTGGAATCATCTTTGGCTACACTTGCTGAAGGGCTCCGTCTTGCCACTTGTTTCTTAGCGCCTGTAATGCCTGAAACAAGTGCCAAAGTAGCTCGCCTCCTTGGCCAGCCAGACTCCCAGCCTTGGGCAGAAACCCTGGATTGGGGCTCACGCCTTACGGGCATAAAGCTGGGTGAAAAGACCATTCTCTTTCCTCGTCCTGAGCGCGAAGCAGCTCCCAAGGCCTAACTGAAGCTCGCAAAATCAAGCAATGCCCAACGAACATTCATATGAGGCTTTGTTGGCATTTCTGGGAGAGATTCAACAACGCGCTAGTCACGATAAGCACGGCAAACTCGTGAGTATCACGATGCCCGTGCTTCATATTGACCCGTTGGCAGTGATGGACTCCATCTACGAGCCTACCGAGCGGCATTTCTACCTTGAGCACCCTGCAAAGGATTGCGCGCGCGCGGGCGCAGAGTCTGTAGTTTTGCTGGAGGCTTCAGGCAGCGAACGTTTTACACTGATAAGGAACTTTGCGCGTGAAATCACTGAGCATAGCTACAGTCGCATTGTGTTTGGGCAAAACACACCGAGCGCCATTGACCTGACCAAGATTGATTGCAGCCCACAATTCTTTGTGAGCCTGGGATTCGATAGCGTTGCAGAAGCGGGCGCCCCCTTCCCTGCTGCGACAGTTTTCGTTCCTCGCTGGCAAGTAACTCGTGAGAATGACTTCTGCCTGGCCACTGCCAATTTGCTTGTAGATGGCGAATCCTCACTAGTGTCCATTGCAGAGCGTATCTGGCGCGCGCATTTAAAGTTTTCACGCTTTAATTATCGGGAATATGTCCCGCCACCGCCGCCGGAAATTGAGCCCATGCCCAATGGGGAGTCGAGGCTGTACTACCGAAACGCTGTTTCAACGGCTGTGAGGCACATACGTGATAAGCGTTACCAAAAAATCGTTTTGGCTCGTTACGAAGTTTATCGAAGCCACACCCCTTGGCGTCCGCTGGAAGCGCTAGACAGATTACGCAACCGTTTTCCAAATTGCCACCTGTACTCGGTTGCCAATGGAAAAGGCCAGAGCTTCATAGGCGCTAGCCCTGAGCTATTGCTTACGGTATCGAGCGGTGTGTTAGAAACCGAAGCAATTGCTGGCTCCGCTCCACGAGGTAAGACACTGGCCGAAGATGCCCAATTTGCAGGCTCACTGCTCACCAGCGAAAAAGACCTCCACGAACACAGGCTAGTTGTGGAGTC
>CAZHQD010000110.1:4191-6479 GCA_964533835.1 uncultured Puniceicoccaceae bacterium | reverse complement strand
GGCGGGCTGGTAGGCTGGTTTAAAGCCAGTGGCGAGGGCCAGCTGATTGTCGCCATCAGAAGCGCTCTGATCGACGGCGAAAATGCCAGACTCTATGCGGGAGCAGGTATTGTAGAAGCATCCGATCCTGCCAGAGAAGAGCTTGAGACCGACATCAAGCTGGCGGCATTGCGTGATGCCCTTGTTAATCCAGCAATCTCTCAGCGCTAGGATAATGTTTTTAATACTTCCAGGAATCTTTCGTTCTCCTCGTGCGTCCCAACACTGACTCGCAAGTAATTGCCAAGCCCGTAACCCTTCACAGGGCGCAAAATAACCCCTCTTTTTTGCAGCTCCATAAATAAGAATGCGGCCCGCTTGTCATCCCCTGCTGGCGCAACTTGAAACAGCACAAAATTGCCCATGCTGGGGATATACTTGTAGCCAAGGCTGACAAGCCCCGCATAGATCTGGGCAAGTCCTTTGCGATTAGTCTCACGGGATTCGATAACAAATGCTTCATCATCCAGAGCTGCCATTGCTGCAGCCTGTGCAATACTTCCAACATTAAATGGGGGCCGTACGCGCTCTAACACATTAATTATCGAAGCTGGTGCAAACCCGTAGCCGATTCGTAAACCAGCAAGGCCATATATCTTTGAAAATGTCCGACAGCACACTATCTTGCGCCCCTCCTGAATGAGCGGAAGCAGATCGGGAGCATCCTCTCGGTATTCCACATAAGCCTCGTCATAGACAAAGATAACGTGTTCAGGAAGGCTGCGACAAAAGCGAATCAGCGCCTCATTCGCCACCACTGTCCCCGTGGGATTGTTGGGATTTGGCAAAAAGACCAAACGTGTCTGTGGCGTTATTGCAGCCCGCATAGCCTCTAGGTTATGCGTCAGATCATCGTTCAGAGGCACCTCTACTGGTTTTCCGCCCTGCAAAAGCGTCATTATCTTGTAGGTAATGAACGCGCTTTTGCCCATCACAACCTCAATTCCTGGCTCTACTAAGGCTTGGCCAAGCAAATAGAAAATCTCATTGGAACCCGCGCTTACCACTATTTGATCAGGCTGTACTTTGAACTTCTTTGCTAATTTTTGCTTTAAGAAGTAAGCGCTGTTCTCGGGGTAAAGATGTAGAGATTCGAGGGCAACTGTGGCCGCCTTTACTGCTGCAGGGCATGGGCCGAGCGGGTTCTCATTGGACGCCAACTTAACTATCGATTCTGGGTCTAGCCCAAAATCTTTGGCCACAATTTCTATCGGGCGACCAGGTTCATAAACAGGAAGCGAGCGAATAGGCCCTTTGAGTAAGTTTTCTATGTCCATACAAATATCCCCTAAGTACTACATCAAATGGGTTAAAGGGCAACTACCATGCGCCCGTCACCGCATCGCGGATACGGTCAGCCAAGCTGCGGGAGAGCTGAGGCATGGCGGCATACTCTTGGCTTGCTAAGTCATCCAATGCATAGACCTGGACTTCTCCCGTAAATGAGCGGTTCTTAAAGTACACCGTTCCGTTGCTCCCAGTCAATGTAGCCTGCGCTTCGAGAATCACGCGGAAGCCTCCTGGGCGCCCGGTATCCTCTGGACGGGAGGCCGTCGCTACACGTCTGTAATGAACCAAGCGAACTTCAAGCACTGCCTCTGCACTACCCTCTCCTACGACTGATAGCCCACTTGTTTGTAGCGATTGTTGCAGGGCATTAGTGACTATTGGCGCTGCCTGTGGAGCCAGAGAATCATTGAGTACTGGCGCTATTGAAATACTCGAAAATGGAGCATTTTCAGTATTGGAGCCCAACTTGTAGGAAGCGCATCCCGAAACAAAAAACGTGGCCAAAATAGCCAATGTCAGGAAGCGAAAAGTTGAAACGTGAAGAGTCATATAAAATTTCCTAGGAAGCAGGATTGCAGTTAATTACCAAAACTTCAGTTTGCGAAAGAATGACTTCTTTTCCTCTTCTTCACCTGCAGGTTTGAAACCGGCCTCCTCAGGCGAGATGTATTCAGGTGCAGGAGTTGGCTCCACTGGTTGGAATCCAGCCTCTTGTGGCGATACAAAGCGCGGCGCGGGCGCAGGTTTAGGCTTTGGCTCTATCGGCTTTGGAGCGGGCTTGGTATCAGGCTTCTTCACAGGTGTGGCTTTAGGCTCTGGAGCTGCAGCTTCTGTAATTTGCTCATCGGTAGCCACCGAACTTGCGGAATTGGACTCCTCGATTTTTTCAGATTTTTCTTCACCACCCCAGAATTTAAGCCTGCGCCAGAACGACTTCTTGGGAGCTTCTTCTGTGGATT
>CAZHQD010000110.1:0-4091 GCA_964533835.1 uncultured Puniceicoccaceae bacterium | reverse complement strand
TCGTCATCCTTCCAGAAAAGAAGCGGAGAATACCAGCGGCGTGCTGGCTTGGGCGCTACTTTGCCCTGTGCCTCTTCCTCGGTTACGAGAACCTCTGTGTCGTCCTGGATCCGCTCGCCCCTCCAAAATGCCAGGGTACCCCAGAAGCCCTTGCCTTTGGGCCTAGCCTCCCCGGGTGGTGGCGGAGGAGGCATCGAAGCCTCAATTTCTGCAATTTCAGCCAATAGCAAGCGGGCTTTTTCTGCGGCTTGAGAGTTAGGAGCCACTGTAATTGTTTGATTTAGAAACACCTTTGCGCCAGGGTAATACTTGCGATACTTAAAGTAATAATGTCCAAGTATATACTTACTTTCTGCAAATACTTCCTGCATGTTGTTTAAGCCTGTTTCGCTTCTGCCCACTAGAGGGCTGCTTGGGAATAGGATCAAAAAGTCCTGATAGTAGCTCATGGCTTCACGTGTGGCCCCTTGATCGTAGTAGGGACCATCAACGAGACTTGCAAATGTATCGGCCAGATTAAGGTATGCATCAGGCGCCAGGAGAGATTCTGGGTAGCTATTAATCACTCTGTCCAGTGCATCTATGGCTTCTGGTTGATTGCGCCTGTACCGCTCTACATTGGCTACATTCATCAGAGCCAGTGGCGCATAGTCGCTGTAGGGAGCATTGCGAACAATCTGCTCATAATACTGAATCGCGCGGTCATAGTTCTTGTAGGGGATCAGGAAGAAAAGCTTCGTATTCAGGCCTTCTGCCAACGCCGTAGCTACGTCGAACTGGTGAGCCACGACCTCCGTGAATTGCGGAAAGTCGGGATAAGTTGTTACTATTCGTTGAAACGCCTCGAAAGATTTGCGCCATTTCATGCGCTCTTTCTGTATCAAGCCAATCTGGAAATAGGCTTCTGGCGCGTAGCGTGAGCCTGGGTAACGCTTGGTCACAATCTCGTAATTGGAGAGGGCCACCCCCATGCTCCCGCGTTGCTGCGCTGCCTGAGCACGCTCCATGTAAATCACGGCCTGCGAATCCTGCACTGCGGGCGGTGTCTTGGCCCACTCTTCTGAGTCTCCAAATGGCCACCACCATGGGGCAGATTGCAAAGCAGGAGCTGCACAAGCAAGCGCTAGTGCCAATAGTATAAAAATTCTAAATTTACGCATCGTATAAATTATTGCCACTTAAGTAGTGTGGAAGCCCACGTCAAGCCAGCCCCAAATGCTACCAATAACACCAAATCGCCCGAACGCACCCTGCCGTTGCGGCAGGCTTCCGCAAGTGCTATCGGAATGGACGCCGCTGAAGTGTTACCAAAACGGTCCAAATTCACCTTAAACCGATCCATACCAATCCCCAATCGTTCCGAGAGTGCCTCGATTATTCGGGTATTTGCTTGATGAGGGACCACTAGAGAGACATCGGAAGGTTTTAAGCCGTGTTGCGTCAATATATCAGTGGCGCATTGGCACATTACGCGGACAGCGCTCTTGAAAACGAGGTTCCCTTGCATCTTCAAGAAGTGCTCTCCATTCGCAACGGTTTCTTGGCTGGCCTGCTTGGCGCTGCCCCCTGCCGGCATGTTCAAGAGATCGGCTTCGTGTCCATCTGCACCCATTAGGCTGCCTAGTATGCCTACGCCTGGCTCAGGAGAATATTTCAACACAGCTGCCCCGGCTCCATCCCCAAACAGCACACAGGTCGTGCGGTCTTCCCAGTTGGTTATGGATGACAACTTTTCTGCGCCTATGATGAGCGCGTTTTTATAGCTGCCTGACCGTAGCATTCCCTCGGCAACTACCATCGCATACAGAAAGCCGGAACAAGCAGCCTCGATATCGAAAGAAGGTATCTTCCGCGCTCCCAATTTTGCCTGCACCAAACATGCCGTAGAGGGGAATGGCATATCGGGCGTGATCGTCGCGACGATTATCAAATCCAGCTCCTCGGGCTTTACCCCAGCATTGGCCAATGCTTCTTGAGCTGCTTTGACCGCCAAGTCGGAAGTGGCTTCCCCTTTTTCGGCGATTCTTCGCTCGCGGATACCCGTTCGAGTGCGGATCCACTCATCGGAGGTATCTACCATTTTTGCCAAATCATCGTTGGTCAAGACTCTGGCGGGAGTGTAGGCACCCACACCGGCAAGTATGACCGATCCATTTCCATTATGCATAGCGTTGTCTAAAACCTAATTTCGTGCCCGTTTATGTTGCGCAAGGCGAGAAAAAATCCATTCATTCAGAAAATTGATCATTTATCGCTTACCCCGTTTACCCTTACTTATTTGTTCTAACTCCGTAAATCAATTTGCTGCCAATCTCGCTGGCTGTTTCCATTTCTAAGCCCTACTCTCAATCCTTACTATCTCAGCATGAGCGCTTCTTTCGATGCTACCTTAACTATAGACGCAAACTCATCCCATACACTCGACCCTCGGGTATTTGGGCAATTTCTTGAAATTCCCCACTGGGAAGGAGAAAATGGTGTCGAGTCCGCTTGGAATAAATCAACGCAATCATTGCACCCTGAAGTCCTTGAGCGATTTAAGCGCTTGAATCCCCGAATTATCCGATTCCCCGGCGGTACGGCAACTGACCACCTTGATTGGACTCGATTTATAGATGCAGCGCCAAATCGTGCCCCAAGTGAAGGTCGCCCAATCATGCACCTTGGTCAGGCAGGCGAACTGGGACATAATTTTGGTTACAAAGAATTTCTTAACCTCTGTGAGGAAAACGGCTGGGATGCGATCCTGCCGGTTAATTTTCTTGATGCTATAGCTAGACGCAAATCACCGCAAGAAGCAGCACTATATGCCGCAGGACAAGTCGCGTATGCGAATGCGTCGCAGGGGGCCGCTTTGCCTGATGGAATGCCTAATTGGCCGTCCATTCGCGCGAAATCGGGCCGCTCAAAACCTTGGAAAGTAAAATTGTGGCAGATTGGCAATGAATGGTTCGTTGACGGCTTCAAAAAGGGGGCCGTTCAAGCCGTAGGCTCCGAAGACCCTGTGGCTTTGGCAGCCTGGTATAAGGAGTGTTTACTGGCATATATCCACGCTATGCTGGATGTAGACCCCGATATTGAATTCATCATCGATGCGCAAATCCATCATGATATTGAGCCCATTCTGCTGGCCGACTCCGAGATACGTCGCTTTGTGAAATATATGGCCATTCACCGCTACAATCCCTGGGGAATAAAGAAGCTCTTCCGTGACAACGTGGAAATCCCCCGTACTTCTGCAACCACTGAAGATATCTGGCGCACTTTTGTTTCTATGCCCGGCAAGCCGGATGCCAACGGCCAAATGACTTGGGACTGCGAGCCTGCTGGTAGTATGGCTCACGCACTTGGCTATAAACTGGTTTGCACTGAATGGAACTGGAATGGCTGGTGGGCACAACTGCCAGATGCTCCGACTCCTGATTTCGATCTCGCTCCGGCTGCTGGTCTCGGCGCAGCCAGTTACTTGCATGGCCTCATTCGCGATCCTAGAGTAGCCTTTGCCAATCAATCCATGTCGGTTGGTCGCGTCTGGGGAATTACAGCCATTCGTTATGATTACCTGAAGCCTGAAATACCTCCTGGCTACAACGCTCAGGCGATTGGCCCGCTGCTCTATGCCAATCACCATGGAGAAAGAGTGCTCTCTGCCAAACTCGAAGGGGCTCCGCTTTACAACATGCCCCTTGGTTGGGAATCTTTTGGCCCAAACGCACCCCACCCTACTCCTTATTCAACTCTGGATGTGGCTGTATCTGCCTCTGAACAGAAGCTCTATCTTCACATGGTGAACCGTGATTCAGCACGTTCGGCTTCTATGGAAATACGTGGCCTTCCTTTTATTCCCAAATCTGTGGAATACTTCCGTTGGCAGGCCCCGAAACCTGGCTATCCTTACCAAGGTGACTTGGCTCTCGAAAGCCCACCTGCCGCACCATACCAATCCGCCCAGCCCATAATGATTCCGCCACGTAGTGTTAACGTCGTAGTGCTTTCAAAGTGAGCTCTCGGATTTATCCTATTTTTTAATGCCATAGTTTCATGTAACTACCGCCCTCGTAGTTTGTCATAAATAACAAATGGTAAGCAAC
>CAZHQD010000109.1:7665-10014 GCA_964533835.1 uncultured Puniceicoccaceae bacterium | reverse complement strand
TTCACCCCTGTGCCAGCAAATACGGGGCGATGAAGCTGCTCCATGCGTGGCAAAGGCTGGAGCGGGGGGCGAATTCTTCCCAGAGGGTGCCTGGGCCTTGGCTGAGTTGCGGGGCGTAGACTTGGCGGATGAGGGATTGGGCTTCGCTGAGCATTCCGTGGGCGCGCAGGGCTTCGCAAAAGAGACTGAAGCTTTGCGGGGTGTTGCAGGGGGTTACGCGGTTTTTTAGGAGCAGCGAATCATGGGTGGGGGTGCAGTGCAGGGGCGTGGTGCGCTTCATCCATGGGACATGATAGGCAGCTGGCAAACAGCTCCTCAGCAGCGGCACGGCTTCAGCAGGCTCCAGCATTCCGCAGGCGACTGCGTATCCTGTTGTTATCTGGCTATGTCGCGCGGGCGTCCAGATGGGCAGGGAGACAGGGGTGCGGGCAAGCACGAGGCAGTCTTCGATCGTGGTCTCTTCTGCGGACTCGCCAACGTGCGCTTCGATAAGCTCGCATGGGGCATCCATGCCCAAATAGGTCTCCCACTCGTAGCCATTCCAATCAAAGGCAATTACCAGATCCAGCTCGCTTGCAGTAAATGGAAGCGGGAGTTTCCATGGATGGAAAACGGGGGTCTTTGTCCAGCAATTGGGGTGGCGGGAATCGAGCAGGAGCTGGCCGTTGGCCCAGACGCGCACCTTGTCTGACGCGGCAATCAGAAGGGAGGCGGGCGCATTCGTTTGCGGGCGAATGCGGCAGCGCAGGATGGCGGTGGATTTAGCGGGTTTCACCTGCGAAAAGACTCCCGTGGCAGCCGAGTGATGGTAATTCCAAACGGTATATTTTTCCCAGACATCGGAGCCTGTTGCCTCGCGGATGCCTGTGGGGGTGAGAAAGGCATTCCGCCATGTTTGGCGAAGGGCGGTGTATTTTTCGTGATAGCGGGCGGCATCGGGCTTGCCCAGTTTCTCCGCCATGAGAGCGAGCGATTGCCAGCCCACCGTATAGAGCGCATTGAGCGCGGCAGAGTGCGGCCACTTGTTGAGCTCAGGCGAATTGCAGAGGAAGAGCCAGCCAGGCAGATCCGTGAGCAGACCAGAACTATCTTCATATCGAGTAAAAGATTCAAGGCTGCCAACAGCGGAATGCCAGCAATGGGCGGGCGTCTCCCAGTCGTTGGAAGCTTCGGCGTATTTGTGCAAACGCCACGGGAAGCCGATGCTGAAATCGGGGATGATCGTCTGGTCTCCAGGGGAGGGGTAGCACATGCGGAGTGTGCCATCTGGCCGCGCACCACGGAGGTATTGGCGGAACCAGCGCTTCATGGGTTCCCAGGTGCCGAAGAGCGCGGGAAAGGCATCCATGTAAATCGTGGTGTCATTATACTGGGCGCGCTCGCGACGAGGGCAATCGGTGGTTAGGTCGTCGCAATTGATTTGGAGGGTGCGCGCGGCAGCAGCAAGGAGCTGGTTATCTATTGGTGAAAGAGTGGAGGCACACTTTTGCCAGATTGCATTTAATGGATAGCTCCACTCCTGAACAGAAACGGCAACCGCCACCACGCTTGAGGGCACGGCCAAAAAGCGCAAGGCGCGTTTGTCGAACGAGGTCCACTCGCTATCGCCAGCAGGTAGAGAGAGGATTTCGCGGAAGTCTCCGCCCGCAAAACGAAAATCGGGAAGACCGTTTGCTTCTAGTGATTCCCCGTGCAGCAACTCTATAGAAACCGGGCTTGGAGAATGGAAGCGGATGGAAATAAAGCCGAAGACCTCTTCACCGAAATCCCAGATGGCAAAGCCGTCTGTGGTAGAGCGTTTTTGCGCTGTGAAAAATTGTCCCGTAAAGGGCGGGAGGTCGCGCGGCAGCAGTTGAGGGCGGTTGGTTCGGCGTGGCGCGAGCTCAGGAACGCAGCCGCTGGCGGAGTCCATCGGGGCCGTTAGCCAATTTGAGTTGAGATTGCTGAGATCGCAGTTTTCAGCGAACCCTACGCAAAAGTGGAGGCGTGGCGCATCGGCAGAGAAGGCCAGGTTGCGGTGGCATCGCCAGAGGGTAGGTGTGGCGAGGTCGATATCGCCCAACTGCCCTGCCAGCAGAAGGCCGGGCGTGGTGATGTCACTGCACTGCGTACGAACCCCCTGATAGTGTTCGCGAATGCGTATTCTATTTAATCCTGCCTTTAGGTAAGGGGTAAGATCAAAGGAATCGTAGTAAAGATAGGGAGCGGCTTCGCGGGGCGGGCCAAAACTTATCATCTGGCCATTTACCCAGAGTTTGTAGAAGCCCTCGGTGGTGAGCGCTAGCCAGTTGGGGCCAGTCACACGGTCTATGGTGCAGTCGCAAGCAAAGTCGAAATACTGGTTTGGGG
>CAZHQD010000109.1:0-7565 GCA_964533835.1 uncultured Puniceicoccaceae bacterium | reverse complement strand
GCAGGCGGGGCTTACTATCTGGAGGCATTGCGCTACGGTCAATATTTGTGGGAGCGGCGTTTGACTGCACGCGCAATTCTTGCCGTAACAAAGGCGCTTCATGCCGAGGTATCTGATTCTGATGAGGCGCTGGTGGCGTGGCCTCTGCCCTACAGGGCTTTGAAGTGGGTATTTCTTCAGCACGATGGGACAGACTTTATGGGCAATCCGCGTATCAGTTTCCAGCATCAGGCAGAGCGGCTCCGCGGGGCGCGTACTGAGCAGCGGCGCTGGCGTTGCTGGGCAGTATGGAAGCTAGCGCAAACAGCGTTGCCGCAGCTGCCTGACGCGGCAGATGGTATAGGCCAGTATCCCGATGTGGTCACCATTGGCGCACAATTGGAGAAACATGGCATACGAGGGGAGGCCAGACTATGGCTGGCTACTCTGGAGGGTAGCTAGGCCTTTGAGCGTTCGTATTTGAGGGAATCCTCCGCAAGGTCGAGCAAAGTGATCATGCCGCACAGCTTGTGGGCTTCATCTACAATTAGGATTTTGTTGCGACCGCTGCGCAGGAAAAGCTCAACTATCTCGGAGCAGGTTGTTTGGAGCCCCGTTACGGGCAACGTGTTTTCATGAGGAAGTACGGTGACGGTCATTTCCATATTTCCTGCATGGCTTTTCAGGTAGTCGAATAGATCGTCACGCTTCACCATGCCAAGAAGCGCGCCATCCTTCTCAACCAATGGGTAGGAGCCGTGTCGCTTGGCTTTGAAGAGGGCCATGGCTTCGGCGAGAGTGGTGTCTGGCGATAAGGTATCGAGGGAGCGATTCATGAGCTCGCCTGCGCACTTGGAGAGAGTTTGATCGGCAAGCTGGGATTTGAGGGCCTCAATATCCTCACGAGAAAGGTAGGCCTGAGCGGATCGAGTGAAGAGCCTGCGCAGGGCGTTGCTTCCTTCGATGAGCGCCTTAAATTCGGGAGCGCCGAGAGCGATTAGGCTAACGGGAGTTACCGCCACCGCTTGGTAGCGCCAGATGCCGTCTTCCAAGAGCGCTCGCTCTCCAAAGTAATCACCCGCATGGACGGTTTTTACAATCTTCTCTTGGTCGCGGATTTCGACGACTCCCTCCTTTACGAAATAGAGGGAGAAGGCGGGTTCCCCTGGATTGAATAACGTATCTCCTGCTTCCAGGTGCTGGGCTTTGAGTTTGCGAGTGTAGGAGGGGTTGAGGAGATTGATGTCGCGCGGGAAAAAGAGATCAAAAGTCCAATCCACCATTACGCGGAGCTTGCGCTGAAATCCCGGCAATTTCGATAAATAGATTGTCCGCCACATGAACCATGCAAGAAAGCCACTGAAGCGCAGTCCCATGATTTCGGCGACGGCCGTTCGGTGCCCTATGGCGGCGAGTTCGCCAAGCCCTTTGAAGGTAAAGGGCGCGGGGGACTGGCCGCGCAGGGTATTGAGAAGGTTTTTGCCAAGCAGTGTGCCTTGGCGCATGGCAAACTGAGCCGTTGCAGGGCAGAGGCGCTGGCCGTTTGGGCCATTGAAGGGTATTGCCGCGCAATCTCCCGCGGCCCAGAGCCAATCATGGCCAGGCACACGAAGGCTGGCATCGGTGGGCAGCCGCCCGCGCTCTTGCGTAAGTCCGAGCTGCTGGCACAAATCGGCCACTACAGGGTGAGGCGCATTCCCTATGGTAGAAACCACTGTGGAGGACTCGATAAGCGTGCCATCGTCTAGCAACACAGTGCGAGCGGTCACTGCCTTTGCTCGGCGATTGAGGTGGCACACCAGGCCGCGCTCTTCGAGCTTGCGAAGAGCATACTCCCCAAGTCGTCGATTGAGTGTGGGCAGCAGGTGGTCTTGGCTGTGAACGAGAGTGACGCGAAAGTCCTCTTTGCGAAGACTTGAGTAGTAGGGGAGCATATCGGCTATGAGGTCCAGCAGCTCTCCTGCGGTCTCCACTCCTGAGTAGCCTCCGCCCACTACCACGAAGGAGAGAAGCTGCCTGCGGAGGCGAACATCCTGCGCCAGACTGGCTTCCTCAAAACGGCTGAGCACTGTGGCACGGAGCTTCATAGCGTCGCCTACGTTTTGCATCAATAATGCGTGCTCTGGCATGCCTGGCACACGGGAGAGGTCTATCACCGCGCCAAGCGCGACTACCAAATGGCGAAAGCGAATAGTGATGTCGGGCGTAAAATCACCTGCGCTTAAGTGAAGCTCTTTTTTGGAGGCGTCTATCTTGCCTACGGTGCCCTTGTGGAAAGAGAGGCCGCGGCAGAGTTGCCGAATCGGATTAATGACGTGGCGAGGAGAGAGCGATCCCGCGGCCACTTCTGCCAGCATGGGTTGGAAGACCATGTAGTTTTCCGCGGCTATAATGCCCGCGTTTAGGCGGGAGTCCGCTCTGGCATGGCGTGCAAGCTCTTTGGCACAGTAGACACCTGCAAACCCGCCGCCGAGTACCGCCACGTCCAACTCAATGATGGGAGAATTCGCCATGTTGATAGACTAGCAGAAGGCGTGCTCAGGCCAACGCAATTTACAAAAACGCGGCGTTACCTTTCGGTTACGCCGCGTAAATGATTCAATAGGCTTATTTGCTAGAAGCGAAGCGTGAAGCTGCCGCCCGCATACCAGGCGCTTTCGCCTTCCAGTTTGAATGCGGAGTTGTCCACTTCCCATTCGCGGTCCACGACATAGCCTGCTTCCAATTTGAAAACGCCCGCTTGATTTGCCCCAATCGAGCCTAGCTGGATGCCGCCACCAAGGCGGATTTCACGGAAATCGAGATACTCGCCCTCAATGGCGGGCTGCCCGATACTCGCGCCATAGCCAGAGGGCACAAGCCAGGTGCCACCGGAAATGGAGCCTCCCGCAAACAACATCAGGTCTTCGCTGAGTGCGTACTCCACACGAGGCTCGGGGAGGAGCAGACTGAGGGTCCATCTATCGGCAAATTGCCAGCGTACACCCAAGCCACCTATGACTGGCATTTCACTGCGTGGATTAAAAACCACCACACCAAACCAAGTCAGTGTGTCGCTGCTGCGGTAGGAGACGGCTGCAAAACCAGGCAGGTTAAAAGCATCGCTGCTTATGTCGTCGAGGTCGCTATAGAATCCAGGCGCCACAGAAAGGCGGATCCCCCAGCGATCGTTAATGAACCACTTGTAGTCTAGTGTGAGGGCGAGCCCATAGAGTTCATCAGGAAAAGCGAAAGACCCATCGAAAGAGTAATAGTCCACTAAGAGGCCCGTGCTGATGCTTTGGGTATCCGTCAGTTCAGAAGTGTAAGCCAATGTCACTTCACTGCTTAGGATATCGGCCTCACCGGCAGCAGCGCCTCCTAGAGAAACATCTCCCTCGCCTGAGTAAAATGACTCAACGCTGGCAGAAAACCCTGGTTGGACAGGTTGTGCGTAGGCCAGAGCGGCCAGCGACATCATTGAGAAAAAGGTTACGATAGGTTTGCAGGTCATAGCCTTATGAAGGTGCCTCAGGGACTCCCAAAAGCAAGCGAACCGAACTGGTGTATAAAAAAATATAATTAAATTATATCACAGGATAAGAATGCCTGTTTCAATTGAAGGGTTACCCCTGAAACCCGATTCGGGCTACATAAAAGCGTTATACTGCCGATAATCTGATTGCTTTTTCCTAGTTTCAAGTTCATAAATAAGGACTTCTGCCCAAGAGAAATTTGAAAAAATACTCTCCCATGAAACCTACTCCCTACTCTATCGCAGATTTCGACACATCTAATCCTGCATTGGCGGCGCGGAGGGCAGGGGAGGTTTTCAGTAGGGCGTTTCCAGGTGAGGATACGGGGTTTATCGCACCTTGGTTTTCGCTGGTGGCTCGGTTGTTTAGGGGGGAGTATCCGGGGTATCAAGCGATGGATACGGTGTACCATGATCTTGAGCACACCCTCCAGGCTACTCTTTGTTGGACACGCCTGATGTGCAATAGGCAGCGCACGGGGGTAAATCCGCAGATGAGCCTGCGGGACTTCGAGGCGGGTCTGGTGGCTATACTGATGCATGATCTTGGCTACTTGAAGGATGAGACGGATGGCATCGGCACGGGCGCCAAATACACCTTTGTACACGAGCGGCGAAGCTGTGAGATAGCCACCCTTATTCTGGAGGAGCTGGGCTGGGCACGGAATCGCATATTTGTGGTGCAGCACCTCATCCTATGCACTGGGCCGCGGGCGGTGATAGATTCGATTCCTTTCGTAAGCGAAATGGAGCGCATCATGGGGCTGGCGGTAACGACGGCTGACTACCTCGGCCAAATGAGCGACCCTGCCTATCCAGAGAAACTGGCGCCGCTTTTCAGGGAGTTTGAGGAGTCCGATAATTACCGTGGCACACCTCAGGAGAAGAGGCTCTTTCATTCGTCGGAAGAGATGATTGGGAAGACGCCTGGCTTCTGGCGGCACATGGTGCTGCCCAAGCTGAATAATGAGTGCATGGGCCTCTATCACTTTTTGGCTGAGCCTTGGCCGAATGGGCGCAATCCCTACATAGAGGCGGTAGAAGAGAATATCCGCCGCATAGAGGAAGGGCGCATCCTTGAGGTAGCCGCTGCGGTGTAATCAGATACCGCTGCCAGGCTCGTGGAGATCGGCGGCTTCCAGCCCGCTGATGCCGTTGTTCCTGAGCGCTTGCGCCATGGGCAAGGCGAAGTAGGTGAAAATGAGGTCGGCACCCGCGCGCTTAATGGCCATGAGGGACTCATTGCGGGTACGCTCCAGATCGAGCCAACCCATTTTGGCCGCGGCATGGATTTGGGCGTATTCGCCGCTTACCTGATAGGCGGCAATAGGCAGAGCGGTGCGGTCTCGAAGCTCGCGGATGATGTCGAGATAAGGGCCTGCGGGCTTGACCATGAGAATATCCGCGCCCTCGGCTTCGTCCAGCGATGTCTCGCGGAAAGCCTCGCGGCGGTTGGCGGGGTTCATCTGGTAAGTGTCTTTGCCGAGGAGAAAGGTGTTGGCGGCTTTTGCGCTGCCTACGGCGTCGCGGAATGGGCCGTAGTAAGCGCTGGCATATTTTGCGGAGTAGCTGAGGATGCCCGTGTGGGTGAGGCTGGCGGCGTCCAGCGCTTGGCGAATCGCGCCGATACGGCCATCCATCATATCGGAAGGGGCCACCAGATCGACGCCTGCCGCGCCGTTGAGGACGGCCATACGGGCGAGGATATCCACGGTGGCATCGTTGTCCACATCGCGCCCATCTGCGGTCAAGACGCCATCGTGGCCATGGGAAGTGTAGGGGTCGAGGGCGATGTCTGTAATGACGCAGAGCTCGGGAATGGCGCTCTTGAGGAGACGGACGGCGCGGAGGACGAGCGTGTTTTCGCTGAGGGCCTCGGCGCCTGTGGTGTTTTTAAGGGAAGGCTCGATGCAAGGGAAAAGGGCGACAGCGCGGATGCCGAGGAGGAGGGCTTGTTCGGCGACTTTGATGAGATCGCTGAGGGTGAGGCGGTTTTGGCCCGGCATGGAGGCAACCGGCTGGGAGGGGCCACTGCCGTCTATGATGAAGAGGGGCAGCACCAAGTCTTCCGCGAGCAGGTGGGTTTCCTGAACCAAGGCGCGGAGCGCGGGTGTGCGGCGGAGGCGGCGGGGACGCTCGGTAATGGGCAATAGCTGGGCCATACACGGTTTCAGTAGCCGAGAAGGCAACGGATGCCAAACCTAAAGGGAAGGGCGGCGGAGCTGCTGGGTTTCCACCTTGGGGCGCACGAGGGTTTCGGGAGGAAGCCAACCATGGTAGGCCATGCTAATAATGGCCGATTTCCTGCCCAAAATGCTGCCTGGCTGGAGGACGGAGTTGCACCCTACTTCGGCAAAATCGCCCACCAGAGCGCCGAGCTTGCGGAGGCCTGTGGGCACGCGACCATCGGGAGTGCAGGCGTGGACTTCGTCGCGCAGGAGCTTGAGATTGGCGCAGATAACGCCCGCGCCAAGGTGGGCCTTGTTGCCCAGGACGGAGTCGCCCACGTAGTTGAAATGGGCAGTCTCCACTTTATCGAGCAGGAGGGCGTTCTTGTATTCGCAGGAGTTGCCAAGGAGGCAGCCGCGGCCTGCAATGACGTTGCCGCGGATGAATACGCCCGGCCTAAGCTCGCAATCGGGGCCAATCCAGGCGGGGCCCTCTATGCAGCCGAAGGGCGGGAGCTTGACGGTCGGGTGGATAAAGACAGGGCCGCGAATGCTCAGGGCAGGAGGCAGGGATGTGGGGACGGCAGTGGCCGAGAAATCATAGGCGGCAAGCGCCTTGGCGATAGCCTTTACCCATGCCCAAGGTTCGGCTTCCGCGAGAAAATGAGAAGCGAATGGCAACAGGCTTTCAGGGAAATCCCATAAATCAGCGGCTTTAAGCATAGGGGATGGCCGTGTGGGCTAATTTTCTCTCGGAGAGAAATGGAGCGAGCGAAGAGATTCGAACTCTCGACTTTCACCATGGCAAGGTGACGCTCTACCAACTGAGCTACGCTCGCATCAAATTGAAGTAGTTATAAATCAAGAAAAGGCGCAAAGTGTCAAGCGGTATTTTGGGAAGAAGGGAAAAATTATGGAGGTTATTTCATGTCGAGAGACATGAGCTCTTCGCGGCGATCCATGGCGGTCATGGGGACAAAGCCCGCTGCATTGAGGGCATTAGCCAACTCATCGGAGAGCAGGGTACGGAGGAGGGGCTTTATGCTGTCACGATTGGCTTCTGAGTAATAGAGAACAAAAGAGAGGGTGAGCGGGTAGTCTCCGAACTGAACAGCCTCAGGAGTGGGGCGGTAGGAGAAATCAGTGGGGGATTCTTTGAGCGCCACTATCTTGAGGCGGCTGTCTAAGCGGGGGCGGTAAGGGATAATAGAAATGCTCGTGACATCTTCCGCCGTGGCTTGGATTAGCGCATCGGCAGAAGGAAAGAAACGAATCTGGGGCTTGTAGTTGACGCCTTGCATGACCATGGAAGTGAAAATTTCCATGGTTAGGAGAGAATCACCGCGCACCGCGTTAAGATTAATGGAACGGGTGCTCCACGCGCCGCCGAGATCCATCTCGCCCCACTGGCGGATGTTTCGCTGACCTGATTGGCCAAAGATAGACGCAAGCTGGGCCAGACTCAGCTCGGCAAGGGGGTTACTGTTGTGGACTACTACTGTGGCGACTTGGGAGGCATAGCTGAATTGAAGGAAGCCCTCGGGAGCCGTTTGGCCTTGAGGGATAGCAAGAATACCAAGGGCCGCGCTGCCCTCTTCTAGCAGCTTGCGCCCTTGCACGGAGCCAGAAAGATTGAGATTGAGCGTGATGCCCGCTTCTTCTGCTGCCTTGGTGAGGGGCGCTTCGATGATGGGCCGCAGGAGGTCACTGCCTGCAATGGTTATAGAGGAATTGGCGAAAGCTGCCAGAGGGGAGAGCAGGGAGAGTAAAGCTGGTAGGATAAGACGCATAACAAGTCAGATTGGCAGTTTTTGGGGCTTACGTTTTTGAGAAATTGGGGGAATCCCGCTGTAAGGTCAATCCTTTGAAAGGACATCAAGCTCTGGCCACTGGGCGAGTTTGCG
>CAZHQD010000108.1:0-10254 GCA_964533835.1 uncultured Puniceicoccaceae bacterium | reverse complement strand
TCGCTGGTCGGAAGCGTCAACAACTCTGCGTCTGTAATCATTCTTTAATTTTGTCACAACCCCCTGCGCCTGCAAGTTCAATAATGAAAGTAACTTTCAAATTCCTCTCATTTTGACAACCACCAGTTCTAACCGCCTCAAACTCTTAAACCTTAATTATTAACTATTAGTTATTAATTTTCATAAACGCTTGCTAGCTATGCGCTCGGAGAAGCCTACATAGCGCAAACCATCGAGGTTGGGAGAGCGCAATTCAATGCGGCTACGGAAGTATATATCAGAATGGAAGCGTTTAATGGAGGCCACTTAGACTTTAGTGATTATGCATACTGGACTACTGCAGAGATAACGGGCGCCACCTACCTTGGCGAATTCTACGCGGGAACATACATAACAGGCGAGGATATGGCCATGGGCGAATGGCTCGGTACCGGTTTTACAGGCTTCTCTCGGGCTGGGAGTACTGCCTTCACCGCTTTTGGACATGCTAGAGCCTTTTTACCTAATAATATAAAAATTCCCGCAACAACATCACTGATGGATCAAATGTCGCCTGATGAAGCGATTCGCTATCGTAACTACTGGGAAAGGCATGCCCCAGAGTCCTCCAAACCATTTGATATGTATCCACTCTACACAGAAGACGGGCGACTGAAACAGATGACCACTTACGATGAATTCGGAGATAGACATCGTCAGTATGATTTAATAGATCCTCGTAGAGAAGGGCATCAGCACAACTTTCAGTATTGCCCTGTCTTTCCCAGACCCAAGGGCGCCCGAAGTGATCACCTTCCCATTGATGAATGAAATGAACAAACTATACAAACAGAGCCAGTTGGATGAACTGTTGTCGATATATAATGACGAGCATTGTTTCATTCGGGAAGCACATGTAATTTATCCAACATATCTACGTCGTAATCCAATATCAACGATTGCAGCTGAAAGTCGATTTGGCTTGCGGATTCATATTTGCAATCCTGATGAAAAGCATCCTGGGTTAGAACTTGTGTTCCTTGATGTTGATCGATTCCATACAGAGAGTGGAAACCCATTCAAGCTATGGGGAAAGATTTCCGATAACATGGTTATGATTGGTTTCTCGTCTGACGAACGACCTTCGATTGTGGCTAGATTATGCAAATTTCGAGAATTAGGGCTGGAATCTTGGGGGCCAACATTGAGATATAGCTATGACAATATTTTTAATGAAGACGGTTTTGCGACTATCTAAAGCAAAGACGCCGCAGTCAACCCACACTGAGTACTTAATGCGATTACAAAAAAGTTACGCGACATGGTGGAAAGTGTACATATGTTTGGATCGTATCTATTAGCATAATAATGCATCATTGTATTCAGTGATTTTCGCACAATTGAAATGGCTAGGCTAAGGAAGGCTAGGGTTGTGGGTTGGGTTTGAGTTAACGGGTTGGGTTTGAGTTAACGGGTTGGGAGTGGGTTATGCAGAGGGGAGTCATTCATAACCCGTCTCGGAAAATGGCATCCACCCAGCTCGTCGTATGACGAAGGACAAAATCAACTCACTCCCTCACCCCACTCAACCCCACACTACTCCAGCGCCTTAATTATGCCTTAACAAGATTTTCTTCACTTCGGTAAGTCCCTATAAATAAGAATAATAACGCATGTCTGTCCGCGTCCCTCTCTCTCCGTCAAAATTTAGCGCCCACCGCCACGCCCTACTCGAAAGCAGCGTACGCCGCACCAACTGGCTGCAAGATTATCACCAACAGCCTATCCTTCCACCTCTCATCAAGTACGACAGGCGTCCCGCCTGTCCCCCTGTCATGAGCTTGCCGAAGGCCTCCCCAAGCCCACATCATCGCCATAGACATCACACTACCCGATTTCACCCCCTTCGCCCTGCGTTCCTCAAATCATCTCAATTGCCTCCTGTCTCAATTTCTTAAATTTTAATTCTTAATTCTTAATTTTTCCAAACCCCTCCATCGCCTCATATTCCGCTAGGCCCAATCCGTCATAGGCCTTAGCCAGACCACGATTATTGTCGGCGGCGTGTTGTTCCAAATCGCGCACAAACCCATAGCGGGGCAGGGCGGCCAGCTTTCTTTCGAGCTGGTCAGGGCTTAGGGGCACAGCCATAGCGAGTTGGGCAGGAGTATAGCCGCGCTCGTTGTCAGCATAGAGCCATACCCGTGTGTCGAGCAGCTTGCCGTCTGCCTGCAAGGCATCCAGCGCGCTCCGCGCCAGCTCATAGCAAAGTCTCGCCACACTGTTCGGCTCGTTGGCCGCCCCGCCGATAAATACCCTCAGCGGCGCCTGCTCCTCCAGAAACGCCCGCAACCGCGCCCCATCTTCCGCCGTGGGCTTGAAGCGCCTGTAGGCCCCTGCCTCATAAAACGGTAAGTTCAGGAAGCGCACACACTCCGCTTTCAGTCCCAGTGATTGGCACGCCCGCACCACTGCGCCCCGCAGCATCGCGCCCTTTAGCTCACGCAGCTCAGGCGGCTCTTCGGCAAACTGTGTCTTGCTCGACACCGCATCCTGCCAGCGTCGTATTTCATCAAGTGTGGAGGCCCAGGCGCTGCCACCCGCCCGCGCCACTTCCTCCAAATTCCTCGCAAACTCCCCTGCCTCCTGATCGCTCAGCGCAAGGCTTCCACTCGTCATCGCGGCATACTCTACCGTATGCCCCTGCTCCACCAGGCGATTCAGCGTGCCTCCCATGCTTAGGAGAGCGTCCACAGGCTCCGCGCTCAGGATGAGAACCCGCTTAGGGTAGGGCGCTGCCTTCTCTGGGCGCTGCGCGTCATCCGCATCGGGCTTCCCGCCTGGCCACCCTGTTATCGTGTGCTGCACCTGATTAAATACCTTGATATTAAGATTATATGCCGAGCCTCCAGCCGTTAGTAACTGCTCCAGCCCGTTCTCCGTGAAATCCGACTCCCGTAGCTTCAAGATCGGCTTGCCCGTCTTTTGTGTTAGCCACTGCACGGCGCGCCTGGTCAGCGGCTCGCTCCACTCCACAGGCCCGCAAAGCCACGGGCGCGCCCGCCTGGTAAGAGCCGCAGCAGCCGTCTCATCAATATGAAACTCTACACCCCCATGCCCCTGCAAAAAGCTAGCTGGCAGTTGCTCATTGGGAGCCTCCTCGATAGCCTTCATCAGCACAGGCGCCTTGGCCTCACCCCATGCCAGCAAAAAGATCCGCCGCGCCTCCAATATCGTTCCTATCCCCATCGTGATCGCGTGCCTCGGCACATTGGCCAGTCCGAGAAAATCCCGCGCCGCATCCCGCCGCGTCAGCTGATCCAGCGTCACCAGCCGCGTGCGCGAATCCCGCGTGGACCCTGGCTCATTAAACCCTATGTGCCCCGTCCGCCCAATCCCCAAAAGCTGAATATCTATGCCCCCCGCCGCGGCAATCGCCTCCTCATATTCGCGGCATGCCGCAAACACCGCCTCTCGCCCGCACTCCCCGCTCGGCAAGTGCCAGTTCCCCTCTCCAATATCAATATGGTCAAACAACTGCACCCGCATAAACCTGTGGTAGCTCTCACGGTGCTCACGGCTAATCGGGAAATACTCGTCCAGGTTAAACGTCACCACATTTGCAAAACTCAACCCCGCTTCCCTATGCCTCCGTATCAGCTCGCGATAGAGCGGCACAGGCGTGGACCCCGTCGCCAGCCCCAGCACGCACCGCTTCCCCTCGCGCGCCCGCTCCCGTATAAGCCCCTCAATCGCATCAGCCACATGCATCACCGCTCCCGTGGCATTCGCATGTATCCGCGTCGTAATCCGCTCGTGTTGCTCCGTTTCACTTTTCATGGGACAAAATATTCTGCTTCCCCTCAAAACTACTCCCCCCGCGCCCCGCGTCGATAGCATTCCCTCCCATTTCCATGAAATCGTTTATTACCCACACCTCTCAAAATAAAGAAGACCCGCCACAAGACGGGTCCCCTTTATACAAACAAATAACTAGCGACAGAAATTTACTTGCGACGACGAACAATCGCCAAGCCCAACACAACAATGCCGAGGATGGCCGCATAGGTAGCGGGCTCGGGCACTGGCGTTACACTTGCCCACGTAGTGCCTACTCGAATTTCATCCATCAGGATAAAGGGAGTATTAGTTGCATTATCTTGGCGTATAAAGAAGCGGTCCAAAGAGGTACGGGCAGTTCGGGAAAGGCCAGAGATGGTAGCCGATGGCGCGCTCACTTCTCCGAATGTAGCT
This sequence comes from uncultured Puniceicoccaceae bacterium, assembly GCA_964533835.1. Lineage (GTDB taxonomy): Bacteria > Verrucomicrobiota > Verrucomicrobiia > Opitutales > Oceanipulchritudinaceae > CAZHQD01. The sequence goes on along the minus strand of CAZHQD010000108.1, from coordinate 6,021 downwards.
GACGATGGGTCGAACCACATGCTAGTAGTATCATCGTCTATGTTAAAGTTGGCCACCACGAAGTAAGTGGTGTTGAGACTGAGAGTGCCTGAGACGAACTGAAGACTAGCAACATTTGTATCATTTGCCACGCCGAGGTTGAATCCATTCCCATCTTTCTTAGTCCAGATCGTTGAAGCGAAATTGGTAGAATTTGCACCCAGCCCGGCAAAGTAACCTTGATTAGATGTCTCAGGAAAAGCGGTAACCTGAAACGCAAAGCTGTACCATACAGTGCCACTGGATATCGCGGTAAACGCTCTTTGGTAATCTATGCCTCCGCCGTCAAAGGACACGTGATTTCCCGTTGAAGTGACCAAACCTGAAACGGAAAGGCTTCCGTTCGCTATAGAAATTGTGTCTCCAGAGTTTGTCTGGGCCCAAGCAGCGTTAGCTGCGCTAAGCTCAGTTCCGACCGTGTAGTCAAAACTTTCTGTGAATACAATCTGCGCGCTCGCGCTGGCAGAGACTAAAACTATAGAAGACAGTATTGTGCTGAGTAATTTCATGGCGTTTATAGAGTTGGCTGAAGAACTTGTCAGCAGCAACCCCATTGGCCTCATGGCACAGTAATTTAACCCCCACGCCACTTACTCCAAAAGATTGTCACGCGAGCGTAACCTCTTACGCCGTTAAACCCACGCTGCAAGCCCCTCAGCGGTCGATTTAGCAATACAAATGCCAATCCCCTGCCATCTTCTAGAAAACTTCATCATTCATCATTTTGCCTTTTTCCACCCTTTTCCCATTGACACCCGCCCCCCACTCCTCTTTTCTCTTCCCTTTTAATTCAATCCAGCCATGAAAGTAGCAGCATCTCTTAAAAGCCTGAAAAACCGTCACCCAAATTGTCAGACGGTGCGCCGCCGTGGCAAGATTTACGTTATTAATAAGACGAATCCCCGCTTCAAAGCGCGCCAAGGCTAATCCCTCCCGCACTACAATCGCTCCGCACCACAGGACTCAAACCATTTTCCAGCCGTGAAAGAAAAGATCCATCCAAAACTCAACAACGTCTGCTTCCAGGACGTTTCCACGGGCCGCCGCTACCTCACCAAGTCCACCATGAAGTCCGACCGCAAGGAGACCATCAACGGCGTCGAGTATATGCTCGTCGTTCGCGACGTCACTAGCGACTCCCACCCAGCCTACACTGGCGAAAAGCGCTTCGTGGACACCGCAGGCCGCGTCGACAAGTTCAACCAAAAGTTCTCCCGCCGCCGCGCCTAACCCGCAAAGCAACCATCCTTTTCCAAAAAGCCCTTCTCACCAGAAGGGCTTTTTTCATGCCCACTCCCTTGAGTGCGGGGCAACCGTCCAAGCTACCCTGCAAATTCCGCCCATTACCCCCACCTTCGCTTCTCATCAAGTACGACAGGCGTCCCGCCTGTCTCCCCTCGCCAAGCACAATCCATCTCGCACTGCCTTTAGTTGTTAATTATTCAATGTTACTTGTTAATTACCCATGCCTTGAGGGTGGGGCGACCGTCTCGGTTGCCTAACAAAACAACTATAACAACAACTCCAGCAATTACACCGGTGCCCTAATTTTGGCAAAGCCAGTATCTCTTCGGTCTGTTTATATACTATTTATGGTAACACCTTTGCAAATACGTTGACAATTACCACGTTAATTCGTCGAATCACACAATGGAAGAGAAGAAAAATAAATGGCGCTTCTCCAGAGGTTGGTTCCTTGCAGGAATGTCTATACACTTTTTTGGATGCCTCGTCCTGGCTGTCCTCACATACGGCGCCGTTATGAGCGCATTCACCGAATCAGCTAGCTCAGTGCAAGCGACGCTTGATGTTCTAGGAATTATCGCAGGTGTATGGATACTGGTGCCATGGCTTCTCGGAGTACTCCTAGAACTTGACATTAAAGGCCTCCTTCCTCTCGTATTGTTATGGTCTGTCACCATTGGAGTTGCCGCAGGTTATATCATGCCTCGGCTTATAAAGGGCAAAAATCGCTGTTGACAAACGGTTCGCTTTCACGGCCCTGTCTGGCATCTGGCATAAAAAAATACCCCTTAGCCAAAACACTCACTCATCATACTTTCACCAGTACGCACGAAGTACGCATTGCGGTTGGTATCACAGTTTATGAAATCACTACTTGCGATATTTCTTGTGGCTACAGCTCTTTACTGTGTAGGACAAACTCCTGACACATTTAAAGTCGAGCCCCTTCCATTTCCACGTCCCGCCAGCGATCAGTCCTCCTTTTCAATCGATTCGCTTGTCGCAATCGCAGATGAACTTGATCCTATCATCGGTCGCTTTCCACCAAGTTACCCGGAAACGTCCGACAGGGCCACCACATACCGAAAGTGGAGTGAGGCGGTTTTGGCGTTGGAAAGCAAAAGTGACGACGATAGCGAACTCGCTTTCATTCTAAAGGCACGCCTCTATAGACAGGGACACAATATGGATGTGGTGGACAGTGGTAGGAAAGCTGATAAAGCGATTAAAGCTGGACTTGAGAAATATCCTGAATCCATCCCTATAAATTTTCAGGCTTCGTATTTCTATCTCCAGATAAATCCGAAGTATGCACCTGAAGGAGAGAAGGCTTTGCTACGTTTGCGCCGACTACTTGATACAGATAAAAATCTGGAAGTAGAGAGAGGTCTTGTTTTTGCATACCTCTATCAAAACAAGATTAAGCAGGCGAAAAAGCAGATTGATCGATGCCTCAAGATCGATCCCCATGATGAAATGTTACAGAGATTTCGCGAGGCCCTGAAGTCTGGTAAGATCAAGAGAATATCCAACTAATTCCAAAAAACCCATGCTCCGCACAATTGCATTCCTCGCGTCTATAGCTATCCTCCTCGCTGCCTGTTCCGCACCAGACGAACAAACTCCTCTAAGCAAAGAAGCGTCCAGCAAGATTCGACTAGCTATCAAAGATTCTGCCCACGTCTATGTTCACGAAGGATTGCCACACCAAATGTTCGAGCGTGATCTGCTTGCCACAGAATCGCAACGGTCAGACACCATAGAGATCGGCTCATTCCGTTTTTATACCCCTTCGGTATCCGCCACTAATCCCGATCTGCTCAAGCGCATTCTCTCTTCTGCCGATTCTATTATCCTTCATGAGCCCAACACATATAAGCTCTGTGGGGGTTTTCATCCCGATTACGCAATAGAATGGTTCGGCCCAAATCAAAAACGATACAATGCCCTTATCTGCTTTGGTTGCGCTGACATCATCTACACTGACGGGAAAAACAATTATTCCTATGAACTGGAGAAAGAGGTATACAAGACACTAAAGGATGCATTGAGCCAATACGCAAAGAAACGCCCCACATCAGCTTTCCAGTAAAAGAAAAGCACTCACTTACCCACCACGCCCCCAGCATCCCCATGCTCCGCACAATTGCATTCCTCGCGTTCATTCTGCTCGTCGGCCACCTATCCGCGAGTGACTGGACTCCGCCAAGCAAGGAAGCATCCGACGAGATTCGCCAAGCTATCAAAGATTCTCCCCACGTCTATGTTCACGAAGGACTACCCCATCATAGAGCCAAGCCTGAAATCCTTGCCAAAGAATTAAAGCGTAAAGCTATCGTGGAGATCGCTTCCTCTTACTTTTATACCCCTTCGGTAGTTGCCACTAATCACAAGCTGCTCAGGCAAATTCTCTCATCTGCGGACTCTATTGTTGTTTATGATGAAGAAAACTTAATTAAATTCTGCGTTTTTCACGCGGATTTTGCCGTAGAATGGTCAGATGCAGATGGCAACCAATACCATGCCCTTATATGCCTTAGTTGTCATGACATCCTCTACATTGACGGGGAAAATAAATACCTTTATGGGCTAGCGAAAGATTCGGCTGATGCCCTGAAAAATGCGTTGCGCCCCTACACTAAGAAACGTCCTGGCATGGCTCTCCACAATGAAAAGCACCGCCAACGTCCAAGCCGCACTGGAAAATAAACCCACTCACTCACTAGCCCCCGCAGAACATCCCGTTCACACCATGCAGGCACACTCCGTCTGCTACCTTCCATTTCCCCCGCCGTTCACTACTTCATCCCTTGCCCCTTCCCATCAAATTACCATACTATACATACAAACACCATATCCTAAAAAATACCCGCCGTTCCCCACACTTCAAAAAATCTAAAACTTGCAATAATCCTAACGAAATCACTGTCTTTACTTTTTCCTTCTGCTTTCATCACTCTTCATTTCCCCCTCTCTGTGCTCCTCCTTGTCTCTGTGGTGAACTTGCCTCTTTTTTCTTAACTTCTTTATTCATCATACTAATCTGCGCTATGGAACAATCGCTTGTCACGTCGCTGTTTTTGCCATTGGCCCTGGGAATCATCATGCTAGGCATGGGCATGACACTCGTCATCGATGATTTTAAGCGAGTGATCCTCCTTCCCAAAGCGGCCATCACAGGCATCTGCTGCCAAATGCTCCTGCTGCCTGCCCTGGGCTTTGGCCTGGCCATACTCTTCAAACTGCCGCCAGAACTGGCAGTAGGGCTTATACTACTATCACTATGCCCGGGCGGTGCCACCTCCAACATCGTCAGCCACCTTGCCCGTGCCGATCTCGCCCTCTCGGTTACGCTCACCGCAATTAGCTCGGTAGTTACAATTTTCACGATCCCCATCTTCCTCAATATCGCGTTGTTCCGCTTCATGGGCGGAGAGCAAGCCATCCAGCTACCCGTGCTCGCCACGATTGCGCAGATATTTATGGTCACCGTGCTCCCCGTGGCCTGCGGCATGTTCCTGGCTCGCAAGCTGCCAAGGCTTACACAAAAGGCGCTGCCCGCAGTCAATTGGGTGTCGGCATCATTCTTCGTATTGATCCTGCTGCTGGCCATCCTCAAAGAGCGGGCAAACTTGCTATCCTACTTCCAGCAAGCAGGCATGGCCGCTCTCTGCCTGAATGCCAGCGGGATGGCGCTCGGCTATTTTGTGGGGCGCGCGCTGGGCCTTGCCATCCGCCAGCGGCTGACCATCGCGATTGAAACAGGCATCCAAAACGGCACCCTCGCCATCGGAATAGCCCTGAGCCCCATAATACTCAACAACTCCCAGATGGCGATTCCCGCAGCGATCTACAGCCTGCTTATGTTCGTCACAGCAGGAGTTGTGATCTTTGCCTCAAGGCTTACCCCCGCAACCCCAGCCCCCGCCGAAGTCGGTTCAGCTTCATAAAAACCACCCTCTTTTCACCCTCATTTCACCCTCATAAAAACCAAACCTAACTATCACACACCATAACCCACCCAATACCAACCACTAAAAAATCTCAAAAAATCATAATAAAACTAACGCATAAACTGCTTCAACTACTTCATTCCTCATTCTTCCTGTCCCTTTCTCCCCGCCTCCTCTGGCACTTATAATTTTGAATTTTGCATTTATAATTTCTTCGTCTTGCCTTTTCCACCCTCCCATCCACTTTATTAAGCTAAACTACTAGCTACCATGGCAATTATCATAGACATGCCCAAACTCAGTGACACCATGACGGTGGGCACGCTCGTCAACTGGCTCAAAAAAGAAGGCCAAAAAGTCACCTCTGGTGATAAGCTCGCCGAAGTCGAGACGGACAAGGCAACCATGGAGCTTGATAACTTCGACGAAGGCGTAATCCTCAAACTCTACGTCAAAGCGGGAGACGAGATTGCAGTCGGTGCCCCCATCTGTGCCATAGGCGAGCCAGGCGAAAAAGCCCCAGAGCTACCCGCAGGCAAAGGCCCCGCAAAGAAAGAAGAGCCAAAGGCAGAGGCTCCCAAAAAAGAAGCAAAAGCCGAGACCCCCAAGAAAGCAGAAAAGGCAAAAGAAGCCGCCCCTTCCGACGACACCGAAGAAGAAGTTTCTGGCCCAGGCTGCATCCCCGAAGTCAAAGCCGAAGAGGGCTCCGAAGCCACAGGCAAAAAAGTAGTAGCCGATGCCACAGACCGCGCCCCAGGTGAACGCATCAAAGTTTCCCCTCTTG
>CAZHQD010000107.1:0-10261 GCA_964533835.1 uncultured Puniceicoccaceae bacterium | reverse complement strand
GCCCCCACCCCCACCGAAATGGCAGACACCCTCCTCAAGATTTATCGGGGATAGCTCCACCAACAAACGTCAAACGCGTATCACGGCCAGCCGATTTTCTAACAATAATTAAACTATCGGTTAGCACTTAGCGGCCGTTGTTTATTTGGTTTGCTCATTTTCACCATAAAGAAGTCTGGCGAAATCACTGTGCGTATAGGTTCTGCCATTGATCATTCCCCTGATACAAAAACCACCAATGCGTGCGCCCCTCGCCAGCATCGATCCATATCCAATTTTCACGGTCATAACTCCATAAGAATGGATACCAGTATTGGGTTGAGTAGAGCCAGCCCTCCTTTTCCTTCCATAGATAGAAGGCATAAGACCCCCAAACAGGAGTTGGAGGTGCCTTGAAGTATGCATGTGCACCCAGATCCTGATTATACAACCATGGATAAGAAGCGACGTAACACATGCCAAAAGCCGTATTATAGGCACGGCCAGAGGGAGTGAAGAGCTTAAACAAATCCCTGTTGCTTTCATTGATTCGGATGAAGCAGGGATCGAAGGTTTGCTGGTATCTGTTAACAAACTCTATTTCCCAATTTCCATCCTCTATCAGGAGATCATAGTAATTCGGAATGGTAATTGCATCGGTGGTGTAGGCATAGATACTAGTCACGCCGTTATACAGATAATCGGAATACTCCACCCATACACCATCTTCTTCTTTAGAGTAGGTTATCAAAGCAATATTGCGTCCGGAGACTAGAAAGCGTCCATTTAAAACCGCCATCCCGTCCAACTGCCAATTAGCAATGAATTCAGATTCTACGGCTGTACTACCGGAGGTTATCTTTAGCTCAGTGGATCTGATGTCTGGATGCCAGATGGCTTCCAGCTTGGTATCGCCTGATATTTCATGAAATTCCTCTTCCTGCCAGGTAAGTCCACGATCATAGCTTCTATATCGAGTGGCTGGGCTTGCGGAAACTCTCTCATAATCCGTGGCAGGGAAAGTTGTGCACTGGAAAACACCGTTCGCGTAGACGATAGCAGCAGCAGGCAACGGCTCATCGTAATAGGCCCAGGTTTGCCCCGCATCATGGGAGTAGGCGATACGATTAAATATTATGGTGTCACCGCCATCATCCACGATAAGTTTGGAAGTATCCTCGTCCCAATCAATCACGGGACTGTTTGCTGGCAAATGGATTGGTGCGCATGATTGAATCTGATCGTCTTTGGAGAAATAATCCAAGTAAATCATACTACCCGAATCACCAGTAGAATGACGGCTCAGATAGAATCGACCAGTATTTGAAAGCATCGGATTAACCGCTTCTGTATCAGGGTCATACGTTAACTCCATAGTGATGCTACCCGTCTTGGTATCACTGTACCGAAACACTTTGTAGTTGTAGTCAATACTGTAATCGACAGAAGTCTCAATGGCGATATAAGTGAATTGTCCAACGTGAGACATGGTTGCCGCAAAATACCATGAAGCACTATCGGGACTATAATACCAGATATGATCATAGATAGTGTCTGCTGGATATGGATTGCTTGTCTTATTTATCGTAATTGATTGCCGCGTACTGGGAGGCACCCAAACATGACCCAATGCAATCCAATATCCTCCACTGCTACGAGTTACAGCTTTAATAGTATAATTACCGGTTTCAATACTACCATTTTCTGGAATATTACGAAATAGGTACGCACTATTGGTCCAATCGGCTAAATTTGTCGTGGTAAAAAAGTAATTATCACTGGATAGTACAACCGTGCCATTATCTACGGCAAGATTCTCTCCATTGATAGGGCCAGGAGTCTTGACCCAGTCCGCGGATAGTGGGTGGCTGCTGAATGTCCCAACCGCCAGAAGGGCCAACATATTACGTAGATGATATTTCATGGGAGATATTCGTGGGGTAACTGTTCGTATAATAACGTAGAATTCTGTGAAGTGAAGGGCAATTAGCAAACCGTGACTGCGAATGTTATATTAGTTGCTAATAGGAAAGGCTCTAGGGTTCTGATAAGTTCTTCATTTTCACACACTTTGAAAATTGAGCCCTCAGCATGCCGAGCCATCATACCCGCTGGGCTGTTACTAAAACTAGTTTGCTCAAATGTAAAACTACCACACGTCCACCAGCTCCGTGTGGTCTTGCTGTAATCTTCTAGCGGGAACACACTACCCCCTTTCTCAATTACCTCAGTTTGCACACTAAGTGTCCCACTTTTCTCTGAATACGCTGGCCAGCTCACTTCCCAATTATCCACGTCAGGAGTCACTAGGTCGGCTCCTTCAAGCACAAGGGCGTTTTTAGCAGGGAAGGGAGTAGGCTCGGCGTGGAGAAGCGGCAACGGTATGCCAATGAACAGTGCAAGCAAGAGCGTGGTTTTCATAGAATTGAAGTCTATGGTGGTGTGCTATATAGAGTAATACGCTAACGTTGAGTCTCTTGGATGCGTTTTTTAAAAATTATTTTCAATTGAAGACAAACAACCCATTCCACCGAGGTGGAATGGGTTGCGATTAAGCGATTTAGATTAGAATGAGCAATTACTGGCCAACCTGGAAACTAACCGAACCATTGAAGACACGGGTAGGCCCAAAGAGGGATGCGGAGAAGGCAGCGCCTCCGCCAAAATCTCCGCACTGGAAGACGCTGGCATCGCCGTCGCCCCCACCCCCACCGAAATGGCAGACACCCTCCTCAAGATTTATCGGGGATAGCCCAAACTAGTTTCGGCAAAGCCCTCTCTTTCAGAATGGTTCACTCATTCGGTTAGCCGTTCAGAGAATTTGCTTCACGGTGCTCCGCAGGTGCGCCTTTATCGTCGGGTACCAGCTTTCATTTCGTTCAGGCGCTCCTGCTCCAGAAATTTGCGCTTCACCAGCGTGGTGCGCGGAGCCTCGGTAAGGCCCAGCTCGTTGCGGCGCAGTTGGCCATCCAACTGGCTGACGAGCGCTCGGGCAATGTCCTCTTCGCTACAGTCAAACCCTGGAAAATGCTCGCCGCCGTGGAGCAGGTTCAAATAGCAGCAGCGGTCGAATACGTCGGGGCGTTCAGTACGCAGCTTCCAGTAAATCCCATCAGTGTTCCCAATAATCAGATCGGGCTGGCAGCTCTCCACCCACATACGTAAGTCATCCACACCTTTCACCCCGCCATACCACACGGGAAGCGGTGTGCGGTTGGCCTCCGCGTGGGCCTGCAACCACCCTGCGCTCTGAAAGCGGTCATTTACTGATCCGGGAGAGGTTAGGATGGCGAGGGCAGGTCGCTCAAAGCCTGCTTGAAATGCTGCCCGTGCCGCATCAAAAACGGTGCGAAACGCGTCATCCCGCACGCGGTGAATATTTGGGCGCACGACTGGCAGAAGAAAGCCCACATGCGCAAAACGTTCCCACGGAAACTCTGGTATAAAACGCTCATTCATCAACCAAGCCCAGACCAAGCCGCGCACTCCGCGCGCCGTCGCTACGCTGGCCAATTTGCGTGGGCTTTCAAAACTGTCGGGCGCCAGATACTCCAGCGCATACCCCAATCGTGCGGCCTCATTCTCTATTCCCTGCCTGATCGCGCTGCGATAGGCGTCGCCCCACCCCGATACGTTGTCTACAAGCGCGATATTGTAGGTCGCCGAAACGGGACGGCTTTTGTCTCGGTGTGCCACCAGGGCTGAAAGCGCCGGATCCGGCACATAGCTCATCTCCGCCGCCAGCGCCTGAATCCGCTCCCGTGTTTCTTTATTACAGCGCGGATCATTTCGCAGTGCTCGTGAAACCGTCGAACGTCCCACCCCCGCCCGTCGGGCTATATCGAGAATGGTGATCCGATTTGTCATGATTTGTAACGCCTGATTGGGATAGTTCCCAATTCGCGAAGTTTGTCAATTACGGGAAAAACTGGAGATCTGTATTTTGAAATCACATCTCACTGACGAAAACGAAGTAATAAAGAGCCAATTCTAGATACAAAAAACTCCTTAGATAAAACACCGTTCCATCAACCCTGGTTGCCTCTTGGCAGCCAGGGTTTTAGTTTTTAAAAGCGCTTTTGGGATAGTTCCCATTAAGACAGTCTTGCGGGTAGCTCTCTTAGTGGGTTTTATATATTGTCCCGCATTTATTTTACCCCATGAAATTCCTTCCCTTTTTCTCGCTCCTTCTGGGTGCGGCTTCTTTCCTTGGCGCCGTTGCGCCATCAGCGCCTGTCGGCTTGGTTGCTACTGCGGGCACTGGCACTATCGGCCTCAACTGGACCGACACGGCCAACGCCACCACCTACCGCGTATATGAAGCAACCACCGACTCCGGCCCATGGACACTTATCGCCACGCGGGATCGCTCGCGGCATCTGGTGAGCAATGCCCCCGCCGCGACTCCTCGCTATTACCGCGTGACGGCAGTCAATGCAGGGAATGAGGAATCAGTGGCCTCCGCGGTAGTTTCCGCCACAGCAAATGCGCTCTCAATCAATCGAGCCGCCACAGGCGGTCATTATCGCATGGGCAGTAGTTTTGTCACCGATGGCGACCGCCTCCAGCGTTTCCTTGAGGCGCGTTCGCTGAATGTGCCCTCCCGCCGTTTTCAAATCATCGGAGCCCCTATTGAATTCCACTGGAGCAATACGCTGGCGACAAACCCTACCTCTTTTAACACGGAGATTACTCAGTTGCAAAGTGGGAGCTATGACGTGCTGGTGATGAATGCGCAGCGCCCCTACGAGCAAGCCGAACGCGAACTCGACGGCACGCTTCTCTTTGCCGAGGAAACCCTGGCGGCCAGGCCCAACTACCGCATTTTTATTCACGAATATTGGAGCGATGAATACCTGGCTGCCTCCAGCTTGTGGGCAGAAAATCTAGAAGGCAACAATCGCGCCCGCCAGCAGCAATGGTATTGGCTCGCCTCTGTGGCCCTCGCCTACGAAGCCACGCAGTATCTGGGGACGCCCGTATATGTCGCTCCCATTGGCTCAGGTGTCGATGCCGCAAAGGCAGCGGCAGTCAGTGGGCAGCTCCAAGCCTACACTTCGCGCACCCAATTCCACACAGGAGACCAGCACCTCAACGCGCTTGGCAAATACATACAGGAAGGTGTCGTTGCCGCTGGTGCCTATCAGATAGACGTGCGCGGCACCCACCAATGGGTGGATAATTCCACTACGCTCTCGGCCAACGATGCCGCCGTGCTCCAGCAGGTCATTCACGACACCGTCCGCAATACCCCCTTCTCTGGGTGGCACGATGGCGCACCTACCAACCTCGCTGCCTACCTCCAAGCCATGCGGGAAGCGCTCCGCGTCCGCGAGAGTTTCAGTCACTTCACGGCTACGGGCAGTGGATCGGTGGCCAACCCCATCACTGGCCTCACTTGGACCTTTACTGGTGTTAATGGCTTTGCCGACGGCTTTGGCGGAAATATCGCCGAATACCCACTGACTCGCCTCGACCGCAAAATCCGGCTGAACGCAGGCGGCACTCTCTCTACTACACTGCCGCGCGGCCTGAGCGCATTCACCTTGCGCTTGCGGCAAGTCTCAGGCGGCACCGCCACCGTGCAGGTAAAGGCCAATGGCAACACCGTAGCCACTTTCACCAACCCCTCCACCGTGCTTTATGGGCGCGAAGTGCGCGATCTCGAACTCGGCGGCAGCGTAACCCTTCTCCTCACCAACACTGGCGCTGGCGTGGTGGAGATTGACGACCTCATCTGGGACGAGCCGCCCGTCTCCCCCAGTGGCCTCTCTATCCTCACAGAAGACCTGGTATTCTTGGCTCACCAACAGCCCTATTCGCGCCAACTCACGGCCAGTGGCGGCAGCGGCAGCTATATCTGGTCGGTATCTGGTGGCTCATTGCCAGCGGGCCTATCGCTCTCCGCGTCTGGGCTTCTCAGTGGCACCCCCACGGCGCAAGCTCAGAACGTCTTTACCCTGCGCATTGCCGATGCCAACGACGGCAGCAAGACCGCCGAGCGCACCTATCAAACCACTGTCGTGGGCAACACCGCCATTACCACGCACCCCCAAAGCCTGGAGGTAGCCCTCGGCGATCCCGTGTCCTTCAGTGTCTCCGCAGTCGGCACGAATCTCATCTATGAATGGTATCTTGGAAACACACTGTTGCCCGGCAGTAACACACCCAACTACACCATTCCCAACGCCTCCGCCCTCAACGCGGGAGTATACACCGTAAAAGTCATCGGCAGTGGCGGCACCGTGACCAGCAATCCCGCCACCCTGACTGTGGACACGGGGGGCGCACAAGTGCTCACAACCCGATTCACAGGCGGCACTCAAGGCGAAGCAGGAAACACCTTCGACCTTAAAAATAACGGCCCCTTCCCCATCGTGCTCACTGGTGCGCTCCAAGGTAATTTCAACGCCACTAGCGGCCTCGTTGTCACCGCATACACCCGTTCGGGTACCGCCAACGGTTTCGCAACCTCCGCATCAGGATGGACTCTCTGGGGCGTAAGTGATAGCTTTACTGGTAGCGGCTACGGAACAGCCACCCCGTTTACAATCAAGTCTGGAGGCCAACCCGCCACTGTCACCATCGCGCCAGGAGCCACCTTAGGCGTCTATCTCCTCATAACCAGCGGCGGCAAACAAATCAGCTACACCAGTTCCTCAACCACTTACACTTCGGGAAATCTGCTATTCACCCCGCAGCAGGGCCTGGGGAGCGGTACGGGGCCATTTACCACAGGTGTCTTCGGCCCCAGTCGCCTCTTCAATGGTTCGATCACCTTTTATGAAGACTCTGCCCCCGTCATAAACACCACTCCGCTCGCCACTGCGCGCGTGGGCGCAGCCTACAGCCGCACTTTCACTGCCCCAGGCGGAAACGGCGTGCCTGAATGGGTGCTCTCTGGAACCCTGCCCGCAGGTATCAGCTTCAATGCCGAAACTGGCGTCCTGAGTGGCCGCCCAACCCAGTCTGGCTCCTTCCCGATTTCCCTTACCGCCACAGATGATGACGGCGACGTTGACAGCGCGAACTTCACCCTCACCGTCATAGATCCCTTCATCGAGTGGCTCACTGCCAAGGGCCTGCCCACGAATACCGATCCCAACTCGGACCCCATGAATGAGGGCGTCTCCCTCCTCGTGCGCCATGCCATGGGCCTGCCCACCGATCAAAGCGTCCAAGGCCAGTTGCCCACACTAGTAGTCGATGGCGGCACCCCGCTCTTTACCCTCACTCGCAATCTCGCAGCTACTGGCGTGATTCTCCGCATCGAGCTAAGCGCCGACCTTGTTGACTGGTCCGATGCCTACATCTTCTCGCCCACGGGCGGCACTGAAATCGCCGCCTTCATCAATGACCGCAGCGACGACGGCTCCACCGAGACACTCACCCTCCAGTTTGCCGAGCTCAGCGCCACCAATTCCCTCTTCATCCGCATTAGCGTGGAGCCCGCCTACCCAGCGCCCCACTAAGCCATCGGCCCCACCCCAACCGAAATGGCAGCCCCCCTCCTTGAGATTTTTCGGAGGAAGGAGTCTATTATGATGTTAGTTAATTATTGACGCAATTCCTCAGTGCATTGGCAGCAGATTGCATGCTGTACATGCTAATGCGCACGAGCGTGGTTCCGCATCTCAAATAAGTCGAAAATACCGAAATTTTGCCATTCTCAATCCATAGAAGCCCACTTGAATGAGTTGCCAACTGCAGAATATCCTGTAGATTTTTGTGTTGTGATAACCAAGCTGTCCAGTAAAGGGCAAATTAGTGTGCCCACCGAGCTGATCCATCTTGATGGCATACATCCAGGGGACAGTTTCTCCATAACAAGAACCCAGCCTGGCAATTATGAACTAACTCTGCTTAAGAAAGAATCCGATAATGATCTGGTAGATTGGCTATCCAGCTGTCCTGAGAAAGACTTCTTTCAAGCAATCCCCTCGGAATATACAGATACGCTGTGAAGTTCCTCATAGACGCAAATGTATTAAGCGAGCCTACTCGTTCAAAACCGGATTCTCAAGTGGTGGAGTGGTTGCGGCAAAATCAGCGCGATTCGGTAATCAATTCCATAATATTGGGTGAACTTCATTATGGAATCATGCTTTTACCGAATGGTGCAAGGAAGTCGCAACTGGAGCAATGGTTTAGTAAGGGGATAGGACGTATTTCGTGCCTTCCATGGGATTCAGAAACAGCTTTGGAATGGGCACAACTGCTCGCTCGGCTCAAACATTCAGGCCAACCAATGCCAATTAAGGACAGCATGATTGCTGCAACGGCGCTACAATACGGACTCATAGTAGTCACAAGAAATTTTTCGGACTTTAAGAATACGGGCTTGTCAATTTACAATCCTTTTCGAGGACCCTAAGTACACCGCTAATTTACTTGCTTGCGCTTGCCCCTTTTTGTTTCCCTAAAAGCCCAACCCTTACTCTGCAAGTATATGCCACCCATCTCTATCCAACTCTACACCCTGCGCGATACCATCAAGGCGCGCGGTGTCTATCCCGTTCTGGCCGATCTGGCTGCTATTGGCTACAAGGGCGTTGAGCTCGCGGGCTTCTACGACCTCTCGCCCGCCGATCTCCGTGCCCTGCTCGACAAAGCGGGCCTCGTCGCCTCGGGCGCCCATATGGGCTGGCCGAACGCCGAAAACGCCAAGGGCTTCATCGAAGCCGCACGCACTCTCGGCTACACGCACCACATTGTGCCCTTCACCCCTCCCGATCATTTCGCCACCGCCGCAGCGGCCAAAGCCCACGGGCAAGACTTTGAGAAGGCCGCCCAATTCCTCGCAGGTTCGGGCATCTCTCTCGGTTACCACAACCACGAATTTGAATTTGAAAAGCGCGACAACGATCGCCCCACCCACTATGCCTTCATGGAGGCTTGCCCAAGCTGCTTTGTGGAGCTGGATACCTACTGGTGCGTCGTGGGCAACTGGGATGTCGTCCAAACTCTCAAGCACTATGGCAAGCGCTGCCCCGTCCTCCACATAAAAGACGGCCACCTCAAGCGCGGCATCCCGCAGACCGCCGTAGGCGCTGGCAAAATGCAGTGGGCTCCCATCTTCGCCGAGCTGCCTTCCAGCGTAGAATGGCTCGTTGCCGAGCTGGACGACTGTGCGACCGACATGCTTCAAGCCGCCGCCAAGAGCTACGCCTTCCTTACCAAAAACGGCTACGCCCAAGGCCGCTGGTAGCCCTCACTTTTTCCTCCACAAGACCCTGCAAAATAGAGTTTCATTTTGCAGGGTCTTGTGTAACTATGCCCCTACAAAAACCAACCAACCCACCTCTCCTTCTCTGCCTTGAGAGTGGGGCTACCGTCTAGCTGAGCCATGAGCTTGTCGATTGGGTTGCCCAACTCAAAAATCCTCAAATCTCGCCCATCCCCCTCGCTATCGCTTTTAATTAAGTACGACAGGCGTCCCGCCTGTCCCCCCTCGCCAAGAATCTTCATATCCACCCATCCCAAGTTTCTCCACCCATCCAATGCGTCTCAAAACATAACGAAACGAGACCCAAAACGTAACGAAACGAGACGCAAGACAACCACCTCCAGAAACCTTCTTAACCAAAAAATCCGCAACCCTCTCACCACCAAACCTTTAAAATTCTAAAAATTTCAAAACAACTAACGTACACTGCCTTAACTTCATCATTCTTCATTCATCATTCTACCTTTCTTTGTGCATTGTGCATTTCTCCCCCCCTCCCCCTCTCTGCTCCTCCGAGCCTCTGTGGTGAAAAATCCAAAATTCCAATCACCAACAAAAGAAGGCGAAAAGAGGGCGAAAACACCCACAAATCACCCATAAAAGAGACTCAAAACAGTGCGAAAACGTAACGAAATGAGACGCAAAGCCACCACCCCCAGAAACCTTCCTAACCAAAAAATCCGCAACCCTCTCACCACCAACCCTTAAAAAATCTAAAAATTTCAAAACAACTAACGAACGTATTGGTGTCAAAATCTGCAATCTGAAATCATAAATCTAAATTCACTCCCCGCCTTTACTTCTTCATTCATCATTCTGCATTCTGCCTTTTTCCCCAATTCTTAATTCTTCCTTCTTAATTTTTAATTTCTTCAATGCCTCCCAGCATCCTCATAGTTGACGACGAGAAGCATACTCGCGAGGGGCTTGCCATGGCTCTGGTGGAGAACTACGACGTCAGTTTGGCCGCAGACGCAGATGAGGCATTCCAAGCCATGGAGGGGCAACACTTTGATGTCGTCCTTACCGACCTGAAAATGGCGGGCAAAAGTGGCC
>CAZHQD010000106.1:3457-10268 GCA_964533835.1 uncultured Puniceicoccaceae bacterium | reverse complement strand
GACGCGTGAAGCGGACCTGCAGGGCCACTGAATGGCTCGTAGGCAATCAGTACATCGCCTGTGGCTGGGCCGCTGACGGTAGCTGAAAGCTGCAAGTTGCCAAAGGTGAGAGGGGCGGGCTCGGTGGGATCTGAGCCATCCCAAGTAACTGCGGCGGCGCGACCTGAGCCATTCTGGTTATCGTTCAGGATGAGGTCGAAGCCTACGCCCATGCCAGGGTAGGGGGTGCGAGTGAGGTTATCCCACGGGATGGCTATTTCAATGTTGTAGCCATTGGCATTGGACTGAACGGCTGTGATCCAACCTGCTCCGCGGCCAAAGATTTCAACCGTCTCGCCTGTGCGCTCTATAACAAAACGGCGGTCGTCCACGTTATAGACAGTTTCGCGGTCATGGAGCGCATCGAGGAGGATCTCGATAGAATCGTTTGAGGAGGGAGAGGCGAGGCCGCCGTTTGGAGTGGTGTCGTCCACTTGAAGAGCGAGGTAGAGGTAGCCAACATCCCAAGCAGTAGCGAAGCGGGCGACTGCGGAAGTGCTGCCGAGAGCAACGGTGTTTGCGGTGCGATTGAAGTTCCAGAACGACTCGTTGTGCGTGCCGTCGATGGTCACAGGTTGGAGGATGCGGGGGACACTTACGGTGTTTGCCTGTGGTGCTCCTATGATGAGCGTGAAAGCTTGTGAATCAGTATCGGCGGGGAAATCGTCATCAGCTACTTGAATGGTAAAGTTGAAAGTGCCTTGAGCGCCTGGGGTACCGTAGAGACGGCCTTGCTCGGTGAGTGCTAGGCCAAGAGGCAAGCTGCCCGCAGTTCTGCGCCATACGAGCGGAGGATCACCCGCGTTTGCGGTGAGCTGGATATTGTAGGGGGTGCCCATGAATCCACCAGGAAGCGAAGCTGCCGTGGTGATATCGGGCACGGTATTGACTACAACGGAGAGAGTCGTTTCGGCGGTGGCCTTAGCGCCCGTGCTGTCAGTCACTTCTAAGGTGAGAGGAAACTCTCCTGAAGTAGTGGCGGTACCAGAGAGCAGGCCGTTCGAGGCCAAGGTGATGCCCGAGGGTAGCGAACCCGATGTAATGGCCCAGGTGTAGGGCTCTGTGCCGAAGAGGGCACGGAGAGTGGTTGTGTAGGCGCGATTGACGGAGGCTCTCGGTAGGCGCGTAGTAGTGATTGTGAGGCCTTCGTTTGCTTCGACACCAGAAAGCGGGGTGCGGGTGACTACTTCCCAGACGACTTCTTGGAAGATAGCAGCGGCTTGTGGCGTGACATTGAACCCTGCAAGCGGAAGGCCGCGGGGGTCGTCTTTGTAGATGGTTGTGAAGAAGGTGAGCGCAGTGACGTAGCGCCCCGAATCGCTCTGGTGGACGCCGTCGGTGTAGAAATCGTCGTACACGCTGGTGTAGCCTGGGATGAGGCCCTCCTTCATGCGCTGTTCGAGTTCGTAGAAGACGTGGCCGACAGGAATCATGCGAATGGAGACTCCCGAATGCGCTTCGCGGAGGGCAACGGTGAGGTCTTCAAAGTAGTCGGCAGTTTCGGAGCGCTGGGTGGAGCCATCGCTGGGAAGAACCCAGTAAGTGGAGAAGTCGCCCTTATCTTTGCGCGGCCAGCGGGCGAAGGTGAAGAACTCCGTGTTTTGCGCGTTGTAGGGACGAGTGCGGGCGAGATTCAGGAAACGGCCAAAGTAGTCGAGGTCGGTAGCGAATCCGCGGTCATAAGTTTGCAGGGTGACGGCGTCCCAATCAAAATTAGGCAGGGCATTAGCGTAGCCATTGAAAGGCTCCGTGATGAAACCGGAGTCCGGGGTGTTCCAAATATTGTCGAGCGGCGAGCCGAGAATGATATGACGACCCCAGATATGGGTGTAGCCACGCGATTGAGCGAGTTGCTGAAACTGGCCATAGTTGACCGAGTCAGTCACGCTGTTGCCCACCATGAAGATGCGGGCCGAATGAACACTGAGAGGCAGCAAGGCGGTGAACGCCAAGGCTGCCGCAATGGGGAATTTGCGGAGGAACATAAGCTATGAAGTAAACAGGGAGATTGTTAACTAAGCGGAATGGAAAGTGAATGTCCAGCCGATGCGTCCGTTTTAGGGTGTTTTACAAGATTTTATACGGAAGAAAGGGATAAAAGGTTGCCAGTGGGGAACGATTGGGCCATTACGGGCAACTAAGTTTGAGATGTCTGAGCTTGCTTATACTCCGCAGTCTATGGGTTATTCTCGCCGCCAACTCCTATTGGCAGCAAGCTTGTTGGGAATTTCCGCATTGCTGCCAAATCAGGCTTATGCCGAGGCAAAGATAAATGGCATTGATTATATAAGGCTTTCGGAGGTTGGTCGGTTGCTGGGACTGAAGGCGAGCTGGAAGGTACGCGACAAGATTTACGCGCTGAGTGGGAAGTTTGCGGAGCTGACATTTGAAATCCACAAGCGGGATTTCATGCTGAACGGGATAAAGGTACATCTTGGGTGGCCTGTGGCGGCGTTGCGCGGGATTTTGGCAATTAGTCGCTCTGACTATGACAAGGCAGTCAGGGCATTGCTGACACCACAGCAATTTAAGCCTGCTCCTTCATTTAAGCATTTGGTGATAGACGCCGGGCACGGTGGCAAAGACCCAGGCGCTCAAAACAAAGGGCTGAAACTGCAAGAGAAAAACCTAACGCTTGATTTGGCAAAACGGCTGGAGAATGCCCTGAGTGGCAGGGGGCTAAAAATTACCCAAACACGAACGACGGATGTGTTTATTGAGTTGGAGACAAGGGCCGCCAGAGCCAACCAGCTTGGTGCAGATTACTTTATAAGCCTGCACTTCAATGCGGCAGTGCCTGAAGTGAGCGGCGCAGAGACATTTGCCTATACACCGCTCAACCAGCCAAGCACGGGGCGGGCAAGCCTGCACCCCAGCGACAAGGTGAGTGCGCCAGCCAATGGGCAAGACACCTGGAACACGCTATCGGCATATTACATCCAGCGCGAGCTGATCAATGGATTGCGGGTGCCCGATCGCGGAGTGAAGCGCGCGCGCTTTACGGTGCTCAAGGGCTTAAAATGCCCGGGAACGCTTATTGAAGGGGGCTTTGTGACGCATCCCACCGACGGGCCAAACATTGGGTCGGCAGGCTACAGGGAGCGTATGGCGAAGGCAATCGCGGCAGGGTTGATCGCCTACCAAAATAGCCTGAGCAGGCTACGCTGAATTTATGCAAAGATTCACTCGCAAAGTGGCAGTTACGCTGGCGGCGTGCCTAGCGCTCGTGGGGGCACTGTTGGCGCAAAACGAGGATGCTGCGAAGCTGGTGGTGGTGGCCAACAGCAGCGACAGTGAGTCCCTTGAGCTGGCGCGCTACTATATGGCAGCACGCCAAATACCTGAGAAAAATCTCATAGCATTGCCCTTTCCGAATGTGGAAACTGTTACTTGGGCGCAGTTTACGGCTGAGGTGTACAATCCACTGCGCAAAAAGCTTATAGACGAAGAGTGGCTGAACGCACTGAGCGCGGGCGCAAAGGACCCTGCGGGGCGGGAAATCTACAGTGTATTGGGGCACAACATCTCCTACCTCGTCGTTTGCAGGGGAGTGCCGCTACGAATAGCGGACGACCAGGCAATCGTGAGGGAGCCTGATCGAGAGCAACTCAAAGAGTTTTTGCGCGTGATTACGGGGGCCAAGGAAGAGAGCATGGCGGCGGCAATGGAGACTTTTAAAACGAATGCCGCCAGTGTGGACGGGGAATTGGCGCTTATGGCCTTGGGAGGTGTGCCCGGTACTATCGGGCCAGCGCTTAATCCGCTCTTTGGCGCTAATAGGCCAGGCCTCCTGCAGCGACAGCGCACACTGAAGGTGACTCGGCTAGACGGGCCCACGCTGGCCGCCTGTAAGCAGCTTGTGGATAGCGCACTGGCGGGGGAGAAATATGGATTGATGGGGCGGGTGTATATCGATCAAGACGGGCGCACGGGCGGCGGGTATTTGCAAGGGAATCGGTGGCTGGCCACTATTTCACAAAGGGTGAGACAGATGGGCTTCGACGTAACGGAAGACCTCACGCAGCCCACATTTCCCCTGACGCAGCGGTTTGACGCGCCCGCAATCTACTTTGGCTGGTGGACGTATAACGCGGACGGGCCATTTTTGCTTCCAGGCTACACGTTGCCGCCAGGGTCTGTGGCCGTGCATCTGCATAGTTTCTCGGCAGACACATTGAGAAAGACGGCTGGCGAGGCGGAAAGTCGTTGGGTAGGCCCGCTAGTGTCTGCCGGAGCGGCATGCACAGTGGGCAATGTGTGGGAGCCGTATTTACAATTTACGCACCACTTGGATAGCCTTTTCGAGGCGTTATCCACGGGGGCGCCATTCGGTGATGCCGCCTATTACGCTTTGCCAGTGCTATCGTGGCAAGCGGTAGCGGTGGGCGATCCGCTCTACAGGCCTTTCAAAGTGGGGCTCGTAGAGCAATTAAACCGCATAGAAGATCCAGAGGTAGCAGCTTACGCGCAGTATGTGGTGATCAATAGAATGAATTTACTGGATAAGGACGGAAATCCCGAGCGTGCTCTGGACTACGGACTGAATGCCTACAACAAAGTGGGCGGGCGGGCGCTGGCGCTGGATTTGGCGAAGCGACTCGTGAAGACGGGAGATGCCAAGCGCGCGCGGGAACTCCTGCTGATACAATCCACTATTGGCTTCTTGCCGTCAGACCAATGGGTGCTTGCCGCAGAGATGGCGCAGTTTTTGCAGAACGAGTTGGGGGAGCCAAAGGCCAGCCTTCGGATTTACAGGACCTTGCTGGAACTGCCTAGACTGCCCACAGAGATGGAGCGGGCATTTTTGCCCGATGCTATAGCCGTGGCCTTGAGCGCAGGGGACACCGCGCTATCCAAGGAGTGGCATGAGCGCCTGAGACAACTCACTACGCCTGCAGAAACCACCGCTGCTCCCTAGCTAAGGACGAGCTTGATGCCGCCCGCTATTACGAAAATCCAAGTGATAGTCTCAAAGAGCTTCTGTGGGATATGCTTAACGATATAGGGCGCAGTGAGCGCACCAATAATTGCTGCTGGCATAAGCGGTATACTGATGGCGAGGGATTCTTTGGAAACTAATCCTGCGCCGAGAGAGAACGGAATCTTGATAATATTGGCGATAAAAAAGCACCATGCCATGGTGGCAATGAACTCCAGCTTGGGCAGTCTGATAGTGAGTAAGTAAATGGCCGAGATGGGGCCTGCGGCATTGGCAACCATGGTGGCGAATCCCCCTACTATGCCCGTGCCTCCCGCGAAACTGACGGAGTGCGCAAGTGATGGCTTGGGCAGGATTGCGCGCTTTTGCTGCCACTGGCGGAGGAAGTGCAGAGCAGTCATTACCAGGATAATGGCGCCGATGAGGACTTGCATGCTCTGATTGTCCAGATAGTCCAATGTGAAAAAGCCCACGACAATCCCGACCGCCATCCACGGCATATAGTGGCGCAAGGGCTGCCACTGTACATGTTTGCGATACCAGTAGACGGCAATGATATCCGCGCTGATAAGCACGGGGAGGAGAATGCCGACTGAGGCCTTAGCGGCGAAGACATTGGCAAAGATCATGACGGTGAGGTTGCCGATGCCTGAGAGGCCGCCTTTGGCGAGGCCCACGAGAAGAGCGCCGAAGAGGGCTAGCGCCCATTGCCATGTGTCGAGTTCCACCATAAAGAGCAACAGAGTTCAGATAGCGGAGACGGTTGGCAAAGAAAAAGAAGAGCTTAGGGAAAGTGCTTACTAAAATAGCTGGCGCTTGGGAGAGTGGAGTTTCATGCTTGAGCTCATGACTGTGCAAGAACTTAGGGCACTGCCCCATAGGCCAACGGTATCCTTTTCCGGGGTGTATTTGTTGAAGAAGCTATCGCCAAAAATCGCCAAGAGCGGCAATGAGTTTTTGATAGTGGAGCTAGGCGATAAAACGGGGGCGTTTAACTCGTCGATCTTTCAGGATTCGCCTACCTACAGCGTGCTTTCACGCCTGGCGGAAGGGAGTGTGCTTCATGTGGAAGGGCAGACGGATTATTACCAGGATCGGCTCTCGCCGCGCCTGGCATCTATCGTGGTGATGACGGAAGAGGAGTGCGCAAGCTACCTCTCGGATTTGGTGGAGACATCGCCCGTGCCGTTTGATGAATTGTGGGCGGAGTTTCTGGCGGCGGTAGAGACTATCCAGCGAAAGGAGCTCAGGCAAACGGTAGAAAACGCGGTCAGGGAAGTGCAGGAAACTTTCCCTTATGTGGCGGCGGCAGTCTCCATGCACCATGCCTATCGGCATGGGCTTTTGGAACACACCGTGCGCATGACTCGGGCGGCCAGAGCGCTGCTACCGCTCTATCCCGAGGTAGACGCCGATCTGGCTTTGGCGGGCATCTGCCTGCACGATCTGGGGAAGTGTATCGAATACACGAGCGGGCTTAATACCAAGCGCACGCGAGCGGGTAATCTGGCGGGGCACGTGGTGCTGGGCTACCGCATCGCGCGGCGCGCGGCCATGCTGGCAAAGCTGGATGAAGAGATGCTGGAACGGCTGGAGCACATCATCCTAAGTCATCAAGGGTTGCCCGAGTGGGGAGCCGCTGTGCTGGCTGCTACGCCAGAGGCAGTCTTTGTGTCGCTCGTGGATAATCTTGATGCCAAGATGGGCATGGTGCAAGCCACGCTAAGAAATGCCAACGGGCAGAGTGAGTTTTCCGAGTTCCTGCCTGGGCTGGGAAGCGCACTGCTGGTGAAACCTGTGACGGCCTATGTGCCTGAAGCCGTAGTAGAAGGC
>CAZHQD010000106.1:1816-3357 GCA_964533835.1 uncultured Puniceicoccaceae bacterium | reverse complement strand
ACGAAGTAGCACCAATTATTTTGGAGAGCAGGATTGGGGCGGCAGGAGCCAATGAGGCGGGCATTAGCGCCAGCATAGCCAGTCTCTTCACGCAGCTCGCGGAGCGCTGCATCCACGGGATTTTCTCCAGGGTCAATGCAGCCTGCGGGAAACTCCCAAAAGTTTTCCGCCGCACCGAAGCGGAACTGGTTCACCATTACATAGCGGTCTTCACGGGTACGTGCGAGGGCGACCACCCAATCGTAGGCTTGGATGATATAGAAATCGCCTTGGCGGGCGTTTCTGGGGTGGCGGCAGGTGCGCTTGCTAACGGTAAAGACCTTGCAATCGGCGTGGGGCTGATCCTGAACCGTTAGCCAGCTGGGAGGCAGGCTACCAGAGGCAATGCCATCTTTGAGCTGAAATACGGAATCCATGGCAACGCTAGTTTGCCCATTTGTTTATGCGCTTGGCAAGGAAGTCTATGAAAGCGGGGTGTTCGTTTAGGCAGGGGATGAGCTGGAGGGATTCGCCGCCATGTTCCTTGAAGAGCTCGGCGTTCTCTCCCGCAATTTCTTCAATTGTTTCCAGGCAATCGGTGACGAAAGCGGGGCAGATGACCAAGAGCTTTTTAAGGCCTGCTTTCGCGAAGTCTTCCACGGTGTGATCGGTGTAAGGTCGCAGCCACGGGTCGCGCCCCAAGCGCGATTGGAAGCTGGTGAAGTAGCTATCCTTGGGGAGGCCTAGTTGCTTAGCCATGAGCTTGACCGTTTCAAAACATTGATGGCGGTAGCAAGTGGCGTGAGCAGGGTGGCAAGTATCGCAACAATCAGGGCGAGCCAGGCAGTGGGCGTGTGAGGGATCGCTTTTGCGGAGGTGGCGCTCTGGGATGCCGTGAAAGCTAAAGAGCAGTTTGTCGTACGGCTCTTGGAGGAAGGGACGAGCGCTTGTGCAGAGAGCGTCTATGTATTCGGGGTCATTGTAAAATGGGGGCAGCACCGTGTAGCGGATAGCTGGTTTCTCTTTTGCGATGACGTCCGTGGCTGCCACGAGGGCGGTCTCCCAACTGGACATTGCGTAGTGAGGGTAGAGCGGGATGATGAAAAGCTCTTCTACCCCGTCGGCTATCAGGCGGCGGACAACATCGGGGGTGGAGGGATTGCCGTAGCGCATGGCTAGGGCGACTGGAATTGTAGCTTTTTCCTGGACGAGCGCTTGCTGCTTTTTGCTGGTGATTATAAGGGGAGAGCCTTCGGGCTGCCAGATTTCAGAGTAGGCTTCCGCCGAGCGCTTGGGGCGAGTGGGAAGGATAAAGAGATTGAGCACCAGCCACCGCACGAGAGCGGGCGAGTCTATCACGCGTTCATCGGAAAGGAACTCGCGCAGGTAGCGCCGCACATCGGGCACGCTAGTAGAATCGGGTGAGCCTAGATTGAGAAGCAGGGCAGCTTTTTTTGCCATGAGGAAAGAGGTGTTGCTTATTGAGCGAGTGTCAAGAAGGGGGTGAGGTTTGAGGAATTTCGGATTTAACTAATTTCGGATTTGCGATTGGCTGCGTGTCG
>CAZHQD010000106.1:0-1716 GCA_964533835.1 uncultured Puniceicoccaceae bacterium | reverse complement strand
AGGGTTTGGAGTTTTCCGGGGGAATGGTCGAGCGCGACTAGCTCCACAGGGGAGGTAATCCCACGGGCTTCCAATGCGTGAATGGCACCCAAGCCGCAAGCCCCCAAACCTGCGCCAAGATCGAGAATGCGCAATGGCCCGCTCGTGGGAATGGCGCCTGAAAAGCGATCAAGCAATTCGGCAACGGCTATGGCACAGCGAACATAGCTCTGGGGAAAAAAGAAACAGCCGTAGGCAGCCCGCAGTTTTGGGTCCTGGCCGTAATCTATAAATTTGTCTGGCCGTTCGGTGGTGAAGAGATCGCTGAGCTGGCGGACATAAGGTTCAATAGCCTCAAGTGCGGCAGCAGGATCCATTTCCCCCGTCGCATACATGGCTTGATGAGTCCACCAATCTTCTAGGCTTGGCGGAAGCTGGCGTAATGGAGTCGGGCCGAATGCCATAAGCGGGCTAGAGGCGTTTTAGTCTGGCGGCGTAGAAGCCGTCACCCAAGTGGGTATCGGGAGCGAGATGGAGCTCGTCTTCGATTTCCCACTGGTTGGGATGCTCGGAGAGAAAACGGTCAATCTGGAGACGGTTTTCATCGGGCCAGATAGAGCAAGTAGCGTAAATAAGGTAGCCGCCTTGCTTGAGGCCTTGAGAATAGTGGCGCAGGAGGCTCGTTTGCTCGGTGATGAGGCGAGCAAGCATATCGGGCCCCTGGGACCATTTTAGGCCAGGGTTGCGCCGCCATGCGCCACTGCCTGAGCAGGGGGCATCTATGAGCACTCGGTCAAACTGGCCAGAGATGCGTTTGGGCCCTTGGCTCCAGAGATTTTCACGTATTTCTATGTTTTGCGCATCGGCACGGGCTGCTCGCTTTTTAAGCTGTTTGAGTCGTTCGGCGCTGGCATCAGTGGCTACGATTTTGCCCTTGTTGCCCATCAGGGCGGAGAGGTGGAGGGTCTTCCCGCCTTGGCCCGCACAGGCATCCAGCACGCGCAGACCTGCCGCCGGCTTGGCGAAAGGCGCAATCTGCTGGGAGCTCCAGTCCTGCACTTCAAAGAGGCCATTCAGGAAAGGCTCTGTGGTGAACAAGCCATTGTTGTCGGGCAAAGAGAGGATGCCCGCTTGCTCGTCCACCACGGTAGCGTTCAGGCCACAAGAGTGCATGCTTTCAGTAAGAGCGGCAAAGGCGCCCTTGAAGGGATTGTGGCGGATAAAGCAAGGGGGTATGCCATTGAGGGCTTGGGCAAGCGCTGGCCAGCGAGCGCCGTATGCAGCAGCGCCCTTTTCGTCGGCATAGGCATTGAGCGAGCAGCGGGTGGCCACTGGGATGTCGGCAGAGCCGAGCAGGGAGACCACCTCGGCTGCCTTGGCTGCGGAGAGGTGCCCGTAGAGGCTGCGCATGGTGGCTGCTTTCTCCTCGTCGCTCGTGTCGATGGCATCGGGCTGGAGGGCTGGGATAATGGCCAGTACTTCGGGATGGAAGCCTTCCCCGGAGAATTTCACCGAGGGCCAGAGCTTCTGGGCGAGAAAGTTGAGCAAGAGCTTGTGGCGCACAAGGGCGCTGCCCGCCACACGGATAAAGCGCTTCTCGGGAGGGGCTAGCTTCTTATCCTGCGCCACGGGCTCCAGCAAGCGGTCGAGCCAGAGGCCCTTTTCGATGACGGCCTCCGCAACGGCATAGGCCCGCTCGCGGATTTCGAGCAGGCGCAGCGCCGCATCCCGATTCGG
>CAZHQD010000105.1:0-10329 GCA_964533835.1 uncultured Puniceicoccaceae bacterium | reverse complement strand
CGAGAGCCAACACGCCGAGAGCGGCGATGGCGGCGTAGGTGCTAGGCTCGGGGACTGGAGTCACAGATGCGAAAGTCTGCCCAAGGCGGATTTCGTCAACGGAGACACGATTGTTTGCATTGTCGAGATAGAGGTGGAGGCTCTTGAAACGTAGCTGATCTGTGGTGGCGCCAACAATGCTGGCATTTGCTGTGGCGGTGGAAAGATCGGCACCGCCCAGGGTCACAGAAGCGGGGTTAGTGATGACCCAGAAGTAAGCGTTATTTGTGCCGCCAGCGTTAAGCTCGAACTTGGTCACAAGCATGGCAGTGTCACCGACTACTGGAGCAATACCTGAGCTTGTGAAGGAGTTGCTGGTACCTGCGGCAATACCCCAAGCGCCACCGTTGGAACGAATGGCAAGACCGTTTGATGAGTTTGCGTTCCAGGGGATATTTTGGCTGTGAAACTGGATTGTGACGCTATCCCAGCTTGTGATGCCAGCATTTACTCTGACGAGCATAGAGGCCCAAACGGTACCTGTATCAATATTGGCTTGGCCTGTACCAGCGCTAAAGGGATCGGAAACGGCACCTGCGAGGTCCCAAGCGGAGTTGAAGCCAGTATCGAAACGGCGACCAGTGCTTTGAAAGCCACCACCGCCATTGAGGTAATTACCACTTGTAAGGACATCGCCAAACGCAAGAGGAGAACCGCTTGTGATAGCATAGTTGGAGTTATCATCTTGGCTATCCCAAGCGCCACCCCAACCGGTGCCTTCGCTGACATCGTTAACAGAGCCAACAGCCGAATCGAAACCCGAATAGGTGATGGCTGCAAAGGCGTTTGCAGTCATCAGTGAAGAGAGAGTAAGTACTGCTAGGATTTTTGATTTAGTCATAAGGAAGAATGTTATAGAGTAAACAACTCAAACAACATCACAGAAAAATTGAGTAGAGACAAAAAGTGTGGTATGCATACCGATGCATAAATAAAAATGGCGAGAATCAGCCACAAAGATATAGCAGAAAAGGCAGGCGTGAGCCAAAGCACGGTGTCTCGCGCGCTGGCAGGGCATAGCGGGATACCGCAGGAGACGGCAAAAAGGGTAAGAGAGGTGGCTGAGCAGCTCGGGTATCGGCCTGATCCTACGTTTGCGCAATTGGCCCAACTAAGGTGGAAGCGAGCAGAGCACAATGTGGAGCCGTGCATAGGGCTGGTCATGGAGACAAGACGGTACAAAACAAACGATATCGGGGATAATCATGACCTGCCAACGGGAATGCAGGAGAAGTGTAGTGAGCTCGGGTATCGCCTAGAGATATTTTTTCGGGATGACTATCCAAACGTACAGGCGCTTGAGCGCGTGCTTCTGGCCCGCGGGATAGGGGGCCTTGTGGTGGGGCCTGTATACAAGAAGGTCCCCGAGCAGGATCTGAATTGGGAGCATTTTGTGGCTGTAACTGCTGCGCCAGGTTCATACTGCCCTCCTATTCCATCGGTGACCGTGAATATGTTTGGGGCGGTAACGACGGCGTGGGAAAAAGTAGTAGCGCGGGGGTATAAGCGAATAGGGGCGGCGCTTTTCGAGCATAGACTAAATCTACTGGACGATGAAATGCGATATAGCGCGGTGCGGTGTTGTCAGGAACGATTATACGCAAAATTGCCGAACTTACCAATTTTTTCCTACGACCACGAAACGCCACATGAGGCCTTTCTAGAGTGGGTCCGCAGCAACAAAGTAGAGGCTATAGTGGCGTTTAATGCAGCAGTGTATTGGCAGCTAGTTAAGGCTGGGGTGCGGATACCAGAGGAGGTGGCGCTGGTGGATCTGCATATAAGCGACGTGAATGGCGAAATTGCGGGGATACTGGCGGGAGGAAAGCATTCGGGAGCAGAGCTTATTGAGCTGGTGCACAGGGGGTTGCTGGCGAATGCCTATGGGGTGCCCAAGCTGAAGGTGCATCATGTAGTGGAGCCGACTTGGGTAGAGGGGGCTTCGCTTCCTGATAAAAACAAGAAGGGCGATAGAGTGGAAGAAGCCAAACCACAAAGAATAACTTCAATTAGCAGATGATGATGTGGCTGCTCCCATTTTTGCCTTTTCGCGGGGGCAAAGGTTAGCTAGCTTGGGGAATTCATACTTTCAATTTAAGACGATATTCATGGAACCCGTTCTTCAAGCCATAGTAGATGAAGCCCGCGCCGGAGTGAGCGCATTGGCCACGCTTGCCGAGTTTGAGGCGTTTAAGGCGAAAATCGTGGGGCCCAACGGGAGCTTTACGGAGTATCGCAAAAAGATTGCCACCCTGCCCGCGGCGGAGAAGCCCGCGTTTGGCAAGATGGTGAATGAGGCGAAGCTGGCTATAGACGCGGCTTTGGCCGAGGCCCGCGCACGGCTGGAGGAAGCAGCGCTGGCAGCCAGCCTTGGCGCGGCGGTGGATGTCACATTGCCAACGCCCGAACTGCCACGGGGTTTTTACCATGTACTAACGCAGGTTCGGGAGGAGATTTGCAGCATACTGAAAAAGGCAGGATTCGTGATTGCCGAGGGGCCAGAGGCGGACACGGAGTGGTTTTGCTTTGACGCGCTGAATACGCCAAAGGAGCACCCCGCCCGCGACTTGCAGGACACTTACTATTTTGCGGAAGACGCGCAGTTTGGGAATGTGGCTAAGCGGGAGAATGAGCGCTACTTGCTGCGCGCCCATACCTCCACAGTGCAGATACGCACTATGCTGGCTCAGCAGCCACCGCTGCGGATAGTGTCTCCCGGGAGGTGCTTTCGGCGGGATACGGCAGACGCCACGCATGGCGCAAACTTCCACCAGCTAGAGTGCCTGTATGTGGACAAGGGGGTAACGGTGCGCGACCTGAAGGCGGTGCTGGATTATCTCTTTCGCTCATTGCTGGGGCCTGACGCAGTGACACGCTTTCGCCCACACTTTTTCCCCTACACGGAGCCGAGCTTTGAGGTGGATTTCAAGTCCAAGCACCTTTCCAAAGTGGGCAAGGAGTGGATGGAGATCATGGGCTGCGGGATGGTGGACCCTGCGGTGTTTGATGCGGTGGGCTATGACTCGAAGGTGTGGAGCGGCTATGCCTTCGGTCTCGGCATCGAGCGCATTGCGATGACGCTCTACGGCGTGGATGATATCCGCTACTTTTTCGCGAATGATCTGCGCTTCCTGAAGCAGTTTGCGTAGCGCGAGAGGAGCGGGCTATTCGGCAGGCTCTTTGGTAGTTTCGGGGATGGGGAGCCACTTGTAGTCCACGGTGACTACGCTGCCGAAGGAATGTTTAAGGGCTTCGCCGTGGAGGTTGATGGCGTTGGGCTCAAGCTCGTAGCTGAAGCCGTTTTCTGGGTCCATTTTGATGGACTTGCCGTTGATGGATACGGTGATGGTGGAGGTAATGGCGGGATACTTAAGGGCGAAGCGACGCTGGGCCACGGTGGAAACCTCGTCGGCAATGGCTATGAGATCGCC
This sequence comes from uncultured Puniceicoccaceae bacterium, assembly GCA_964533835.1. Classification (GTDB taxonomy): domain Bacteria; phylum Verrucomicrobiota; class Verrucomicrobiia; order Opitutales; family Oceanipulchritudinaceae; genus CAZHQD01. The sequence goes on along the minus strand of CAZHQD010000105.1, from coordinate 6,859 downwards.
CGAGAAGTCGCTGCAAATGGGGATAGTCTTGCCACGCATTTGGGAGGCGGCACGGCTGAAAGCTTTGCCCGCTATGCGTGTCTGGCAATCCGCCGGGATGGGGTCGGGAGCGGTTACGGCATCCAGGCGAATCATGCCACGGCGGAGATTTTTCAGGGAGAGCAGCTCGGTTTGAAGGACGGCCAAGCGCTGGGCGAGAGCAGGCTCGTCGTCGATAAGGTAGGAATCTTTGCGCCAGCCCTTGCCCTTGGATTCGTCTTCATCGGAAACTATCACGATGTAGAGGAAGGCTTCGGGGCGGAAGAAGGAAGCGGAGGCGGGGTTTTTAAGAGCGGCGCTGATAGGGAGGAAAGCGGTTTCGGCCTTGGAACCACGGATGCCGACCTGGATGGCGTCTTGAAATTCGATGTTTAGATTTTGGAGAGTGGGGGTGAGGTAGGGCTGCGGCCACTTGCGATTGGAGGTGAGCTTGCCGTCGAGCGCATCGGTGGTAATGATGCCGATACGAAAGTCTAAGGAGCGTTTGGTAAAGGACTGAATAAAGCGCTCGAAGGCGGAGGCGAGCTGGGCTTGCTCTTCCTTCATGGAGTTGGAGTTGTCTATAACGAAAAGGATATCAATCTGGCGCTCGACGCGGAGATCGAAAGATTCGAGAGCGGGGAATGCATCCTGAAGGGGGTCGCCTTTGACCTCCATGGTTTCGAGGTCGATGACCTCGTCCGGAATCTCTTGGGCAAAAATAGCGGGAACCGAAAAATGGAGAGCAGCAGCGAGGAGGGCGGCTGGTATAAAAGCGTTAGCAATTTTCATAGGCGGCAAAAGATGGTGACAGACGCAGAGTAGGGTGACCAGAATGCGCTGCCTCAGCAAGCAGTAAGGGAGACAGTTTTGCTAACGGAAGGTTCCTTTTGGGGGAGCCAAGGGTATCAGCGTGCCATGACGCGCGCCGGCTCTTCCTCAATCTCAAAAATGCGCAAAAGGCGAAAAGTTACCAATACATCAACGAGCATTTTACGTGGGTTTACGAGGACAATGCGGCGGTCCCGGCAGGCAAGCAAGCGATTGAGCGTGAGGAGGAGGCCGAGGCCCGTGCTGTCTATAAACTCAACCTTAGACAGGTCAACGCGGACGAGGTCATAGGTGCCAAGCGGGAGTTTGCGGATAGTGGCGCGCACTTCGTCGCTTGAGGACATATCCAAATTCGTCTGATGAATACTGATAAAGAGTTGGTTATCGTTAACAAGCAGTTCGACCATAGCGTGATGGAAGGAAAGGTGTGATTGTATTGTAAAAACGCAAAGCAAAATAAGGTAAAAGCTTTATGAAAAGGCGAGGAGGCGAAGCCACACCTTGACAGAAGGTAATTAGCATGAAGGATTCCACTTAGAAGAAATACGAGAGATTGGTAAAAATCCATACCAACGCTTTACGAGGTGCGTAAACTCTGTTAGGGATTTTACCCAACTACTCCAGGTTTGTGACAAAATCCATTTAGTGACTGCCGCATGAATCCCACCCTTCTTTTACTCAGCTTTGATCATGAGGAGCGAACAGGTATAGCGCAAGCGCTGGAGGGGGAGGGGTATAGCGTGGCTACGGCGTCGAGCAGCGCAAATGCGTTGGAGGTAGCAAAGAACAGAAGGCCAGATATTGGGTTGGTGTGTCTGCCGATATTTGATGGGGATGGGGCCACGATATGCGAGCAACTGCGCACGCACCACCCAGAGGGGGAATTTCCGATCATAGCGCTAATCAATCCCGGTGATGATCTGGAGGAGATGCGGCTGTGGGCCGCGGGAGTGATTGATTGCGCGGCGCGCCCGATAACGGTGGAGAGCCTGTTTGCGCGGCTGACCATCAGGCTGCAAACGGCGGCAGCGCTAAAGGGCAAGGGCGCCGTAATGGCGAATAACAAGCCTTCTGTGGATCCCGCGCACCTGAAGGCGATGGAAAAATTTGCGGCGCATGTGGCGCACGATATTAAGAACCCCCTGAGCACGCTGCTGGGATGCGTAGAAACCCTTACGGACGATACGTTTCCACTGAGCCCAGATGACCAGCGGGAGATGCTCACGATAGTGGATGAGTCTGCGGCACGGCTGAACAATATCGTGGACGAGCTTTCGATCGTGAACACGCTGCGGCATGGCGTGGATGGCGGGCATGAAGTGGACACATCGGCGGCGCTCACGGGAGCAGTGCGGCGGTTGCGGGGGATGCTGCGGGAGACGCAGGCTGAACTAGACCTGCCCTCTGAGCTGCTACCACAAACAAGGGGCAACCCGCTATGGGTGGAGGAGATATTTAAGTCTTTGCTGGCGAAAGCCCTGCTCTCCACAAAGGAGCCACCCGCACGGCTTGCGGTGTCCGTGCTGGAAATTGCCGACGGGAAGATTGCGCTCGGCTTTGATTACTTGGGGGATGAATACCCAGCTGATTTTCCAGACAATCGATTCGACCATCCCTACAGTGTGAATGAATTGCGGACGAAAGGGCGTGGATTGGGACTGCCGACGGCGGCCTATATGGCGCGGGAACTGGGTGGGGCCTGCTGGCAAGAGCCCTTGGTAGAGGGCGCGTGGCGGATGGGTGTGATTTTGCCCCTAGCCTAGATTGATTTGAGTAGCGAGGCATCCACAGCGTCAAAAGGCGGCTGAATGCTCTCGGGTGAAAAGACGGAGGTGGGCAGATCGATGCCAGTGGCGGCAGACTTTACCTCGAAGCGGGTTTTCTCGCGGGATTTTTCGTCGAGGAGGTCTATGGTTTTAACCAACCATTGTTCGCCAACTTTCTTGAAGCTGAGGATTTGAAGGGTGCGGACGGGGGCACCATCTTCGCCGAGGAGCTGGATGCGGAGAGGGGCATTGAAAGTGGCATCGAGCGTGAGGCGGACAGCGGCTATGCCTTGAGGCGCGGCGGATTCCGCGGGAGGGTAGAGGAGGAAATTGTGAGCTTGGCGACCGCGCAAGCGAAGGGGGCCTTCGTAAATGGTGTCGGGCCAGTAAATGAAGGGCATCTGCACATCGAAGGCGGTAAAAGCTACGCCTGACATGAGGGGGGAATCGCGCCGCTCAGCAGCAACTGGGGCAAAAGCGGAAGCACGCAAGCCGAGCAGGCTGGGCGCTGGGCCGTTCTGGAGGATAAACTGCTGCTCGCCGCCCGTGTTTTCGGGGAGGCGGACAAGGAGACGGGAGACAGGGCCGAGATCGTTCCAGCTCGTCCAGAGATAGCCGATGCTGGTGGCGGTACGCTTGCCCTTTTTGTAGTGGGCCAGCTCGAAACCGAGGAAGGTATCGCCCAGAGGCTGGGAGTCGCGAAGGCGCTGGAGCTTGGCCTTGCCCGTGGCCTCATCGAGCGGAGTCGGATTGAGGAATTGCGGGGGAACTTTGCCGCGAGGTTGCGCCCAAAGGGCGCTCACAGCAAGGAGCGAGATAAGCAAACAAAAGAAAAAGCGCAGCCGCATGGGAAATTAAGACACAGTGAAGGGGACTGCGTTCCTAAGGGATGCGGAGAGAGCCAGAGGCTATTCTGCGGCTGGAGCGGCGGGCACTTCGACTGCGGGCGCCACCTGGGCTTCTGCAGGAGCGGCCACGGAGTCAGCGGGGGCCGTGACGGCCGGGATGGAGGAGAGCGTATCTTCCACGGAGATGCCAGCCTTGGTCTCGCGGGCATTGGCCATGTGGCCGAGGTAGAGCCCGAGACTGATGATAAAGAATGCAATGGCTGTCCAGATAGTGGCTTTGGTGAGGATATTGCCCGTTTCTGCGCCGAAGGTTTGCTCAGCCACACCACCACCGAAGGCAGCGCCCATGCCGCCGCTGCTGCTAGCGCGCTGCATCAATACTACGAGGATAAGAAACATGCTGATGAGGATCAGCACGAAGGTGAAGAGGGTGATGAGGATAGTTCCCATGGAAAAAACTCGTTGAAGGAATGCTCTATACACAACTCCCTCGCTGCGCCAAGCAAAACGAGGGAGTGCGAAAAGAAAGAACTAGGAGGCGGACTGCTCGTTGCCTTCTTCGTCCTGAATCGGATTTTCAGAAACGATCTCCCAGGAGAAGTCCACACTGATTTCCGGGTGGAGCTTGATGCGGGTCTCATGCTTACCGAGAGACTTGGCGGGAGTGTGAAGGTGGACTTGCTTCTTATTGAGGGTGATGCCTTCCTGAGCGAGGCGATCCACCAACTCCTGAGCGGTGACGGAGCCGAACACCTTGCCGCCCGGGCCAGTCTTGACGGCGATGGCGATGCTGGTGCGGCTGAGCTTTTCGGCGATCTCTTGAGCGCTGCTAAGCTCGGCGCGGAGGCGGTCCTCGCGGCGTGACTTCAGGACCTCCACTTGGCGGCGGTTGGCGCGGGTTACTGGGACCGCGAGTTTGCGGGGGAGAAGAAAGTTGCGGGCGTACCCCGGCTTAACTTTCACGAATTCGCCCTCGTGCCCGAGGTTTTCAATAGGCTTGAGGAGAAGCAGTTCGGCTTGCGGCATGGTTTTGTGTGTTTGAAATTTTAAATTTTAGTTTGGAAATCCCGCCGAAAAAAGGCGGAGAGGGGATCAGAAGGGGACGTCGTCGTCTAGTGAGCGATCACCTTCGGGCATGGCTGGCTGAGGAGCGGCCTGACGGGGTTGGGCTTGCGGGCGAGCAGCTGGGCGAGGGGCGCGTTGCGGAGGAGAGACATCGTCGTAATTTCCAGAGGCAGCGGGGGGCATACCGTCCCCAGAGCCAGAGTCACGGCGACCATCGCCAATGAACTGGAAATTTTCTACCACAACGCCGAGACGGCTGCGTTTTTCGCCCGTATTTTTATCGTCCCACTGGTCGAGTTTGAGGCGACCTTCTACCATGATGCCCCTGCCTTTTGCCATGTATTTGCTAATAACTTCGGCTTGTTTGCCAAAGGAGTCGAGGTCCACATAGGTGACTTCTTCTCTGCGCTCGCCATCAGCGGTGCTATAATTGCGGTTGATGGCGATGCTGAACTTGCAAATTTGGAGACCGGTGGGGGTGACGCGCAATTCGGGGTCCCTTGTAAGGTTGCCCATTAGGATAACTTTATTGTAGGAGGCCATAGGTGCGCGTTCAGGTAGAGGATGGGAAAGCGGAAGAGAAACTAGGCGTTTTCGATGACGATACGCTTAATCTTCTTCTCCAGACGAAAGCTTTCTTGAACGGTCTTGGCAATACCGGGCTGGCCGCGGAACGTGATCTCGGCGTAATAGTCACCGGTATGGCGACGGTCGGTAACGCGAGCAAAATCGCGGCGGCCGAGATTAGAAGCGCTGTCCACTTGGGCTCCGGCGCCGGAAACGACTTCCTTGAGAGCGTCGATAAGGTTATCGACGGGCTGGTCATAGCCACGTGTGTCTAGCACGAAGGTGGCTTTATAGGGTTTGAGGGTTGCTTCCATTAGTAGAGGATGCGGTTGCTTTGTGTTGTTGATGAAAGTGATTCATGGCGGCCTGAGGGCCTTGCTCAAGGATCATGCGGAGTGCGCCAAGGTAGTCTGGCATACGGCGGTTGATGGCAGCGCGATCGGCCTCTGGTAGTTTGCCGAGAACAAAATCGGCGAGAACCATTTCCGGGGGCTTATCGGAGCCGATACCTACGCGGAGGCGAACGAAGTCTTGACCGAGACAGCGAATGATATCGGCAAGGCCGTTGTGGCCACCTGCACTGCCGCGAACGGAGATTTTAAGTCCGCCAGGCGGTAGCTGGTATTCATCATAGATGACAACACAAGCAGCAGGGGGAAGCTTATAGAACTGAGCCAATGCCTGGAGCGCCTGGCCACTGCCGTTCATGAAGGTAGTGGGTTTGGCGAGGAGCAATTGGCGGCTTCCTATAGATACGGGCGCAATCTCGGCCTCGAACCGTTTTTCGGTTTTCCAGGAGGCGCCGAGTTGTGCCGCAAACGCATCTACGACCAGAAATCCCACGTTGTGGCGGGAGTCCTGATAGCGCTGGCCTGGGTTTCCGAGGCCTGCAACGATGGCTTGCACGGGCATAATCCAATGAACTGGTAAAGAACGGGAGCGGTGGCAATCTTTTGCGGATCAGCCACGCTGAGAGAAAGGTTACTTCTTCTTGGCGGCGGCAGGAGCGGCAGCGGCGGCAGCAGGAGCAGCGCCAGCGGCAGGAGCAGCGGCGGCAGCGGGAGCTGCGGCAGCGTCTGCGGCCTTTTCTTCTTCCTTGGCCAAGCAGGATACGACAACGTGGTCGCCATCGTGGCGGAAGCTCACGCCGTCAATTTTCTTGAGTTCCTTAACGTGAAGGGACTCGCCAGCCTTCATTTCGGTGACGTCAACCGTGATAAATTCGGGGAGGTTTCTGGGCAAGCAGCGAACTCTAAGAGTGTGGCTCTGAATTTCGAGCATACCGCCTTCGGTCTTTACGCCGTAGGCTTCACCGACGACGTGGACGGGAACTTCGGCGACCATCTCCTTGGACTCTTCGACAGCGAGGAAGTCAACATGGAGGAAGCGGTCAGTGATGGGGTCGCGCTGAACTTGCTTGATGATGGAAAGCTCGGGGGCATTTCCTTCTTGATCAAGGCGGATAAGGGTAACGCGACCAGCTACATTCTTGTAGAGGCGATTGAAATCGGAGCTCTCAATGGTAACGTGGCGAGTGCCGCCGTGGCCGTAGATTACGGCAGGGACTTTACCGTCATTGCGAGTGCGGCGGGAGGCGCCGCGACCGGATTGGGCGCGCAATGCTACTTTGATGGAAATCTGCTGGTTCATATGCGGTTGCCTGCCTTGAAAGGTGGAAGCTGTAGATGGAAAAACGTGTATCTTGAAAATTTTTCCTCGCGCTTGGCAAGCAAAAGTTTTTGGGAAGCGGAAAATGGGGTATTA
>CAZHQD010000104.1:8150-10379 GCA_964533835.1 uncultured Puniceicoccaceae bacterium | reverse complement strand
CTGCCAGCGGGTGGGCCTATTGGCGAGAGTTGGGAGATCTGTGATAGGGCTGAGGCTAATAATCGCATTTGCCAAGGCGCTTTTGTGGGAAAGACGTTGCGGGAGGCCATGATAGCTGATGTTTCCTCAATAATGGGCCCTCATTGGCCACGGGACAAAGCTTTTCCAGTGTTGGTTAAATGGCTAGACGCACGGGAGCGCCTTTCGCTGCAAGTTCATCCGCCAGCCAGCAAAGCAGCAGAGCTAAAGGGCGAACCCAAATCTGAGAATTGGTATGTGGCGCACGCCGAGCCAGGGGCAGCGCTTATGGCAGGCTTCAAGCGGGGAGTTACGGCGGAGCAATTCCGCAAGGCACTGGAGGCAAGCCAATTAGAACCGCTTATCCATGCTTTTCCTGTCGAAAAGGGAGATTCGCTCTTTGTGCATTCAGGGCGTATCCATGCTCTCGATGCAGGGAACATCATTCTGGAAATCCAGCAAAACTCCGATACCACCTACCGAGTGTATGACTGGGGGCGTGTTGGCCTGGATGGCAAGCCCCGTGCACTGCATGTAAAGGAGTCCCTTGCCTCTATTGACTGGGAGGATTTCGAGCCACTGCCAATGAAGACTGCGCTCTCTGCGGGAGAGGTATTGCTCACACACAATGATTGCTTTCGTTTGCGCAAGCTCGCGTTGGGTAGAGGAGAGAAAGTTCATTTTGCCGCGTTTGAGCAGGCACGCATTGTAAGTGTCGTTTCCGGTGGCCTTGTGTGCAGCCAGACTGGTCAGCGACTTCAAAAGTCGGTCAATGCCCTCTTGCCATACGCGGGGAGCTTTAGCTTGCAAGCCGAGGAAGAGACGGTTTTGCTTATAACAGATAGTTTTTCTGGTATAAGCGCTTAAGTCGGCCTTGTAAATAGATTGCAACCAATGCTGCGCTAAGTTGTCCAAACGAGTTAAACCCCCACACAATTGCTATGATTCGCAAACTCATTCTCTGGCTAGTAGGTTTGGTAGTCGTTTTAGTGCTTATTGTTGCTTTGGCAGGCGCCCTCTCGCCCGTCTTTGGTCCGATGATTATTAAAAAGGTCGTCAATAAGGCAGGCTTCGAGGCCGATGTGGACTCCTTTAGTGTAAACCCATTTACGGCGCGTGTCGTTATCAAGGGTTTGGAGATTAAGAATCCCGATACCTTCCCCGAGGAGACATTTTTGGAATTGGCTGAATTTCGTGGCGATGCAAAGTTGCTTTCGCTGATTGGCGCAGAAAAGCATTTTCAAGAAATCTATGTGGATATTCCATCCGTGGGCTACGTGACCAACAAGGATGGTGTTAACAACGTGAAGGCATTTGTCCAAGCGTTGCAAGGTGAGCCTAAGGAGCAGCCTGCCGAAGAACAACCCTCCGAGCCACTCAAGTATCGTATTGATAAATTTACCTTCAAGTTGGGGAAGATTGAGGTCGTCAACGAAAAGGCACTCCTGAACAAGCAGCGCACCATTAATGCGAATATTGTTCTTGAGCGCGAAAATGTGACTTCTCCTAAAGACATAATAGTGGCGTTGCGCGCAGACTTTATCCGTATAGGCGCGGGTGAGCTTTTCTCTGTGCTCGATGCGCCACTGGCTCTTATAGGGCAGAGTGTAGGCGCATTAGGTGAGGGGGCCGCACAATTAGGAGATAAGGCTGCCGAAGGAGCTAAAAAAGCAGGCGAGGCGGCTGCTGAAGGCGCAAAGAAGGCGGGAGATGCCGTCAAGGGATTGTTCGACAAAAAATAAGTTGCCCCAAAATATTTTCAAGTAACCACATGATTCTCCGTCCTAAACCTCAAGGCCGCGGGTGGGTCATTGCGCCTCCCCCTATGCAGCTCAATAGAATACTACCTTGCATAGCAGATTTTGGAGGGCAACCATACACAAATCGGCCCAACGATCATACGATCTACAAGACGGCAGATGGCATTTGGCATCTCTGGGTGTGCATCGCTATGGCGCCCGTGGGGCATGTTTTCTGCCATTATGTAGCGGAGCAGCTTACTCAAAGTCCTTGGGATTTTACGGGCGAAATGATTCGCGCTGACCGCAATGCAGGCGAGAGTCTCGTGGTGTGGCATGGCGAAGAGTTTATTCAGGCGCCCTTTGTCGTCCAGGAGCATGGCCATTGGTATCTCTTTTTTGGCGGCTATGCCAGTGGGCTGGATCCTGACGGAAAACCTACCCTCGACTATGATTGCATGGAGAACCAAAT